>JACVCL010000137.1 GCA_016742075.1 Phycisphaerales bacterium
GGACGAGAGATGGGGGGGCGGGGGCATCGCCGGCGCGGGCGAGACCGGTGGGGGCCGGGCGGGCGGCGATCGCGGGGTTGGGCAGCGTGACGGCCGCACGGCGGATGGTGTACGGGCGGCCACGGTGCGTGCCCGACCATACGGGCGAGGGGTTGCGCTCATCGACCACGGGGAGCGGGAGGGCGCCGTGGAGCAGCATTGTGAAGAGAGCCTCGGCGTCGCGGTCGTCGCGGAGTTTCTCGGCGAGCCCCGCCGCGGAGTTGATGGTGCGGGCCCGGATCTCGAGCGTGACGACCGCCACCGTCGCGAGGATCGCCAGCGCGATCACCGCCTCGAGCAGCGTGAACGCCGGGCGATGGGCGGGCGGGCGCACGAGGTCCTCAGGAAGGCTGGGCGGCCGGGGAACCGGCGGGCGCCGGCTCGGAGGTGGGCGAGGGGATGGTCGAAGGCCCGGGTGCGGGCGGGGCGGGTGGCGTCTGGTCCTGGGGCGGCGGCTGATCGCCCTGCGGGGGGCTCACGAGAGAGGGCGAGAAGAGCGCACCCACGGGTAACTCGTTTTGCGTTTCGAACAGGGCGACCCGGACGGCCGCGGCGGACTGGAGGAAATCGGACAACCGATCGGCGGCCTGCTCGGGCTCGGTGACGATGTAGGGCGTGATCGCGAGGATGAGCTCCCGGCGGCTGGTGGTGTCGGCGGTGGAGCGGAAGGCCTGGCCGAGGAGCGGGATGTCGCCGGCGATGGGGATCTTGGTGACATCCTGGTTGCGCTGGGTGCGGATGATGCCGCCGAGCAGGAGGGTGCGGCCGTGCGGCACGGTGACGGTGGTGTCGAGGTTGCGGGTGATGAACTCGGGGCTGGTCTTGGCGACGGTGGTGTCGGTGGAGGCGGCGGTGGTTTCCTTGATCTCCTGCTTGATCTGGAGGGTGACGTAGCCGCTCTCGTTGACGGTGGGGCGGATCTCGAGCTTGACGCCGGTGTCCTCGTAGCCCACGTCGGTGCGGGGGAGCGTGGTGCCGCCGGTGGAGGAGCCGGTCTCGGTGGAGGACTTGGCGATGGGCACGCGGCCGCCGACCTGGATGATGCCGGTCTTCTCGCTCTGAACGATCACCTGCGGCTGGCTGAGGATGTCGACCTGCGACTCGTTCTGCAGGGCCTTGACGATCGCGACGCCGTCGGCCGCGGTGAAGAAGGCGGCGCCCGAGGCGGCGCCGGGAAGGCCGGGTGTGCCGGTGATCTCGGAGATACCCACACCCTGCTTGTCGAGCACGCGGAGGAAGTACTCGACGCCGAACTGCAGGTTGTTGGTCATGTTCACCTCGGCGATGATCGACGAGAGGAACACCTGCTGGCGCGGGCGGTCGACGGCGCGGAGGGTGGCCAGGACGTCGGCGTAGTCCTGGGCGGTGGCGGTGATGATCAGCAGCCGCTCGTTGGTCTCGGTGGTCAGCCGGATCCGCGAGCCGCCCTTGCCCTTGTCGGCCTGGGTCTCGATCTTGTCGGCGAAGACGTCGGAGACGAGCTTGCTGAGGGCGTCGGGCGAGCCGTTCTGCACGCGGTAGAGGTAGCGGCCGCGCGGGGCCGAGTCGCCGGGAGAGTCGACCTGCTCGACGAAGGTGCGGATCGTCGGCGTGAGCGTGGGGTCGCGCGAGATGGCCAGCAGCCGGTCGGAGGCGGGGACGGGGACGAAGGTGACCAGCGGGTTGGCCTGGTTGTTGATGCGGGCGCCGTTGGTGATGGCGTCGAGCACCTTGGCGGCCTCGTCGGGCGAGCGGTGGGCCAGGCGGAAAATCACGAGCTCGACACCCTCGAAGGCCGGCACGTCGAGCGCCGCCAGCAGGCGCGAGGCCTTGCTGAGCTGGCGCGTGGTGTCGACGAGCACCAGCATGTCGCCGACGTTGGCGATCTTGGCGCCGGGCGAGAGCACTTCCTTGAGCACGTTGACCGTCTCGGGAGCGGCGACGTGCCGCAGGCGGCGGAGGCGGAGGGCCTGCAGGTCGTTGTCGACCGCGGCGCGGCCGGTGAGGATGGGCAGGTTCGACGCCTTGGCGGCCACGTCGCCCTGTCGCACCATGAGCACGCCCCGCTCGCCCTCTTCGATGGCGAAGTTGTAGAGCAGGCCCAGGGCGCCGACGAAATCGAGAAGGTCAGCGCGGGTCATCTCCTCGTCGACCGAGAAGGTGAGATTGGGCGGCAGCGCGGCCAGGCCCGGGGCCAGCACGAACGAGCGGCCGAGGTACTCGCCCAGGAGGACATTCAGCACGTCGCGCATCGCGGCGTCGGCCGCGGCGTACTTCACGCGGATGAGCTCGCCGGCGTTGGGCATGGTGACGGAGGGCTGCACGCGGTCGTGCTCGGCCGGGGCCTTGAGCTTGAGCGCGGCCACGGCCTCGCCGGGCTGCCGGCGGGCCTGCGGGGCGGCGGCCAGGTCGAGCCGCTCGGTGACGGGGCGGGTGGTGTTCTCGAACCGCGGCGGCGGCTGCACGGCGCGGGCCGGGCCGGCGATGGGCTCGGCGCGGTCGGGCTTGGCGCAGCCGCCGGCGAGGGCGATGGCCGTGCCGGCCGAGAGCGCCAGGAGGGTGCAGGCGCGGGCGTTGCGAGCAAAGTTCATCGGAGATCTCCCGAGATTCTGACGGCCGCGGGCGCTAGAGCCCCGACATGTTGGTGACGGCGAGCATGCCGACGATCAGACTGTACACGACCCACCCCACGGCCCCGGCGAGCACGACGATGACCGTCGGCTGCAGCAGCGCCAGCAGGCGCGAGGTGGCGGTCTCCTGCTGCTCGAGGCACAGATCGGCGGCGCGGCGGAGGGCCGGGCCGAGCTCGCCGCTGCGGAGGCCCACCTGGACGATCGCGCCGACGGCGGGGGGAAGCACCGCCTCGGCCCGCAGGGCCTCGCCGAGGTCGGCGCCGGTGCGGACGCGCGCGGCGCTGGCGGCGAGCCGGGCGGCGATGGTCGGCGAGGTGACCGACTGCTCGGCCTGGCGGACGGCCGAGAGCACGTCGGCCCCGCCCTCGACCATGGTGGCCGCGACGTCGGTGAGCGTGGCGGCCTGGGCGTGCCAGCGCACGCTGCCGAGGACCGGCGTGCGGAGCACCAGTGCATCGAGCTTGGCGCGGGCGGCGGGGCCGAGCAGGCGTGCCCGGGCGATCCAGGCGCCTGCCGCGGCGGCCGCGGCCAAGGGGACCAGCCACATGAGCACCCCCGACGCGGCCATGGTCAGGCGCGTCTGCCAGGGCATCTCGGCGCCGAGCTGGCTGAGCGTCTCGGCGAAACGCGGGATGACCGCCACCGAAAGGAACCACACCGCCAGCACCGACGCCACCACCAGGATCAGCGGGTAGGTGAGCTGCGACAGCACCGCACGCCGGATGCGCCCGGCGGTGCGGAGTGACTGGTCGATGAGGGTCACGGCGTGGTCGAGCCGTCCCGAATCACCGCCCGAGCGGAGCACGGCCAGATGCTGAAGCGAGGCCAGGCCGGGCACCGCGGCGACCGCGTCGGCGAGAGAGGCCCCGCGGCGGAGTTCGGCCCGCACGCCCGCGCAGGCCCGCTTGAGCCGCGGCCGCGGCGCGAGCTCTTCGAGCGTGCCCAGCGCCGACTCGACGGGCACCTTCGACACCAGCAGCGTTCGGAGCATCGAGAAGAACCACGTCCCGTCGCCGCCGCGGACGCCGCCGCCCGCCAGGGCGGCCTTCACGGCATCGGCCACGCTGACGGGCCGGACTTGCACGGCCAGCAGGCCCTTGGCCAGCAGGGAGTCGCGGAGCGAGCGCTCGTCGGCCGCGGTCGCCGTATCGGCCACCACCCGGGCCGAGGGGTTGGCCAGGGGCACGGCGGTGTAGGCGAAGTGGGTCACGCCCCGTCCTCCGCGTCGCTCTCGCCCAGGGAGCGGACCACTTCGGCGTCGTCGGTGATGCCCTGGGCCACGAGCCGCCGGGCCTCCTCGCGGAGGGTGACGAAGCCCGACGCCCCCAGTGCCGCGCGGATGCCGCGCTCATCGGCCCCTTCGAGGATCGCCCGCTTGACGGCGGGGTTCATCGCCGCGAACTCCATCACCGCCACGCGGCCGCGGTACCCCAGCCCGCCGCAGGCGCGGCAGCCCTCGCGGGAATCGGGACGGTTGCCGCAGCCGGTGCACAGCCGACGCATGAGCCGCTGGGCGCTGATGCCCTCGACCGCGGCGTTGACCAAGTACGGCTGAACCCCCATGTCGATAAGCCGCACGAACGACCCGGGGACATCGTTGGTGTGCAGGGTGCTCAGCACCATGTGGCCGGTGAGCGCGGCCTGGAAGGCCATCTCGGCCGTCTCGTGGTCGCGGATCTCGCCCACCAGGATCACGTCGGGGTCGTGCCGCAAGATGTGCCGGAGGGTGTTCGAGAACGAGAGGTTGATCGCCGGGTTGACCTGCACCTGGTTGATCCCGTCCATCGCGTACTCGACGGGGTCCTCGACGGTGACCACCTTCAGCTCGGACGACGCCAGCGACCGCAGCAGCGCGTAGAGCGTGGTGGTCTTGCCCGAGCCCGTGGGCCCGGTGATGAGCAGGATGCCGTGCGACTTGTTGGCCACGGCCTGCAGCGCTGTCACCTGCGGCGGGGCGAAGCCCAGGTCGGGCAGGGTGATCGAGCCCAGCCGCTGGCGGTCCTGCAGGCGGATGGCCGCGTCCTGCCCGTACATCGTGGGCAGGATCGAGACGCGCATGTCGATGGCCCGGCCACGCAGCCGCTGCTGGATGCGCCCGTCCTGCGCCCGCCGCCGCTCGGCGATGTCGAGGCTGGCGCGGATCTTGATCAGGCACAGCAGCGCCTCGTACTGCTTCACCGGCGGCGCAGGCTGGTCGATGAGCACGCCGTCGACCCGGAACCGCAGCGACACGCGCCGGTCGAACCTCTCGAGGTGGATGTCCGACGCGTTCAGGTCCATCGCCCGCTCGGCCATCTGGTGGAAGAACCGGATCACCGGCGCCGTGCTCGCCAGGTCGCGCAGCTGCGAGAGCTCGCCCGAGACGTCGATCGCCTCCGCGGCCGTGCCCCCGGCCCCGCCCGCCGCGCCCCCGCCGCTCTGACGCCCGTCGCCGGCGCGCTCGTCGATGAACCGCGTGATGTCCTTGTGCGTGCCGATGGCCAGGGTGTGGCCCGCGGCCGGCGGGAACCGGCGGAGCAGCGCGTTCCATTGGTGATGGTCCGACGGGTCGGCCACCACCAGCCGGGCCGCGCGGGCCCCGGCCCTCGGCCCGGCGTCGCCCGCCTGATCCGGCGCAAAGGGCATCGGCTCTTCCAGCACCAGCACCCCCGACGACCGCATGAACTCCACCGGCACCGACTCAGAAAGCACGAGCGTCGCGGCATCGTCGGCGTCGGGCTTCCACCGGGGCCGCCCGAGGTGCTCCGCCAGCGCGTCGGCCAGTGTCTCCTCCGAGATGGTCCCCAGGTCCACCAGCGCCTTGAGCTCGGTCAGGCCGTCCTTCCGGGCCACTTCACCGGCGATGCGCCAGTGCTCCTCGGCGATGAGCTTGCGGGCGGCGAGCATGGCCCCGAATGCCCGCCCGTCGTACGACCCGGCGCGCATCGCACCGCCCCCCCCACTGCCGACGACTCCGGGCGCGGTGGGTGCGGAGGTCATGGTTTACTGGCGGTTGTCCAGATCGGCGTTCTCGCCCTCGCCGCCGGGCTTGCTGTCGGCCCCGAGCGAGCGGATGACGAAGCCGAACGTGGCGTCGGTGTCGTAGACAAAGTCGCGCCCCCAGCCGTCCTTCGGCAGCGTCTTCTTGCCGCCGTACGGGCCGTTCCAGCCCTCCACACCCGCCGGCTTCTCCACCAGCGCCTTCAGGCCCTCTTCCTTGGTCGGGTAGCGGCCCACGTCCAGCTTGAAGCGCTCGACCATCGTGGCCAGCGCCTCGATCTGCGTCCGCGTGATCTTCACCTTGCTCTCGGAGCCCACCCGCCCCAGGTTCGTGAACACCAGCGCCGCCAGCATCCCGATGATGACCACCACCAGCAGCATCTCGAGCAGCGTGAAGCCCGATCGCCCCCGAGCGGGATGACGGCGGGAGATCCGCCCGACGGTCGCCGTTGCCATGAAGCCCGATCCTCCGTGTTGCCCGGACAGGTCGCCCGCTCAGCCGCCGGGGCTCGTTCGCCGCAAAGACGGCACGCCCGACACCGGGTCGAATTCGATAAGCCAGATGGTACCGGGCCCGTCGGCGCCCGATGCGGCCCGTCCCTCAACCCCGGCGGAAAAACGCCATTCCCGGGCACGAGTCCGGCCCGCGGCGTCGAAGCTCAGCGACAGACCGCACCCCCCCACCGCCCCCACCGCCCCCACGCCC
>JACVCL010000013.1 GCA_016742075.1 Phycisphaerales bacterium
CCCCAGGACCCCACGCGACGCCGCGACCCCACGCCAGCCCGATTTCGCCGCCGCCCGATTGATCCCTGCTCCTGCCTGAGAGATGTCCGCAGCCCCCACCAACCGAGCCTTCTTCTTCCAGGCGATGAAGCCCACCGGGAGCAAGACCCTGGGCGTGCGCAGCGCCGCCGACGAATCGGCCCTGGCCGAGGAACTCCGGCGCGAGCAGCTCCTGCTGCTGTCGGCCTACCGGCTCCCGGCGTTCGTCACCACCGGGGGCGAGCGCCTGGGCCTGCGCGATGAGGCGGCGCTGAACGACCAGCTGCACATCCTGCTGTCGCGCGGCGTGCCGCTGACCGAGGCGCTGGAGGTGGCCAGCAGCGTGGTGAGCGCGCGGGCCGCGGCGAAGATCGGCCGCATGCGCGAGAGCGTGGCGGCGGGCGCCGGCTTCGCCGATGCGTGCGAGCGGGTGGGCGGGTTCGATCCCGTGGCCGTGGCCGTGTACCGCTCGGCCGAGCGAACGGGCGATCTGGCCGGCGCCGCCGAGCGGCTGGCCCGGGCGGCCCGCCGGCGGCTGGCGATCTCCGGCAAGGCCATCACCGTGCTCATCTACCCCGCGGTGATCGCGACCGTCGGCTTCCTGCTGTTCATGGTGCTCGTCTTCTTCCTGCTGCCCACGCTGGCGGCGCAGATCAGGGCCCTTTCGCGCGAGAACTCGCTGCCCTGGTTCAGCGAGATGGTGTTCTCGTTCGGCGAGTTCTGCGGGGCCCACCGCACGGCGCTGATGATCGCGATGGGGGTGGCGGTGGTCGCGGCGTTCGTGCTGCGGGCCCCGATCATCGCGGGCGTGCGCAGCCTGCTCATCCGCACACCCGCGGCCAAAGACCTGATCCTGTACTCCGAGATCTCCCGGTTCTTCTCGGTGATGGCCGCGATGACCAAGAGCGGCGTGACCCTGGCCGAGGCGCTCGCGACGTCGGTCGGCGTCATCAGCCAGCCCCGCCTGCGGTCGCAGCTGGACACCCTCAGGCAGAACCTGGTCGACGGCGGCCTGCTCCGCGTGCTGCTCGACCGCGTCGACGCCCTGCCGCTGGCCACGCGGCGGCTGCTGATGGCCGCCGACCGCGCCGGCGACCTCGACTCGGCCTTCGACTCCCTGGCTTCCACCACCGCCGACGAGGTTGACAAGCGGGCGGCCCGCCTGCTCGGCCTCATCGAGCCCGCCGCGCTTATCGCGCTGTTCCTGGTGCTCGGACCGGTGATCGTCGCGATCGCCGTGCCGCTGATCACCCGGGCGACGAGCGCGGGATGACCCCCGGGCCCGACGCGGGCAACCGCCGCCCCGCGGGCCCCTAAAATCGCGGTGCGGCCCCGGCCCGCCGCCGCCCGATCCGTGAGGAGACCCGACCATGCCCACCGCCCGCCGAACCGCCGCCGCCGCATCCCGCGGCTTCACGCTCCTGGAACTGATGATCGTCCTGATCATCATCGCCGTGCTCGGCACGATCGTGACGCTGAACTTCGTCGGCGCCGGCGACAAGGCCAAGTACGACGCCACCCGCGCGACCATGAAGTCGGTCGTCGCGGCGCTCTCGCTGTACCGCACCAACTACGGCACGTACCCACCCTCGAACCCCGGCCTGAACGTGCTCGTGCAGCAGAACCTGCTCAACCCGCCCGTCCTCCCCACCGACGCGTGGGAGCGCCCCTTGGTCTACATGTCGCCCGGGCCCAAGGGCTTCGAGGGGTTTCTGCTGGTGAGCTGGGGCAAGGACGGCGTCGAGACCGCGGGCCCGGGGCCCGACAAGCACTCGGGGGCCATCTGGGTGGGCCCCGACACCAAGTGGTGAGGCCGCGATCACACCGATGCCCGCACCGCCCAGCCGAACTTTGCCCCGCCGGAAAGGCCTGACCTTCCTCGAGGTCATGGTCTCTCTGGCCGTGCTGGGCCTCACGGCGTCGATGATCTTCGGCGGCGTGGCGTTCGTGGAGGGCGTGTCGATGCGCGACCGTCACCGCCTGAACGCCGCCGAGGTGGCCCATCGGATCGTCCTGCAGTACATGGACGACTCGGAGAAACTCCGCGGCCAGCCCAACGTCGTCGAGCAGGGCGGCTTCCGGTACGTCTTCAAGTATGAAGACTCGTTGCTGCTCGAAGAGCGCGAGGAGGGCGCGACCGCCTCCCGCCGCACCGCCAAGGCCTTCGGCGAGTCGAGCGTCAACGAGATGCTCACGTCGCGCATCACGCAGCTCAAGGTCACCGTCTGGGTGGCCAACCGCGGGCGGGCCGAGGGGCCCCCGCTCATCGAGCTCGTGCGCATCTACGACGCCGCGGGCGGCCCCCCCGAGCGCACCATCGAGTGGCTCAAGCGCCAGCTCAAGGACATGATGGAGCAGCGATGAGGCGCCGACCGCCCATCGTCCCCGCCCCGGCGCCGCGGGGCTTCACGCTCATCGAGCTCATGCTCGCGGTGAGCCTCTCGCTCATCGTCGTCGGCGCGGCACTCGCCCTGATCGGCCTTCTGGCCGCCGCCGACCGGCAGACCGGCGCACGGTTCGACCATGTCGTCGAGCAGGCCGGCAGCCAGGAGGTCATCCGCCGAGCGATGCAGTCGCTCGTGGCCGCCCCGCCCAAGGACCAGGCCCTCGGCGGGCTTCAGAACACAGGCCCCACGGGCCCCACCGGCGCAACGGGCCCCACGGGCACCACGGGCGCGACCGGCCCGAGCGGCGCCACCGGCCCCACCGGCCCCACCGGCGCCGATCTTCTGAGCGCCCTGACCGCCGAGCCCGACACCAGCGGCCCCCCGCACTTTGACCTCTTCCGCGACGGGCGCGATCTTCCCGCCCTCGAGGTCGTCGTCAGCCTGTCGCCCACCCCCATCGGCCGGCCCCGGGCCGCCGACCTCGCCCGCGACCCCGAGGGCCTCATGAAGCGCGTCTCCCGCGCCCGCGGCCGCTTCGAGCTCGATGAGGTCGACCAGTCCTGGTCCCTGGTCTGGAGGCCCATCGACCCTTCCGGCGAGAAAACCGTGCTTCTCCGCGGCGTCACGCGGCTGGAATGGTGGGTGCTCCCCACCGCCACCAAGGAGAACTGGCTCGAGGTCCACGCGGCGTACCTCGCCGAAGACTTCCCCGTCGCGGTCCGCCTCATCGTCGAAACCGCCGGCGGTGGCGGGGTCGACTGGCTCTTCGAGACCAACGTGATCACGGAGCGCCAGTGAGGTCCCCCGGCATCATCCCGGCTGTTTCCCCCGCCCGTCTCCGGCGGGGGTACGTGCTCGTGCTCGTGCTGGGAATCATGATGATCGCCGTCATCACGATCGGCTGGCTCATCAACCGCCAGATGGTGGAAGCGACGATCGTCCAGCGTCAGATCGAAGGCTACGTGCGGCATCACGAGATGCTGGGCGTCCGCGATCTGGTCCGGCTGTGGATCGGCAAGAAGGCCGGTTCCACGAATTTCGCCGAAGCCGCCCGGAGCGGCGACCCGGTCATCCAGACCACGCTGCCGACGGGCATGAGCGTCACCGTCAAGGTGTACGACGGTCAGGGGACGCTCTTGGCCCTCCCCAGCCGCGCGCCGACCGACGACGCCCGCAAGCTGCTGCTGACCATCCTCTCGCGGCTCACGGAAGATCGCATCGACCTCGTCCGCCGCTCGGGGCCGTGGGAGGTCAGCCTCCGCTCGGCGCCCGACGAGCTGCTGGCCATGATCACCGGCAACAACCCGCTGGCCATCGGCATCCTCCGCGACGCGGCCGGGCAGGACAAGGTCGAGGCCCCGGAGCTTCTCGGCGCCCTGATCAGGGCGGGCATCGAGCAGCGCGATGCCCAGACGATGCTCCAGTTCTTCGCCCTCAACACCACGCTCTGGCGGCTGGCGGTCGAGGTCCAGAACGCCAACGCCGAACCGCAGTGGTACGAGCTGCTGGCCGAGATCCAGGGCAACCTGCCGGTGATCCACGAATGGCGGCGGCTGACCCGGGAAGCCGCTGAAGAACTGGCGGCCCGCGCCGACGGCCGACCCGGCCGACCCGGCCGGCCCGGCCGGCCCGCGGCAGACACCTCGCCGGCGGGGGTGGCTCCGGGCTCACCCTTGGGCGGCCGAGGCGCCCGGTAACCCGGGACGGCCCCCCCACCCGGCACCCAACCGCCGACGGATGAAGCCCGGGCCGATTCCGACGCCCAGAGGCCGAATCGGCCGATGGCGGTACAAAGGGGCATGATGGCCGACGCGACTCGGAGCGCGAGTGTGTTGTTGCCGGCGGGCGCGCTGGGCGCGGTCGCCGCGGGCGCTCTGGTCTGGATCGCCCCCACCGGCTTTCTGCGCCCCGGCGAGGCCGACCGCCAGGTGGTGGTGATGCCGTCGGTACCGCCCAGCGCCCCGCCGAAGCCGCTCGAGGGTCCCGCGGCGGAGTGGCCCAAGCTGGCGGCCCGGCTGGAGGCCCTCCGCGAGCCCTACGTGGCCCCGACAACCCCCGGCGATCAGCAGCAGGGCGAGTCGGCCCCGCCCCCGCCCCCGGCCCGGTCGATCGCCTGGCAGTACACCGGCTTCGTGCAGCAGCCCCGCCAGATCGTGGCGGTCGTCACGATCAACGGCTCCCAGCGGTTCATCTTCGCCGGGCAGACCATGGCCGCCGAGAACGCCGGCGGCACGGGCGGCACCGGCACCCTGAAGGTCGACCGGATCACCGCAGACGAAATCGGGGTCTCCTGGGACGGCGAAGCCCTTCCCCCGGTGAAGCGAACGATCCCCCCGCCACCGAAGCTGCTGACCCCCGGGGCGCGACCCGCCGGGGCCGATCACTCGGCCGGGCGTGGCGTGCCCCCCAACCTGCCCCAGCCCGGCCAGCCCGGCATGCCGCGGAGCTTCAACAACCCCGCGGCGGTCCCCCAGCGTCCGCAGGGAGGACCGCGCTGATGGCCCGCCCTGTGGCCCACGTTCGGTCCGACTTGGCCCTGCTGCGCCTGGCGGGCTCGGAGGGCAGTGCGCAATGGACCGCCCCTGTGGCCCCCGTGGGCGACGCGGCCGGCCAGCTCATAGCCCTGCGCGGCCGGGCGTCTGACGGGGCCGACTGGCTGGCCACCCAGCGGGCCGCCCGGAAGGGCCTGGCCGCGGTGGTCTGCGACGTCGACGAGGCGCTGTGCATCTGGCTCAAGGCTTCAAGCACCGCAGCGCCGGTGCTGAGCGCCACGCTCCGATCGGCATCCCAGGATTGGGGGGATTCTCTGCCGATCGGCACGGTCGAGCCCGTTCACGCTCCCGAGGCGGCCACCGGTTCGAGGGGCCTGTTCGGTTTCGGAGGCTCGGGGCCCGGGCGTGCGCCTCGGAAGTCGGCGTCGTTCCTTCCGGTCATCACGCTGCCGGACTCGCTGCTGCGGCTGTGGCTCGACGCGCTCGATGGGCGCGGCGTGCGGGTGGGCCCGGTGATGACGCTGTGGCACGCTCTGGCCGCGGCGTGGGATGAGCGTGCCGGCGGTGGGGCGGACGATCGCTCGGTGACCGCGGTGATCGCCGCCGACGGCGAGCGTCGGCTGGTCTGGGCTTGGTCCGATGCGGCGGGCCTGCTCTGTGGCGGCGTCACCGCGCTGGAGGGGCCGCGCCCGGAGCCGGCGGCCGCGGGGACGGCCGGGCCGGAGGCCGCGCAGCAGCCCGAGCCCGAGTCTGACCCGTGGGCGGTGGCCCGCCGTCGTCTGTCGCTGGACTGGCTTACGTGGGCGTCGCAGATCGGCCGCCGGCCCGAGAGGCTGGTGGTGGTCGGCCCGCGGGCGCAGGAGATCGCCGGGCATGTGCGGTCGAGTTTCGGATCGGTCGCGACGCGGACCGCGGGCGAGGCCGACCCGATCGGCGCGACGCTGCTCCGCCTGAGCGAGACACTCGAACGTTCGCCGTCGCCCGCCCCGGGCGACGGGAAGCGCGCGCTGGCCCGGCTTACGGCGCGGCCCAGCCGCGCGCTGCGGGCCCGGTACCGCTGGGGCGCGGCGGCGCTGGCGGGTCTGGGGCTGGCGCTGGCGGGCGGCGGTTGGCAGTTGCGGCGGGCCGGCGCGGCGTGGTCGGAGGCCGGCTTCACGCTGACGGCCACCGCGAACAAGGACGCCCGCGAGGTGTTCAAGGACCTGGCGCCGGGCCTGGTGGTGCCGCAACTGGAGGCGAAGCTCGCGGCCGAGCAGGCCAAGCCGCGGTTCGAGCCGCCGAAGCCACCGCCGGCGATCTTCGCCGAGGCGGTGCGCGTGGTCGGCATTCTCGAGGATCCGCGGAACGCCAACGCCCGGCCCGACGACGGCGAGGCCGCGGGCGAGGCGGGCACGCGCCCGAGCATCCGCCTTCAGCGGCTGTCGATGGACGCGGCGCAGAACATTGAACTCGTGGTCTCGGTGCCCGACCGGACGGTGACCGCGCAGATCCTCACCGGCCTGCGTGGGGCGGGCCGGCACGCCGACTGGGAGACCAGCCAGACGGGCGACTTTCTCAAGCCGCTGTTCCGCGGGAACTGGATCCTCAAGCGATGACCACCGGCGCGCCCATCCCGACAGGCGGCTCGGCCCCGCTGCCCGGGCGCACGGCCCGGCCCGCCTCGTCGGAGGCCCAGCTGGCCGCGCTGGCCGCCGCCGCCGACCGCGCCAACCGGCCGACCGGGATGATCGTGCTGACGGCCCTCCTCGCCGGCATCGGCCTGGCGTTCCTGCTGGTGTCGCTGGCGGCGTACAGCCGGAGCAAGTCGGAGTACCGCGTGAATTTCGAGACGGCCACGCGGACGCGCAAACTGCTGGCCGACATCGATTCGCTCCGGCAGCTGCGGCCCGACGTCAACAAGCTCTACCCGCCGACGAACTTCATGACCGCCAACATCTCGGAGGTGGCGCAGCAGGTCTGGGGCTCGGCGGCGCTCTCCTCGGTCCGGATCGGCGACGCCCAGATCTCACCCCTTCCGTTCAGCGAAGGGGTCGACCGGGCCACCGTGCAGTGCGTCATCGACAGCCAGCCGCTGGAGAAGATCCTCCGGTGGATCGACGAGGTGCCGAAGCACAAGGGGTTCATGGACGGGGGTCACAAGGTCTTCGTCTCGCAGTTCACCGTGCAGCCGTCGGGCCCGGGCTGGCAGGCGAACATCAACTACACCATGTTCCAGGGCCGGCCAGAGTTCAAGGCGGTGAAATGATGCGGAGCATCAACCGGCGTGGCGTGCGGATCCTGCTCGTTCTCGGGCTGCTGGCCCCGGTGGCGGCGGCGCCGGGGTGCAAGGGCGCCGGGCCCGCCCGCCCGAGCGGCCCCGCGTTCGAGAGCGAGGCGGTGCGCGTCGCCGATGCGCAGCGGCTGGCGCTGGAGGCCGAGCGGCACGCCGCGGCCGGGCGCGTCGCCGACGCGGTGACCACGTACGAATCGGCGCTCGGCCGCTACGCGGAGTTCGGCCCGGCCTGGCACAACCTCGGCGAGCTGTACATGCGGCAGGAGCGCTACCTCGAGGCCGCCGAGGCCTTCTCGCGCGCCGCCGAGCTCTCGCCCTCCGACCCTCGGCCGCTCTACAACCTCGGCGTGCTGTACTTCAACCGAAAGTACCCGCGCGAGGCCCGCACCGAGTGGGTGCGGGCGCTCGACCGCGACCCCAACTACCTGCCCGCGCTCCGCGGCGTGATCGAGGTCGACTGGCTGCTCCGCGACAAGAACGACCTGACCCTGCCCCGCATCGAGCGCGCCCTCATGCTCGAGCGCGACCCCGGGGTCCGCAAGGAACTGGAGTTCCGCAAGCTGCGCATCGAGACGCAGGACGAGGCCGAGGCCAAGTCGGCCCCGGGCCCCAAGCCGCGCTCCTGAAGGCCCGCGGCGGGGGGCGGTTCAGCGGGGCGGGGCCTTGGGCGCCGTGCCCTCCGGCGGATGATCGACCGGGGCCCGCGGCCGGGGCGCCGGTGCGTTGGTGACGGGCTTGGGCTCGTCGGTCTTCGGCGCCGGGCGGGCCGGGGGCGGGAGGGGCTCCGGGTCGGCCTCGCCGGGCTTGAGCTTCACGAAGCGGTAACCGCCCTTCTCGGCCCCCCACACCTGCTTGCCCTCGCTGTCCCAGCCCCGGTCCCACGTGACCATGTGGTCGTCGAAGATCTGCGCCTCGCTCGTGGCGTAGGTGGCGCCGCGGAGGTCCGATGGGCAGCCCTTGCCGTCGGTGGAACCCTTGAACGTGCCGTCGGGCTGGCGGCTGAGCACCAGGGCGCAGCCCTCCTTCAGCGTCAGCTTGTCGGGGGTCAGGTCGGCCAGCGGCTTCTCCTGCTTCCAGGCGCCCGCGAAGGCCAGCGCATCGCCGGGGAGGGTGTACACCTCCGACTTCAGCCGGCCGTCGGGCATCTCGCTCAGGCGGTAGACCCGCTGGCGGTACGGACGCTTCTGCATCACGCCCACCGCCTGCTCGACGTACAGCCACGGGCCGTCGGCCCGATCGGGCCAGATGCGGACCATGCGCAGCCGGATGTCCATGTAGTGCTCGGGATCGTCCTGGGCCTGACCGCGCGAGGTGAACGAGCCGGTCATGCGGGCCAGCAGGTCGTCGAGATCCGGGGCCTTCGCGGCCGAGGGCTTGGCCGGCGCCGGCTCGGCACCCTTGCCCGTGGGCTCGGCCCACGCCTGCCCGCACCACAGACCCGCCGCCAGCACGCCGCCGATTGCCGCACGCTTCATCGCCTGGTCCTCACGCCCGCCCCGCCGGTTCGCAACCCTTCGGGCGGGAAAGTCTACACCCCCGCCTCGTCCCCCGCGGCCCTCACAGCTCGGCCGTCCGCAGCACGAAATGCCCGGACTTCTCCCGATCGGCCTCCACGCTGAACACCGGGTGTCCCGGCTCGTGGTCGAGGAGCAGGATCCACCGGTTCTCGCACGCCGCCTTCAGCAGCTTCTGCCGCTCGAGCATCGAGGTGTACGGCTCGACGTCGTAGGCCAGGTTGGTCGTCGGCCGGGCGTGCAGGGCCGTGGGCACGACGTCGGAGACGAAGACGAGCGTCCGCCCGTCGGCCAGGGCCACACGCACGCACTGCTGGCCCCAGGTGTGGCCCGGGGTGGGCATCACGGTGACGCCCGGGACCACCTCGCGCTCGCCCTCGGCCAGCACCATGCGGGCGGCCACCGCGTCGTTGATGTGCGACCGGAGGTACGTCGCGTGCATGGTCGACTTGTTCGCCAGCGCATCGCGCCACTCGGTGGCCTGGGCGTGCACGCGGGCCCGGGGGAACGTGAGCGCTGGTGGCGCGTTCGGGTCGCCCCCGGCCGCCCGGGTGAGCCCTCCCGCGTGGTCGAAGTGCAGATGGGTGCAGACCACATCCTCCACCTGCGACGGGTCGACGCCGCGCTCGGCCAGCGCGTCGTGCACCGCCCGGGGCTGCTGGGCGTAGATTCCCCGCTGCTTGGCGTCGAACTTGTCGCCGATCCCCGTCTCGATGACCGCCAGCCGCCCGCCCGACTCCAGCAGCAGGCAGTTCTGCTCCATCGGCATCCGGTTCAGGTCGTCGATCACCCCCGGGGCGAACCACTTCGACCAGACCACCTTCGGGATGAGCCCGAACATGCAGCCGGCGTCAAGCCGGAAGGTCCCCGCCCGCAGCAGCGTCGCATTCCATCGGGTCATCCCGGCACGGTACGCCCCGCGGCTCGGGGCCCGCAAGCGGAGCGGCCCGGGCGACGCGCCGGTCCCGGAGCCCGTACCATGCGGCCATGGCGACGGAGCGCTGGGTCTCGGCTGGTACGCGCACGCCCGAGGAGGAGCAGGCCTCGTGGTCGCTGCGCCCCACGCGGCTGGGCGAGTACATCGGCCAGCGCGAGCTTGTCGAGCGCCTGACCATCGCCATCCAGGCCGCCCGCGGGCGCGCCGAACCGATGGAGCACCTGCTGCTGCACGGCCCGCCGGGACTGGGCAAGACCACCCTGGCCCACGTCATCGCCGCCGAGATGGGCGCCGCGGTGTACACCACCAGCGGGCCGGCCCTCACCCGCGCCGCCGACCTGGTGGGCGCCCTCACCAAGCTCAAGCCCAACGACGTGCTGTTCATCGACGAGATCCACCGCCTGCCCATCGCCGTCGAGGAGTTCATCTACCCGGCGATGGAGGACCGCAAGATCGACGTCGCCGTCGACTCGGGCATGAACGGGCGCACCGTGACCATCCGCCTGCAGCCCTTCACGCTCATCGGCGCCACCACCCGCGCCGGCCTGCTGAGCGCCCCGCTGCGCAGCCGCTTCGGCCTGGTGCACCACCTCCGCTACTACCCCTGGGAAGACCTGCTGGAGATCGTCCGCCGCAGCGCCCGGCTGCTGTCGATGGACGCCGAGCCCACCGGGCTCGAGGCCATCGCCCGCCGCAGCCGCGGCACGCCCCGCATCGCCAACCGCCTGCTGCGGCGCGTGCGCGACTACGCGCAGGTGAAGGCCGCCGACCGCGTCGGCCCGCGCGTCGTCGAGGAGGCGCTGGCCCTGGAGGGGGTCGACACCCTGGGGCTCGACGAGCTCGACCGCAAGTATCTCCGCGTCATCGGCACCACCTACCGCGGCGGGCCCGTGGGGCTTGAGGCCGTCGCCGCCACCATGGGCGAGGACGCCGGCACCCTCGAAGACGTCGTCGAGCCGTACCTGCTGCAGGTGGGCTTCCTGGCCCGCACGCGGCGCGGGCGGCAGCTCACCGCCGACGGCGCGGCCTTCGCCGGCGTGCCCGCCCCGGCCGCGCCCGACGCGGCCGAGCCCCTGTTTTCCGACGGCCGCCCCGCCTAACCCCCCCTTTCCCGCCCACCGACGCGGCCGCGCCGCCCCGGGCGCCTCACACGCCGCCCTTTTCCCGCAGCAGCGCGAGCCCGGCCACCATGAGCGCCCCGCGGATGGCGCCGGTGGCGATCAGCTCGCCGATCTTCGCGGCGGGGGTCAGCTCGATGGCCACGTCCTCGCCCGCGTCGGGCCGGGGGGGGCCCAGCCGGCGCACCCCGCGGGCCAGAAAGAACACCGCGCGGTTGTTCTGGAGCGCCGGCGCCGGGTCGATCTCGCCGAGCACGCTCCAGTCGCCGCCGCCGAAGCCGGTCTCTTCCTCGAGCTCGCGCCGGGCCGCGGCCATCGGGTCGGCCTCGTGCTCGTCGAGGATGCCCCCGGGGAGCTCCAGCGTCTGGGTCTCGTTCCCGTGCCTGAACTGCCGCACGAGCACGATCTGTCCGTCGTCGGTGACGGCGCAGACGATCGCGAAATCGCGGAACAGGAGCCGGTAGTAGTCGCGCTCCGAGGCCTCGGGCTCGCCCTCGCGCCGGCGCAGGCTGCGCTCGACCACGAACCGCACCGCCCGGAACACCACCGAACGCTCGCGGATCAACCAACGCGCCATGCCGCGCACCTCACGTTCAGGGAGCGGGGGGAACGAGCCCGACGATCACCGCCCGCCGCGCTTCATCATCTGCAGCTGCTGGCGGATCATGTTCCGCATCATCCGCACCTCACTCGGCGGGATGCCCTCCTTCTCCATGTCGAGGGTGATCGCGGCGTTCCACGTCTCGGCGTCGGGCACGGGGCGCAGGCCCAGTTCCTTTTCCATCCGCCGCTCGAGGTCGGGCATGTGGCCGCCGCCGTAGATGACGGCGATGTTCCGGGCCTTGCCGGCGTCGAGCGCGGCCTTCAGGTCGTCGAGCACCACCTGGTTCCGCTCGTCGATGATCACCTTCAGCAGGGCCTTGCCGCCGGGCATCGACGTGGCCATCAGCGACTCGTCGACGCTCGACATCATCTCCATGATCATGAGCTTCCCGCGGGCCGAAGCGCCGGGCAGCAGCTCGATGAGCTTCAGCACCGTGCCCGCCAGCCGCGCCGTGAAGCTCGAACCGTCGAGCATCGATAGCAGCGGGGCCGCGTCGCCACCCTCCCGGACGATCCGCGCGTTCACCTGATCCACCGACATGTCGGAGTTCTTGAACTGCGGCCGCAGCATGTCCATCTCGTCGATCTGGAAGGTCAGATCGAGCGCCCGCGCCAGCTGCGACTGCAGGCCCTCCTGATCTTCGAGCTCCGCGGGCTTGAAGGGCTCGAGGTCGGAAAGCGCCGCGTCGGCCGCGGGGCCCTCGCCGCCCGGCCGGCCGTCGGCCCCCAGGCTGCGCAGCGTGAACGAAGCGCCGTCGGCGGCACGCTCGTACACCAGCGCCCGGCCCCAGCCGTCGGCCTTGCCTTTGGCCAGCCACATCTGGGCCCGCCGGTGCCTGGCGAGCTCCTCGCCGAGCGTCGCCAGCGACTCGGGGTACGCGCCCGATTCCTTCCTGTGCTTTTCGATGATGAGCCCGACCGTCCGCAACCGGGCCTTGGTCGTCTCGGCCCGCTCGGCGTCGGTCTTCGGCTCGCCCGACCCGAAGCCCGGCGGCGCGACGCCCTCGAACAGCACCAGGTCCTGCCCGTCGAGGAACTTCTGCAGCGTGCGGTAGAACGACCGGTCAGCAATGTGAATGGCCCCCACCAGCGTCACGGTGGGCGAGCCGGCGACCGGCGCGCCCTCGGCATTGACGAGCCGGTACGGCTGCTGGAGCACCTCCAGCCGCCGGATGCGCTCGCCGGCGTCGCGGGTGCGCAGCCACGGGTGGCCTGCCGCCGTGGCCTCCGCGGCGCGGGCCGGCTTCGCCGAGTCGGGGGCGGGTGACGCGGCGGGCTCGGCCGGCTGGCCGGTGGGCGCGGCCGACGCGGGATCGCGTGCCGCCGCCGGAGCCACCGCCGCGATCGCGGCCACGAGCCCGAACGCCGCCGCCAGGACACGAACAAGCCATCCGCCGGTGCGACCGAGCGTCATCGCGCTGCTCCTGAAGATGAAAGGGAACAACCCCGCGCCGGGAGGCGCATCACACCGCGAACGATGACCCGCAGCCGCACGAGGTGTTGGCGTTGGGGTTCTGGAACACGAACCCGCGGCCCATGATCTCGTCCTTGAAGTCGATCGTCGTGCCGTTGAGGTACAGCAGGCTCTTGGGGTCGCAGATGACCTTGATGCCGTGCTGGTCGAACTCCTCGTCGGAGTCCTTCTGCACCTCCGTCAGGTCGAGCACGTACGAGAAGCCCGAGCAGCCGCCGCCCTTGACGCCGACGCGCAGGCGGATTCTCTGGGGGTCCAGCTCCTGCTGCTTGACGATGGTCGTGATCTCGCGGGCCGCGGTGGGGGTGAGCGTGATGGCCATGGGTTGGTCCTCGATATCCGATGCCGGAGACGGCGGGTTCAGTGGGCCTGGGCGGCGTCGGCCTCGGCGGGCAGGCCGTTCTTCTTCCTGTAGTCGGCGATGGCGGTGCGGATGCTGTCCTCGGCCAGCACCGAGCAGTGGATCTTCACCGGCGGCAGCGAGAGCTCCTGCACGATGTCAGTGTTTTTGATCTGCATCGCCTCGTCGACCGTCTTGCCCTTCAGCCACTCGGTGGCCAGCGACGACGAGGCGATCGCCGAGCCGCAGCCGAAGCACTTGAACTTCGCGTCCGCGATCCGCCCGCTCGCCGGGTCGACCTTGATCTGGAGCTGCATCACGTCGCCGCACTCGGGCGCGCCGACGATGCCGACGCCGATGTCCTTCCGCTCCTTCACCTCTTTCGACGTGCCGAAGGAGCCGACGTTGCGGGGGTTCTCGTAATGATCAATGACTTTGGGTGAGTATGCCATGGTGTGCTCGTGCTCGGTTGAACGGGCCCGCGGGCGGCCTCAGTGCTGCTGCCACTCGATCTTCGTGATGTCGATCCCCTCCAGGTGCATCTCGTACAGCGGCGACATCTCCCGCAGCTTCCGCACCGCCTTCGTGATCTCCGCCGCGGCGTAGTCCACCTGCTCCTCGGTCGTCCACCGCCCCATCGACAGCCGCAGCGAGGAGTGGGCCAGCTCGTCGCCCACGCCCAGGCTCTTGAGCACGTACGAGGGCTCCAGCGACGCGCTGGTGCACGCCGAGCCCGACGAGCAGGCGATGTTCTTGATCGCCATCATCAGCCCCTCGCCCTCGACGAAGCCGAACGAGATGTTGGCGATGTGCGGCAGGCGGCGGTCCTTGTGGCCGTTCACCTGGCTGTGGTCGAGAGCCCCCAGAAGCGACGTCTCGAGCCGCGTCCGCAGCCGGAACAGCCGCTCGCGGTCCGAGTCCATCTCGGCCCGCGCGATCCGGCACGCCTCGCCCAGCCCGACGATGCCCGTCACGTTGTGCGTGCCCGAGCGGAAGCCCCGCTCCTGACCGCCGCCGTCGATCTGCGACACCAGCCGCACCCGCGGGTTGCGCCGCCGCACGTACAGCCCGCCGACGCCCTTCGGACCGTAGATCTTGTGACCCGACCACGTCATCAGATCGATGCCGTCGGTCTCCACGTTGGTCGGCATCTTCCCCACCCACTGCGTCGCGTCGGTGTGGAACACGATGTCGTCGCGGCCGCCGCCCTTGCGCAGCTCGCGGATCATCCGGCCGATCTCCGGCACCTCGTTGATCGTCCCCAACTCGTTGTTCGCCCACATGATCGACACCAGGATCGTGTCGTCGCGCAGCGCACCCCGCACCATCTCGGCCGTGATGATCCCGTCCGGCCGCGGCTGCAGGAAGGTCACGTCGAACCCCTCCTTCATCAGACGCTTGCACGGGTCGAGCACCGCCTTGTGCTCGTGCATCGCCGTCACGATGTGCCCGCGCCCCCCCCGGCCCGCCGGCGCACGCTCGTACATCTCGGCGACGCCCTTGATCGCCAGGTTGTTCCCCTCCGTCGCCCCGCTCGTGAACACGATCTCCTTCGGGCTCGCCCCGATCAGCGCCGCGCAGTGCTCCCGCGCCCCCTCGATCGCGTCCTCGGCCTCCCAGCCGAACTTGTGGTTCCGAGAACCCGCGTTCCCGAACCTCTCGGTGAAATACGGCAGCATCGCCTGCACCACCCGCGGGTCGCACGGGGTCGTCGCGGCGTGGTCGAAGTACACGGGCAGCTTCAGCGTCGTCGAGGCCATGGCGTTCCTTGGGTCGTTTCCCCAGTCCTGAGACTCGATCTCAATGCCATTCTAGGCGCGATCCCCACCGGCCCCAAGCCGGCCATGGCCGCCGATTCCCTTGAATCGGGCCGTGTGGGGCGGCCGCGCCTAGGACTTCGCCCGAGCATCGCCGAGCGATTCCGCACGCAGGTTCGACCGCCCCCTCAAGAGTCGGGCCACGCGGTGGCGGCTTGATCCTGCCACGAATCCACCGCCCCTTCGCCCGCGCTCGGGCGGGGCCCCACCTGCTACAGATGCCGCCGGCCGGCCGCTGCGACGGCCGCGGAGAGGAGGATCGGGCATGGGTTCCGCCATCGCCGGGGTCACGCTGCTGGTCGACGACTACGACCGGGCGATCGGCCACTATGTGGGCGATCTGGGGTTCGAGCTGCTCGAAGACACGCCGCTCTCCGCCGAGAAGCGCTGGGTGCGGGTGGCCCCGCGCGGCTCGCCGACGTGGCTGCTGCTGGCCCGCGCCGCCAACCCCGGGCAGGCCGCCCGCATCGGCGATCAGACCGGCGGGCGGGTGTTCCTGTTCCTTCACACCGACGACCTTGACCGCGACCTCGCCGCGTTCTCGGCCCGGGGCATCCGCTTTGAAGAGCCACCGCGGACCGAGGCCTACGGGCGCGTGGCGGTGTTCCGCGACGGCTACGGCAACCGCTGGGACCTCATCATGCCCCACCGAGCCGAGCGCTAGCGCGGCCCGGTGGTCCCGGTGGCCCGGCGGCTTCACGGGGTGCGCGGTACCCTCGACCCGTGGGCTCATCGATGTTCAAGTCGCCGATCCCGGCCGGCACCGCCCTGGTGGCCCCGTCGATTCTCTCGGCCGACTTCGCCCGGCTCGCCGACGATGCCGGCCACGCCCTCTCCGCGCCGCCCGGCGGCGCAGGGGCCGACCTGCTGCACATCGACGTGATGGACGGCCACTTCGTGCCCAACCTCACCATGGGGCCCGATGTGGTGCGGTGCCTCCGCCGCGCCCTGCCTGGGGCGTTTCTCGACGTGCACGTGATGGTCACCGACCCCGGCCAGTACGCCGAGGCCTTCGCCAAGGCCGGGGCCAACCACTACACGTTCCACGTTGAGCCGTGTCTCGACCGCCACGCGGGCACCGGCCGCAGCCCCGCCAGCGAGGGGTACGACCCCGCGGCCCTCGCCGAGCACTGCCGAAGCCTGGGCATGACGGCCGGGCTGGCCATCAACCCCCCCACCCCTCTGGAAGCCCTGCTGCGCCTGGGCGGCCCCCGGCTGCTGGAGGCCTTCGATCTCATCCTCGTGATGAGCGTAAACCCGGGGTTCAGCGGCCAGAAGTTCATCCCCGACGTGCTCGAGAAGACCCGCCGGCTCCGCGCCCTGATGGGCGATCGGGCCCGAATCCAGATGGACGGCGGCATCGGGCCCGACAACGCCGCGGCGGTCCGGGGTGCCGGGTGCGATGTCATCGTCGCCGCCACCGCCGTGTTCGGTCTGGCCCCGCACCAGCGAGCGGCGGCCGTCGCCGGGCTCCGCGGCAGCGGACCCCGGGCCTGACCGCCGCTGGAGTATGTACGGAATATGATCGGGCTGGGGGGTTCGGGGTCCCCGGCCGCAGCCCTCGGCCACCGGCCCGAAAGCGGCCTCCCAAGGCCCGAGAACGCGGCCTTCAAGGACCGAGAACCGTCTGGCCGAAGCGGTGGAGGCGGTTCATCGCCAAGGATATACGGTTCATGTTCGGGTTTTCTCTCAACCGGAGGTTGTCGGCCGTGGCCCGGGAGGGAGGGGGGTGGTATCGTCTCCCCCGACCCGACGCGGCCGACCGAGGTGGTGTGGTCCCGGGTGCGGAGGCTTCCGCCGGCGTGCCAAGGCCGCCCTCGGCGGGGCGTGGCGAACACTCGATGGGCAGATCCGGACAGATCGCGTTGGTGCTCTTTCGGGCGGGGCGGACCGACTGGGAAGACGCCGGACGGCTCCAGGGGCGGACCGACCTGCCCCTGAGCGATCAGGGCGCTTCCGAGCTGCCCGCCCGGGTGAGCGAGCTGGCCGAGCGGAACGGCGAGGCCTCCCTTCAGTACGTGTACTGCGGCCCCGACGAGGCCAGCCGCCAGACGGCCCAAGCGATCTCGCGCCGCACCGGCGGCAAGGTGAAGGTTCTCGACGGGCTGGCGGGGATGAATCTGGGCCTCTGGGAAGGGCTGCTGACGGCCGATCTGGAGGATCGCTACCCGACCGCCTACGGCCAGTGGCGCGAGGACCCATCGAGCATCAACCCCCCAGAGGGCGAAACCTTCTCCGAGGCCGAGGAGCGACTGCTGGAATCGCTGGCCAAGGCCACCGAAAAAGCCTGGCGTCGGGGCGTGGCGGTGGTGCTGCGGCCGATGGAATTCGGCCTGGTGCGGGCATGGCTGGCGGGCCAAGGCCCAAGGGCCTTGTGGACCATGGTCGAAGACGGCCCCGGCGTCGAGGCGCACACCGTCTCGAAAGGCCGATTCCGCGAACTGCTGGAGGACCTGCGGCAGCAGCTCAAGGCCTGACCCCCCCCACACCACCCCACCCCACCACCCGCACACCCGCACACCCGCACACCCTCCCCAACCTGCCGGGCCCATCACGGAGCGTGCCCGGTGACACCCCCGGGGCAGCGGCGAACCCGACTCGGCATCGAGAACGACGGCGGAATCCTTGACAGGCGTTCCCGATCGTTCGGATCATGACCGCACCCGCGGAAGAGGATGACGCACCGGCGATGACCCAGGTCGACAGCAAAGCGCTCGCGGAGCTCAAGCCGACGCGCCCCACCCGGGTGCCCGAGGGCCTGTGGCTCCGCTGCCCGGCGTGCGCGGCGATGATCTACCGCAAGCAGATGGAGGCCAACCTCCACCTGTGCCCGGAGTGCCAGCACCACTTCCGAATCGGGGCCAACGAGCGCGTGCGGCAGCTGGTCGACGACGGCACCTTCGAGCCGATGTTCGCCGACCTGCGGACCACCGACCCGCTGAAGTTCAAAGACCTCAAGCCGTACACCGAGCGGCTGGCGGCCGAGCAGAAGAAGACCGGGCAGATCGAGGGCGTGCAGACGGGGCGGGCGTTCATCAAGGGCCGCCCGGCGATGCTGGCGTGCCTCGACCTCACCTTCTTCATGGGCACGCTCTCGAGCGTGGTGGGCGAGAAGATCACCCGGGCCATCGAGCACGCCACCGAGCACGACCTGCCGCTGGTGATCGTGAGCTGCTCGGGCGGGGCGCGGATGCAGGAGTCGGGGCTTTCGCTGATGCAGATGGCCAAGACCTCGGCGGCGCTGGCCCGCTTCGACGAGGCCGGGGGGCTGTTCATCAGCGTGCTGACCGATCCCACGACGGGCGGCGTGTCGGCGAGCTTCGCGATGCTGGGGGATGTGATCTTCGCCGAGCCCAAGGCGCTCATCGGCTTCGCGGGCCCGCGGGTGATCCAGCAGACGATCCGGCAGGAGCTGCCCGAGGGCTTCCAGACCGCCGAGTTCCTGCTGGAGGCCGGCCTGATCGACCGGGTGGTGGCCCGGCCGGAGCTGCGCAACGAGATCGCTCGGGTGATCGACTACGCCGGCAAGTGACCGCCGAGTTCCCCCTGGCCATGGCCATCCCCGCGTGCTGAAGGACTGGTTCGACGTCGAGCGCCGACCGTTCGCCGCGGCCCTGCTGTGGGGGCTGCTGCACGCCGCGCTGTTCGGGTGCGCCTTCCCGCCGGTGGGCCTGGGCCCGCTGATGATCCCGGCGATGGTGCCGCCGATCGTGGTGGCGTGGAAGACCCGACGCGCCTGGCGCTCGGCCCTGGGCTTCGGGCTGGCGAGCGCGCCGATGTGGGGCGGCCACCACTGGTTCATCAGCGACATCTCGGCCGCGGGCTTCCCGGTGCTGGTGGCGTACCTCAGCCTGTGGCCCGGCCTGTTCGTGCTGATCGCCTCGAAGATCCGGCGGGCCGTGCCCACCCTGCCCGCGCTGCTCATCGTGCCCGCGGTGTGGGGCGGGCTGGAGGTGCTGCGGGGCGATGTGGTCTGGAACGGCTACCCGTGGTATCTGGCCGGGCATCCGCTGATCTGGTCCGACTCGGCCCGGTTCATCGGGACCGTCGCGGGTGTGTACGGCGTGGGGGCGTGGCTGGCCCTCTCGGCGGGGCTTGCTCTCGACGTGGTCCGCTGGTTCAAGGGTCGCGGCAAGGCGACCGGCGACGGGCCGCCCGAGGGAGTGGTCAAGGGCGTCGGCGTGGCGTGGGCGCTGTTCCTGGTGATGGGGGCGGTGGTCTCGACGCCCCCGCCGACACGCGGCCCCGGCACCTTCCGCGCCGCCGTCGTGCAGACCAACCTTCCGCAGAGCAACAAGATGGCCTGGCCGATCGGCGAGCGGCTGAAGGCCCTGGACTCGTGGCTGGCCCTCACCGGGAAGGCCGCCGAGGGCGAGAAGCGGCCCGACGTCATCGTGTGGCCTGAAACCATGTACCCCGGGCTCTTCGGCCTCAACCGCGAGTCGCTCGAAGAAGAGCGCCGGGCCGGCCTGAGCGCCCCGGCTTCGCCGTCGGGTACCGGCGAGAGGATCCCCTCGACGCTCTTCGCCCAGCGGCTGCTGGAGAAACAGGCGAACCTGGGCATCCCGATGCTGGTGGGGGCGATCGCCGCCGAGGGGCTGCGCATCCGGCTGGATGACACCGGCCGCGTGTCGGTGACGCGCGACCGCGAGTTCAACAGCGCGGTGGTCATCGAGGACGGCCGCCCGCGCGTGGAACGCTACGACAAGCTGTTCCTCACGCCCTTCGGCGAGACGATGCCGTACATCTCGAACTGGAAGTGGCTCGAGCAGCGGTTGCTGGCGCTCGGCGCTACCGGAATGGAATTCAACCTCTCCCCCGGCGACCGGCCCGTTCGGCCCGAGATCCCCCTGCTCCGCCCCGCCCCCGAGCGCAAGGACGGCAAGCCCGAGCCGCCCAAGGGCCCCGCCGCGGCCAGGCTGGCGACCCCGATCTGCTTCGAGGTGACGATCCCGTGGCTCAACCGCCGGCTGGTCTTCGAGGATGGCCAGCGCAAGGCCGATGTGCTGCTCAATCTGACCAACGACGGATGGTTCGGCGCGTCCGACGGGGCCCGGGCCAACCACCTGCTCATCTCCCGATGGCGCTGCATCGAGCTGGGCACGCCGATGATCCGCGCGGCCAACACGGGCATCTCGGCCGCGATCGACGCCCGGGGACGAGTCCTTGTTCAGGGGGTGGAAGGCTCCAGCCGGGGCGGCAGCCGCGAGGAAGGCATCCTGCGGGCCGAGGTGAGCCTGCCGCCCGACGGCGAAACCACCATCTACGCCCGTAACGGCGATGTTGTGGCGTACTTTGCGCTTGCGACGATGTTGGTGATGCTCGTCGTCAGCCTGATCCCCAGTAGAACCCCCGGTGGCCGAACCGGCGGCGGCGAGCGGCAGAAAGACATCGTGGCCCGCATCGGACCCGGTCCATCGCCCGCCAGCCCGGCCCGGGCCCCCCAACCCCCGAACCGCTGAACCCCTGACCATGCCCCACCTCAAGCCGCTTCACGTCGTCTCGCTCTCGCTGGTCCTGCTCGCCCCCGCCGGGATGCTCGGCTGCAAGGGCAAGGGTCAGGCCGCCAAGGCCTCAGGGCCGGCGGTGTCGATAGGCGCGGCGCCCGGGCAGGACGCTGGCCCGCTGGCAGCCGAGATCAAGGCCCTGCCGCCCGTCGGCAGGGCCGAGCTTCGGGAGCGGGCGCTGGCGATGCTCAACGAGATGGCGTTCGGGGAAGCGCCCGAACTGCGGGCGCAAGCGCTGGAGGGCTTGTGGCCCACCCCGGCCCGGGCCGAGCCCGTGGCCCGGGCGCTGCTGGCCGACCCGAATCCCGGTGTGCGGTACGCCGCGGCGGTGACGGTGGGACGGCTGAGACTCGACAATCTGGGCGCGTCGGTCCGGCCGCTGCTGGCTGATGCCGACCTCTCGGTTCGAGGCTCCGCGGCGTACGCGCTGGCGCGGCTGAGGCAGTCGGGCGATGAGTCGGTGCTGGCCCGCGTGCTTGAGCAGGCCGACCCGATGGTCGCGTCGCGGGCGGCGTACCTGCTGGGCGAACTGGGCAATGCCTCGGCGGTGCCGATGCTGCGCGACGCGGCGAAGCAGCGCCGAGGCGGGAGCGACGCGGCCAACCTGATCTTCCGGATCCAAGTGGCTGAGGCACTGGTGAAGCTGGGTGACCGGGAGGGGATCCACCCGATCAGGGCGGCCCTGTTCCCGGCCGAGGCGTGGCAACTGGAGGGGTCCACGCTGGCGATCGCGACGCTGGGCACCCTGCGCGACAACGCGGTGACCAGCGAGCTGGTGCGGGTGATCCGCGAGAAGGCCCCCAACGCCCCGGCGAATGCGGAGGGCGGGTTCCTGTGGCCGCCGGAGATGCGGCTGGCCGCGGCCGCATCGCTGGGTCGGCTTGGGCAGGGGGTGTTCGGGCGGGTGGGCGACGAGTACGCCAAGAGCCCGAACGCGGCGTTGCGGGCCCAGGTGGCGTTTGTGTACGCGGCCGGGGGTGCGGCGGGGCTGGAGCGACTGCGCGTGCTGATGGCCGACGGGTCGCCGCTGGTCCGATCGGCGGCGGCGGCGGGGGTGCTGCGGGTGGTCGAGGGGCGGTAGACGGGGGACGGCGGGTGCGGGTTTGACGCGCCGGGGGGTTGTCGGGCACTATGCCGAACCCCGGTTCCGGCCCGTCTCGGAGGGTCGGGCGGATCCCGCCCGGTTGGCGGCTCGAACAGTCTCGGGCCGCGATCGGTCGCGGGCCTCGGCCTTGGTGCCGGACGGGTGTTGAAGGAGCGTCGGCGTGCACATTCTGACGAAATTCCTGGTGGTCGTTGCGGCGGTGCTGAGCGTGCTGCTCTCGGGGCTGGCGATCGCGTACACGTCGAACGCCGACCGGCTGAAGGCCGAGGTTCTGGCCGAGCGGGCCAAGGCGGCCGAGGCGGTGGCCCGCGCGGGCGACACCACGACCCAGTCGCTGGCCGAGCGCGAGAGCATGCTGTCTGAGAACAGCAAGCTCCAGCAGACGATCACGACGCTCAAGGAGCAGATCAACAAGCTGGAGGGCGACCAGGCCGGGCTGATCGCCGAGAACAAGCGTCTGCAGCTGAACGACGCGAGCTACACCGCGCGGATCGACCAGTTCACGGCGCTGATCAAGAGCTACCAGGAGCTCGACAAGGCCCGCTCGAGCGAGCTGGACCAGCTCCGCACCCGGGCGCTCTCCGACGCCCGGAAGCAGATTGAGCTCGGCGACCGAATCAACGACCTGACCGGGCAGCTGGAGGTTTCCACGGAGACCAACCGCACGCTGCAGGAGCAGCTGGTGGACATGCGCCAGGAGCTGGGGCGGGCCCGCGAGGGCGGCGCTGCCGGCGCAGGGTCCGCGGCCGCGGGTGTGCTCCGGGCGCCGCCGGCGCTGCGCGCCACCGTTACGAGCGTGACCACCGACGTCGACGGTTCGACGCTGGTGGCCTTCAACGCGGGCTCCACGGCGGGCATCCGCCCGAACATGGAGGTCAACGTGGTGCGGCCGGGCAACTTCGTGGCCAAGGTGCTGATCAAGAAGGTCGACCTGAACGAGGCAGTCGGCCGCGTGACGCTGTTCAACACGCTGTCGAACCTCTCGCCCTCCAACGGCGACACGGTGGTGGCGCAGCTGAACAACCCGAGCTGAGTCCGGGCGGAGGGGCACGGTCGGCGGGACACGCGGGCGGGGCCGGAGAACAGAGGATTCCATGAGCCAGATGGGAATGCAGATGCCCGGCGCGGCCCGGGGACGGGCGCCGTCGCTGAACATCTACACCGGCCTGATGGCCGTGGCGGTGGTGTGCCTGCTGGCCGCGGTGGTGCAGACCCTGCGGGCGGGCATGACGATCGGCCCCGAGGGCAGCCTGATGGGGGCGCTCAGCGTCCACGAGGGCAACAAGCCGGTGAACCTCGGCAAGTGAGCGTCGGCGGCCGGTGAGAGGGCCAACCGGGGGGAGCCCGGGGACCTTGGACGACCGGGGCCCGGGGGGTGGGGTGGATACCCGTCCGGTTTGCTGACGGGGGGCGGCAAAGGCCGATAAACTTGGGGATGGTCGTTTCTCTGCCCTGTTGGCGCGGCACCGAACCGATGCCGATCGCGGGGTGTTGCGCGGAGGTCGCTCTTGGCGTGGCTTAACCGAGTGCTGGGGTTCTTCAGCGTCGATATGGGCATCGACCTGGGGACGTGCAACACGCTGGTGGCGGTGCGCGGCGAAGGCATCGTGCTCAACGAGCCGTCGGTGGTGGCGGTGAAGAAGGGCACCAACCGCGTGCTGAACAACGGCACGGCGGTGGGGTGGAAGGCCAAGGAGATGCTGGGCAAGACGCCCGGCTCGATCCAGGCGATCCGTCCGCTGAAGGACGGGGTGATCTCGGATTTCGAGATCACCGAGGCGATGCTCAAGTACTTCATCCAGAAGGTGAACGGGAAGGCGAACTTCGCCGGCATCGGCCCCCGGGTGGTCATCGCGGTGCCCAGCGGCATCACGGCGGTGGAGAAGCAGGCCGTCGAGCAGTCGGCGATGCGGGCGGGCGCCCGGATCGTGTACCTGGTCGAGGAGCCGATCGCGGCGGCCATCGGCGCCGGGCTGCCCTTCAGCGAGCCCACGGCGTCGATGATCGTGGACATCGGGGGCGGCACGACGGAAGTGGCCATCATGTCGCTGGCGGACATCGCGACGTGCGAGAGCCTCCGGGTCGCGGGCGATGACCTCGACGAGGCGATCATGAACCACATGAAGAAGACCTACAACCTCATGATCGGCGAGCAGACCGCCGAGCGGATCAAGATCGAGATCGGCTCGGCGGCGCCGGTGGGGCAGGAGCTCTCGATCGAGGCCCGCGGGCGCGACATGATCAGCGGACTGCCGCGGAAGGTGGTCGTGACCAGCGAGGAGATCCGCGAGGCGCTGCAGGAGCCGGTGAACGCCATCGTCGAGTGCTGCACCCGCACGCTGGAGCGGGCCGAGCCCGAGCTGGCGGCCGACCTGGTCGACAACGGCATCACGCTCGCCGGCGGCGGGGCGCTGCTCCGCGGGCTCGACATCGTGCTGCAGAACGCCACCGGGATGGAAGTGAAGATCGCCGACGACCCGCTGACCTGCGTCGCCCGCGGCACCGCGGTGTTCCTCGAGAACCTCGAGCAGTGGAAGGACACGCTCGAGAGCAACCTCGACCAGTAACCCCCCCTCACCCCCCAACTGCCCCGCCGCTTCGAGCACGATCTGCGCCCGGCCCACGAACACCCATGCGTCGCCGACTGCCCAGCCCGCGCGCCACGCTCGTGATCGCCGCCGCCGCGCTGCTGGCCCTGGCGCTGCTGCCGGCGCGGTTCACCGGGTGGGTCGGCTGGTTCCGCGGGCCGTTTCTCGCGGCGGTGGGGCCGGTGTCGGGGCCGCTGCGGATCGTTTCGAAGTTCCTGCGCCCCGGCGAGCGGGGGCCCGGCCGGCCGGTCACCGACTCGGAGGCGGAGCTGGTCCGTCAGCGCGACGACGCCGAGCGCCGGGCCAACGAACTGGCCGCGCAGGTGCTCGAGCTCAACCGGCTGCTCAGCGACTTCCAGCGTCAGCCGGTGGCGCTGGGCTCCCGCGTGCGGATGATCGAGGGCTCGGTGCTGGCCTCGCAGCCGGGGCGGGGGCTCGTCGACGTGGCCCGCGGCACGACGCACGGCATCGGGCCGGGCACGGTGGTGGTGGCCCGTGGCGCCGCGGCGGGGGGGCAGCTCGTGGGGATCGTCACCGATCGGTCGGCCGTGTCGTCGGTGGTGCACCTGATCACCGACCGGCGCGTGAGCCCGCCGCTGATGATCGGGGTGATCGGGGGCGAGGGGGTGATGACGCCCGAGGTCCTTCAGCAGAGCCCGCGGGTGCAGCTGAAGCCCACGGGCGAGGGCCTGCTGGCGGCCGACGCGGTGGGCGTCGCCGAGGCCGCGCGGATCGCGCCGGGGGCGGTCGTCCGCCTGCTCGACGACTCGTGGCCCGTCTCGGCCCAGATGACGCTGCTCGGGCGCGTCACCGCCGTGGAGCCGACCGACAATCCGCTGTTCCGGCGCGTGGTTGTCCGGCCCGAGGTGGATGTGGCCCGGGTGCGGTCGGTGATCCTGCGCATCCCGGCCGACGGGGCACCGGGGCCCGGAGGCACGCCGTGAACTGGATCGTGTTCATCCTCGCGGCGTACGGGGCCTTCGCCCTGGAGTTCGGCGTGCGCGATGCACTCCAACTGGGGCACACCGCCGTGGCCCCCCACTTTGTGCTGGTGCTGCTGGCGTTCGTGGGCGTGTGGGCGCCGAGCACGGTGGTGCTGTGGGCGTCGCTGGCGCTGGGGCTGGGGCTCGACTTGTTCTACGCTTTCCCCTCGGCCTCGGGCGGGGAGGAGGTCGTGGTGGTGGGGCCGTGGGCGCTGGGCTGCCTGGCGGCCGGGTACACGGTGCTGACGATGCGGCCCCTGATGTTCCGGCGCGGTGTGATGGCGCTGGGGTTCCTGGCCCTGTGCGGCTCGGCGGTGTGCGCGGTGGTCTGCGTGACCCTGCTGACGCTGCGGGCACGCTTCGACGCGTCGTTCACCATCGACCCGGCGTGGTCGGAGCTTGGTGTGCGGCTGGCCAACGCGGTGTACACGTGGGCCCTGGCGCTGGCCTTGGCGGTGCCGCTGAGGGCCGTCAAGCCGGTCTTCGGCTTCCCGGCCACCGGCTCGGGGGTGTTCCGGGCCGAGGGGGTCCGGAGCGGGGCCTACAGCAAGAGGGGATGACTTCGGCGTGCGGTCGCCCGGGCGCAGTCCGGCCGGGCCGCCCTATATTTTTGGGGTATTCCGCCCGCCCGCAGGAGCCGCCGCATGGACGAGATGAAAGGCAACGGCCTGATCCACTCACCGGTGATCGACTCGGATGAGGCCCGCCGGGCCCAGGCGGCCGCGGACCGCGCGGCGAACCTGCCGCCGGACCAGATCGACATCGACTCGATGAAGATCACCCAGCACTACGAGAAGTACACGCCGGAGAACCACGAGGTCTGGACGACCATCTTTGACAAGCGGATGGAGCAGCTGGGCGAGTTCGGGTCGCGCGTGTTCCTCGACGGCATGCGGCACATCAACCTTCAGCGCAACCGGGTGCCGCCCCTGGCCGACGTGAACGCCCGGCTCAAGAAGCTCACGGGCTGGTCGAGCCACGGCGTGCCGGGCTACCTGCCCGCCAAGGCCTTCTTCGCGTTCCTGGCCCGGCGGCAGTTCCCCACCACCGTGACGGTACGGCCCAAGAGCCAGATGAACTACCTGCCTGAGCCCGACATCATCCACGATGTCTTCGGGCACGTGCCGCTGCACGCCGATCCCGTGTTCGCCGACTTCCTGCAGACCTACGGCCAGGCGGCGCTGCACACCAATGACCCGTACCACACCGAGCGGCTTGCCCGGCTGTTCTGGTTCACGGTCGAGTTCGGCCTCATCCGCGAGGACGGCAAGCTCAAGCTGTACGGCTCGGGGCTGATCTCGTCGGAGGGGGAGGGGCACAACGCGCTGGAGAACCCCGCCGTCGACCGCCGTCCGTTCGAGATGGAACGCGTCTGCGCCACGTCGTTCGAGATCGACCACTACCAGCCGATTCTGTACGTGCTCGATAGCTTCGAGCAGCTCCGCGACGCGATGCAGAGCTACGCCGAGATGCTGCTGAGCATCGAGGCGACGGCCAAGCGTTGAAGCGGCGGCGCGTCAGTGGCTCGCGGCCGGGATCCCGGGCATCGGCGGGATCAGCACCCAATCCCCCTTCGGGATGCTCGTCTGCCCGGGGTTGGCCCGGGCCCACTCGAGTGTTGTCCGATCGATGACCCGCGTGGCTTCGTGCTCGCTCGGGTCGCCCTTGGAATCGAGGACGGGGACGCCTCCGTCGTCGGCTCGGTCGCTGCCGACGCTGTAGAGCAGGGGCCCGGCGTCGGTGAGCCTGTAGCGGAGGGGTCGGCCGTCGAACTCATCGAGCGGGACCGAGGGCAACAGGTCCGGGACGAGCTGGTCGAGCGATGAGGGCCAAGAGCCGTGGCGGCGGCGGTGGATCTCCAGAGCGATGGCGACGACGGCCGCGTCGCGCCTGACGAGCGCGACGCGGGCCCTCAACGCCGCGGAGCTCAGCGCGGGCATGAGCACCGAGAGCGGGAACTGCGACCATTGCCCCCAGGCGCCGCCGCGGTCGAGCGCGGCCTCGGCGTGGAGTATGTCGCCGCGGGACCAAGCCTCATCGCCGAGGGGGGTCGAAACCGCCCGCCGCATCGCGGCCACGGCGTGCTCGTAGCGCCGGGTGGCTTCCTTCCGGTCGAGGGAGACCACCGGCATCAGCGGTGCCGCCAGCGCGACGCCGGCGCGCTCCAGCAGGCCCGGCGCGGCCGGCGTCTGGCCGAAGCTGATGGACCCGAGGATCTCGGCGTAGCCCTGTCGCGTCAGGCGCCCGTCGCCGCCGCCCTCGTCGGTGAACACGCGCTGGGCCGTGTCGAGCCACGCCACAAACTCGCCGTCCATGCTCATCGCCGCCCGCCGGTCGGCAGGGAACCCCGCCATCGTGTGCGCCACACGGATGAGGTCGCTCTCGGTCGCCCCGGCCACTCCGCCAGCGATCGCGGCCCGAACATCCCACGCCACAAGCGAGAGGATGTTCAGAGCCACCAGATCGCCGATGACCGTGCGGCTCTCTCTGGACAGCCGAGCAAGGTCGAGCATCGCCGACCAGTCGGCCGCGGCGCGTGACCCCTGGCCGGCCCGGAGCGCCAGTCGGGCGTCGAGAGCCAGCAGCATCGCCGGCTCCCTCAGCAGCGTGAATGCCGGCATCACCGTCCTGATGACCGGCACGCCGCGGGTTCCGCTCCGCTCGCTCGCCCGGACGGATTCAGGGGACGGCAGCCGCCAGCCCAAGGCTTCGAGCCCGGGGTCCGGCGGAAGCTCTGCCAGAAGCGGGAAGCCCATGTGCTCGGCCCGCACCACCGAGCGAAGCCGCTCGAGCTCGGCCTGTTTCTGGTCGAACCACGCCGCGACGGTCTCCCCGCCGGGGACCGCGCCGAGCTCCGCGTCCCATCGCTGCTTGATCGCCTCCCGCAGCGGCTCGGGGAGGCTCCCGAGCGCTCGGAGCACCTCGAAGAGCCGCGGGTAGGCCCGATTCTCCCACGGCACGGCCATGATCGGCGCATTCCACTCGGCCACGTAGTCGCGCGTCACGCGCGGCGTGGGGCCGAGCCAGTACCGCGCTGCGAGAAACGCGTACGACGCCACCATGAGCACCAGCACCACCCCCACGCCCAGGCGGGCGCGGTGCAGGACCTGCCACCACAGCGGGCGGTTGCGGCGTTTGGCCCGGCGGATGAGCGCCGCAGCCCGGGCCGGGTCGCCGAAGCCCTCGGCGAGCTCCTCGGCCGAGCGGCCGGCGTCCAGGCCGTCGCGGAAGTGGGCGAGCAGTTCCGCGGCCACCTCGGCCCGCTCGCTCTTCCACAGCCGCGTGCGGCGGCACACGGCCTCGACCAGTTGTGCCAGTGGCGCGGGCACGTCGGCGGGGCGGACCGACGCATCGGCACGGCTGACGGCGGCATTCGTCATGGCGGGCCTCCGTGGATCAGACGGCCGCGGCCGCGGAAGGACCGGGCAGGATGCCGAGATTCTCCATGGCCGTGGCCAGGCTGCGGAACTGCTTGGCGGCCTCGGCCAGGTGCTTGCGGCCGTCGCCCGTGAGGCGGTAGTAGCGGCGCTCGCGGCCTGACTCGGCGGTGTCCCAGAAACTCTCGATGAGCCCCTTGGCCTCCAGGTTGTAGAGCAGCGGGTAGAGCGTCGACTGGCCCATGTCGAGCACACCCTGCGTGCGGGCGGCCAGGGATTCCACCAGTTCGTAGCCGTACATCGCCCGACGCTCGAGCAGTTTCAGCACCGCCAGCGGCCCGGCCCCGCGCATCAGTTCGCGTTCGATCCGCATCGCAGAACCTCCTTCCCCCCACCCACGAGCCCGTCGCCCGGCCGGACACACTCTGTTCACGATACTATGTCACACATAGTCTACGGCGTCAAGCATCGGTCGGTTGCGGCGGGTCGCGATGAATTCATGCGCTCGGCCCGTTTCGGCGTGAAGCCGATCAGGCCTCGGGCAGCCAGTCGCACCCGCGGTGGCTGTCGGGCTTCTTGGCCCATCGGCCGGCGAGCATGCCCGCGATGGCCTCGTCGATCTGCTTGCGGGCCTTGTCGAGACGCATCTCGGAGAACTCGAGCACGCCCCGACGCCCCTCGCCCATCACCCAGAACTCGGCCACGCCGTCGACCCCCGGGGGCTCGACGGGCCGGCCGTCATCGTCGGTCAGCGCGAGCAGTGTCGGCAGGGCCATGGCGTAGATGCACATCTGCAGGTTGTCGGGCTCGGGCTCGAGCAGCGTCTTCCAGCCCTCGCCGGTCTTGTAGTCCACGATCCGGTACCGCCCGTCGCGGAGCCGATCGACACGGTCGGGCTTGGCCTCAAAGGAGTGGGTGCCGCATTCTTCGCTGGCGTAGCGGAACGTCACCTTGTGCTCGACGTGCATGATCTCGGCATCGTCGTGGAAAGCGTTGCGCCAGACGCGGAGCTGGGCCTCGAGCTTTCTGCGGGCCTCGGGCAGGCCGTCGACCCGCCCCACCCACAGGTCCCGCAGGGCCTCATCGCCCCATCGCAGCAGGTCGGACTCGTTCGGCGCCTTGGCCGGGTCGCCGTCCGAGTCGGCCGCGCGCTCGCGCTCGAGGTAGGCCTTGGCGGCCACGTGCAGCGCGTTGCCGACCGCCAGCTCGGGCTTGGCCGGCTGCGCGAGGCCGAGCACGAAGCGCATGTAGCAGCAGCGCGGGCAACGGCGGTAGGCATCGATCATCGAGTAGCTCAGGCGCAGCGGGCCGGTGAGCGGCGCAAAGAGCCCGGGGCCGGCGTCGGTTGAGGCCAGCGCGCTGCGCAGCCGGCCGATACGCTCGCGTTCGCCGACATTCAGCATGATGTCGTCCGACGGCTCGCGCCCGCCGGCGAGCGCGGCCGCGGCGGCCAGCAGACGGGCCGCGGAACCCAGCCGCTCACCCGCCCGGGCCGCGGCCCCGGGCTGGCCCCGCTCGGCGTCGAGCAGGGCGGCGTCGGCCTCCCCCCGCACGGCCGTGCGGAATCGCTCGGCGATCAGCCGCCGGCGGGCCTCGGGCGTCGAACGGTCGTGGTCGCCGTCGAGCACGGCCACGCCCGCGCCGGCCTCCTCGAGCAGCCTCGCGCCATCACCGACGGCGACGTGCACGCTTCCTCGCAGCTCATCGAAGAAGTCGGTGGACCGGCTTTGCCCCTTCCGGGCCTTGGCCAGCAGCACGAGCCGGCGCTTGGCGCGTGTGCACGCCACATAGAACAGCCGGCGTTCTTCCTCGATCTGCTCTTCATCGGCCACGCCGCGGAAGTCGGCGGGCAGCGGGCTGCCCTCTTCGTCGGACCGCCCGGTGATCGGGAACCCGTGCTGGGCACCCGGCCGTACCCGCAGCACCAGCACCGTGTCGGCCTCCAGCCCCTTGGCCTTGTGCACGGTGAGGACGCGGACCGCGTCCTGTTCGTCGCCGGCGCCGGAGGCCTGATCGCCGTTCTCGCCGAGTCTCTCCGCCGTTTCGGCCCGCTCCAGATCGAACTCCTGCTCTTTCGAGTCGAGGTCGGCGTAGTAGCGTTGCCAGGCCCGGAGGTCTCCCGGCTCGTCGAGGTGCGGGTCCTTGGCGCGCACGAAGCGGACGACCGCCGCCAGCCGCTCGACGCGCCGGGCCGCCTCACGGCCTCCCGTGCCGCCGTGCGCCACGCCGGTCCGGCGGATGATTTCCATCATCATTTCCGACGCCCGGAGCTCGACGGCCAGAGGCCGCAGTTCCTGAAGCACCGTTGTGAGACGGTCCACCGCCGGGTGGTCGCGGTGCTGCTCCGCCAGCCACCCCACGAACCCGCGGCCGCGGCCGGCTTCGTCGGTGCTCGGGTCGCCGTCGGCCGTGCCGGCGTACAACGCCTGCCGCCGGAAGGCGGTCACCCACGCCCCGACCTGCGCCAGATCGACGCCCATCGGCGGACGGGTCAGCAGGCGCTGGGCGTGCAGCGCTTCGTCCTCGCCCAGCACCAGCCCGACCCACGCCATCACATCCTGCACGCCCTGATCGTTCAGCGGGGTGACCGGGCGCTTGAGATCGATCGGCACGCCTCGGAGCTCCAGGGCCGCTCCGGCCCGGTCGGCGTCCAGCCGCGTGCGGCAGAGCACGAGGTAGTCGTGCCACTTCCGTGTCGGGTGGGCGGCACGGTCGGCGACGATGAGTGCCGCCGCGGCATCGGGCAGCTCGCCCGTGTCATCGGCCACCAGCACACCCTCGATCGTCCCCGGCAGATCGTCGCGCCCGGGCCGGATGACCTTGTCGGGACGGAACCGCTCGGCGGCCCGGGCGATGATCGTGTTGCCCGCTTCGATGATCGCCGGGGCGCTGCGGTAGTTGGTCTCGAGCAGGATCTCCTCGTGCTCGGGCCAGATCTGCGCGAACCGGCGGAACGCCCGCGTGTCGGCCCCGCGGAAGCCGTAGATCGACTGATCGTCGTCGCCCACCACGCACAGGTCGGGCCCGCCGCCGCCGCCGGACCGCGGGGGCGCCAGCGCCCTCAGCAGCGCGATCTGGGCCGGGTTGGCGTCCTGGAACTCGTCGACCACGATGTGCCGGAACTCCGACCGAAGCACGGGCGCCACGCCGCTTTGCTCGGTCAGGAGCCTCACCGGCAGAGTCAGGAAGTCGTCCAACGTCAGATCGCCGCCCTCCAGCGACGCGGCCTCGAAGTGCCCGAACACCTCGGCGAACTCCGCGAACTCCTCCGCCCGCACCCGTCCCGCCGCCAGCGCGTCGGCCTCGGGGGACCCTTCGGTGGTCGGCCCCTCTTCCTGCTTGCCGATGCTCCGCAGCCAGTCGCGGGCGTATCGCGCCGCCTCGGCCGCGCTGCGCCCGGCGTTGCGGGCGTCGCTGATGAACCGGATGGCCCTCGAGATGGCCCCATCGCGCCCGGCCGCCTTCCACGACCGCAGCAGGTCGTGCTGCTCGATGAGCCGCAGCAGCAGCCGCCGCTGCCGCGCCGAGTCCATCACCGACACCTGCGCCGGAAGCCCGAGGTAGTCCCCGAATCGGCGCAGCACGCGGCTGCCGAAGCTGTGAAACGTCGACACGTTCACGCGCTCGGACTTCGGGCCGCCGACACAGTCGGCCAGCCGCGAGCGCATCTCCTCGGCGGCCTTCACCGTGAAGGTCACCGCGAGGATCGACTCGGGGTCGGCCCCGTCGCGCAGCAGGCGCGCCACGCGCGCGATGATCACGCGCGTCTTCCCTGTGCCCGGGCCCGCGAGCACGATCAGCGGCCTGCCCGTGAACTCCGCGGCGCGGCGCTGGGCGTCGTTCAACCCCTCCAGAAGCGTGTCGACTTCGTGCATGGGCGGATATTAGAACACGCCCCGCGGCGTCGGCTATCATCGTCCCGCCGATGCCGGACCCGACCGTCAGCGTGCTCTTCGTCTGCCTGGGCAACATCTGCCGTTCGCCGATGGCCAAGGCGGTGTTCCTGCACGCGGCGAAAGAGCGAAACGCCCTGGGCCGGTTCCGGGCCGACTCGTGCGGCACAGGCGGCTGGCACGCCGGCGGGCCGGCCGACCCACGCACGCTCGACGCCCTGCGTCGCCGTGGCGTGCCCGTCGAGCATGTCGCCCGCGTCGTGCGCCCAGAGGCCGACTTCCACGCCTTCGACCACCTCGTGGCCATGGACCGCGCCAACGTCGCCCGGTTGCTCAAGATCGGTGCGCCGCCGGCGAAGGTGTGCCTCTTGCGGTCGTTCGATCCCGAGCTGGCCGACGCTCCGGACCACGCCCGCGAGGTACCGGACCCCTACGAGTCGGGCCCAGAGGCCTTCGACGAGGTCTTCGCGATGATCGACCGCGCCTGCCGCGGAATGATCGATCGCCTGCTGGCCGCGAGGTGAGTCGCCCGTCATGCACACGCCCGCCGCGTGTCGTGCACGCGGCGGGCGGTGGGTTTCGGCGGCGGCGGCCGATCCGGCGGGCCGCGGATCGGGCGCGGGCATCAGCCCATGTTCATGGTCAGCAGGAACTCGGCGTTGGTCTTGGCCTTCTTCAGGCGGCTCTTGAGCAGCTCCATGGCCTCGACCACGTTCATGTCGCTGAGCACCTTGCGGAGGCGGTAGACCAGCTCGAGCTCTTTGGGATCGAGCAGCAGTTCCTCGCGGCGGGTGCCCGAGGCGGCCACGTCGATGCACGGGTAGATGCGCTTGTCCATGAGCTTGCGGTCGAGGTGAAGCTCGCTGTTGCCGGTGCCCTTGAACTCCTCGAAGATCACCTCGTCGGCCTTCGAGCCGGTGTCGACCAGCGCCGTGCCGAGGATCGTCAGCGAGCCGCCGCCCTCGATGGCGCGGGCCGAGCCGAAGAACTTCTTGGGCCGGGTCAGCGCGTTGCTGTCGATGCCGCCGGTCATGATTTTGCCGCTGTGCGGCTGCGCGGCGTTGTAGGCGCGGGCCAGGCGGGTGATCGAGTCGAGCAGGATCACCACGTGCTGCCCGAACTCCACGTAACGACGGCTCTTCTCGATGACCATCTCGGCCACCTGCACGTGCCGCGACGCGTCCTCGTCGAACGTCGACGCGATGACCTCCACCGAGTCGGCCGTGTTGCGGCGGAAGTCGGTGACCTCCTCGGGGCGCTCGTCGATGAGCAGCACGAGGATCTTCACGTCCGGATAGTTCTTGCTGATCGACTGCGTGATCTTCTGCAGCAGCACCGTCTTGCCCGTGCGCGGCGGGGCCACGATCAGGGCCCGCTGCCCGCGGCCGATCGGCGCCACCAGGTCCACGATCCGCATCTCGATCTGGTCGGGCGCCGTCTCCAGCACGAACCGCTGGAACGGGTGCAGAGGCGTGAGGTCCTCGAAGATCGGCAGCTGACGCAGCCGGTCGGCGGGCCCATCGTTCACCTTGTCCACCCGCAGCAGCGAGAAGAATTTCTCGCCCTCCTTGGGCGGCCGGATGGCCCCGCTGACCTCCATCCCCTTCCGCAGCCCCATCCGCCGCACCAGCGAAGGCGGCACGTAGATGTCATCGGGCGATGAGAGGTAGCTGCACTCGGGGCTCCGCAGGAAGCCATAGCCCTCCTGCGCGATCTCCAGCGTGCCCTCGCCGAACATCAGCGCGTTCTCGGAGGCCCGCTTCTTGAGGATCTGGAAGATCAGCTCCTGACGGGGCAGCTTGTGGAACTCGGCGATGCCCTCACGCCCGGCGAACTTGTGCAGCTCTTCCAGCTTCATCCGCTGGAGCTCCGACACGTGCAGGGCGTTGGCCAGAGCCGCCTGATACTCGGGCGTGCCGGCGATCCGCTCCAGTTCCTGGGCCTCGCGCTGCAGCTCGTCCTCGCTGGGCAGGGGGCCGAGGTTCACACCGCCGCCGCCGCCACCGCCGCCCGGCCCGCCGAAGCCGCCGCCCTTCTTCTTTTTCTTCTTCCGCTTGCCCATGCCCGGCTGACCGGGCTGGCCGAAGCCCTGCTGGGGCCGCCCCCAGCCGCCTCCGCCCCCGCCCCCGCCGCCACCGCCCTGCTGGCCCTGCCAGTTGTTGGGCCGCTGCTGCTGGTGA
>JACVCL010000138.1 GCA_016742075.1 Phycisphaerales bacterium
TCCCGGGGCACAAGGGCCTGCTGGGGCCGACGGGGACGGGCGGGCTGATCGTGCGGCCGGGCGTGGCGGAGCGGCTGGATACGGTGCGCGAGGGGGGCACTGGCTCGCGGACGTTGCCCGCCGGCGTGTTGGGGCCGAATACGATGGCCGCATGACGCGCCCGCCCGCCCGGCTGTACATGGACAACGCGGCGACGAGTTCGCCGAAACCGCCGGGGGTCCTGGCCGCGATCGCGGATTACCTGGAGCGGCTGGGCGGGTCGCCGGGGCGGGGGAACTACCACGAGTCGCGCGAGGCGGGGCGGATGATCGAGCGGTGCCGTCAGCGGCTGGCGTTGCTGTTCAACGCCGAGCGGGCGGACCACGTGGTGTTCACGCTCAACACGACGGATGCGCTGAACCTGGCGATCAAGGGGGTGGTTTCGCAGGCGCGGCGGGCGGGTGTGGCGGTGCCGCACGTGGTGACCAGCGCGATGGACCACAACAGCGTGCTGCGGCCGCTGAACGCGCTGGAGGCGGCGGGGCTGGCGCGGGTGACCCGGGTTGAGCCCGACGCGTCGACGGGGCGGGTGGATCCGGCGCTGATCGCGTCGGCGGCCGACCGGCCCGGCACGGTGCTGGTGGCGCTGAGCCACGCGAGCAACGTGACGGGGACGCTTCAGGACGCGGCGGCGGTCGGGCGGTTCTGCCGGGCGCGGGATGTGCTGTTCCTGCTGGACGCGGCCCAGTCGGCGGGGCACGTGCGTGTGGACATGCCGCAGTTGCACGCGGACCTGCTGGCGTTCCCGGGGCACAAGGGCCTGCTGGGGCCGACGGGGACGGGCGGGCTGATCGTGCGGCCGGGCGTGGCGGAGCGGCTGGATACGGTGCGCGAGGGGGGCACTGGCTCGCGGAGCGAGCACGACACGCAGCCGTCGGCGATGCCCGACCGCTTCGAGGCGGGCTCGCACAACGCGCTGGGGCTGGCGGGGCTGGGCGAGGCGGTGCGGTTCATCCTCGACTTCGAGCACGCGGGGCTGCGGGGCATCGACGCGGTGGCGGCGCACGAGCGCGAGTTGTGCGCGGCGTTTCTGGGGGCGCTGGGGTTCGGGTCGGCCGGGGGGCCGCCGGCGGGGCTGCGGCTGCTGGGCCCGGCGTCGGCCGAGGGGCGGGTGGGCGTGTTCTCGTTCGTGATCGACGGGCTGGACCCGCACGAACTGTCGGCGATCCTGGAGTCGGAGCACGGGGTGCTGACGCGGTCGGGCTTCCACTGTGCGCCGCTGGCGCACCGGGCGTTGGGGACTTCGCCGCACGCCGAGCGGACGACGCCGGCGGGGGCGACGCGGCTGTCGTTCGGGCCGTTCCTGACGGTGGCGGATGTGCAGCGTGCAGCGCGGGCGTTGGTGGAGATCACCTCGCACGTGGCGGTGACGGCGGGGTGAGAGGGGCCGGCCGGGGGGGGGCTCGGCGGCCGGAGCCGGTGGCCGGTGCTGCCCGGGATGACGCCGGTGGGCCCAGTGATCCGCGGTTTCGGCGGCGGATGGGTGTGTGTGGAGCCTGCCCCGCTGTATGCCCCAAGGCCGCACATGCGCCCCCTGGAGATCATCACGCCCGGAGGGCCGCGCAGCAGCGACCACTGTCAAGCGGAGTCGAGACTCGTGGCACCCCGCTCACCCTGCCCTTCCGGCCCCGGGCGGAGCGGATGCCGGGCTCACCGGTTGGGGCCATCCGCTCGGGGAGTTTCTCGAGGTCCTGCGACAATGCGCCCCCTCGCAAACTCGAGCGCACCACGAAGAGTGCTGTGAATCGGCATTTCGATCAAGTCACCTCTGAACATGATGCACTTGACCTTGACGTCAAAGTCATCGGCTCCAATTAACCACACACCGTAGAAATATGCTACCGTCATGACGATGTCGGGTTCAGACTCGCTGCGCCACAGAAGTGGAACCTGCGGCAGCTCGCGCTTCTCGTCAGCCACAGCAAGAATGGGCGGCGACAACGAGAGCAACCAAAGCTGCCCGGGCATGTTCACGCTCCGGGCGAGCCTCCCGCACACCGGCAGGCCGTCCTCAGCCAAGCCTCCGGATCGCTCCTCGCCAAGCCGCGGACCGATGTCGAGCCACGGACCCGGCCGACCACCCGATCCACAATCAACCTTGCGCATCGCCAGTCGAGTCTTGAAGAATGAAATGGAGCACCCAGCCTCATGGGCACATACTCCATCCACAGTTGCTACATACACCTTTCGGCTGTCTCGCCACGATGGATCAACGGCGCAGCCTGCGATGCACCCCAAGAAGGCGAGGATCGCACAGAGCCGAAGAGAGAGAATCGTCCAGGGCCTCGCGAACGCCGCGTCGCGCGCGGGACTTACTCGAACGCGATCAACCGGCTTTGGGCACCGGCGGACTGTTCGACGACGGGCGTTGCGCCTGTTGTGTCGGATAGTCGGTACGAACTCCATAGTTGATCTCAACAGTCCTGTGGCCTGAGTGGTTCGTGAAAGCGCCATGTGGGCGGCCGTTATCGACTCCGCCTCCTACAGACGGTGATACTGAGCACTTCTGACTTGGTTGCCCTTGAGGCCGGTATCCGAGGTACTGCGGCGGGTGACGATGACCCGTGGGCACCAAGGCTCGCGGGCGCCGCTCGCCCGGGCCGGTCCCCTCATCACTCGCTCGCGGCAGATCACCGCGTGTCCACTTCACAATTACGGGAGTTGGGGTTACCACGAAACCGCTAATCCGACGGCGGATGGGTGGCCGTCGCGCGCCCGCATGCACCCCCGCCTCACCCCTCCCAGATCATCACGCCAGAAGGTTCGCGCCCCGGCCACCAATCTCGATCGGAATCGAGACTAGCGGCACCCCGCCTACCCTGCCCTTCCGGCCCCGGGTGGAGCGGATGCCGGGCTCACCGGTTGGGGCCACCCGCCCGGGGGCCTGAGGCCACTACCGCGACGGTCGCCGCCTGAGGGGCGACGGTGGCGGCGTGGAAGGCTCTGCCGTTCGACGGTCACTTGAGCATGCCGACGCGCGACCACGAGCGCTGGTCGGCAGCGGTATCGAAGGCCTGCCCGCACGCGGGGCATGTCCCTGTGTCGCCCTTCCCCCTTAGGTCGCCGGTGCAGTTGACGCAGGCGCGGCCCGAAGCGGCGACCACCGCCCGCCGGATGCGGCGTTGCCCTTTCCAGAGAAAGACGATGCAGACCAACAGCGGCGCGACCAGCAGCAGAGGGATCGCGACGCCGACCCACAGGCGGGGCGTGGCGGCCCACTCGCGCACCGCGGGGGTGAGGGCGATGATCGCGCACACGACCCACGAGATCGCGGGCAGGAAGAACCACGCGACTAGCCGCCGAACGGCCGGGGGAACCGGGGCACGCTGCGGGAATCCGGTGGTGGTCATGGGGGAGTCTAGGTGCTCTTCGGCGGCGCTCGGATGGCGCGGCAAGCCGCCGGGCGTCTCGGGCGTGGAGGGCGGGTGACGCTGTGGAGGCGCGCCGGACCGGGGACTCGCCCATCATCGCTTCGCTTGGGGACCCGACGGCTCTCACACTCCTCACGCCGACGACCCGCCCGCCCCAGACCATCACGCCAGAAGGTCCGCGCCCGGGCCCCAATCTCGATCGGAGTCGAGATCGGGGGCACCGCGCTCACCCCTCTCTCTCAGCCTCGGGCCAAGCGGCCGGTCGCATCCGCGGCACCGATGCCCGCCGCACGGTCCATGCTCCTGTGGGGGCTTGCGGCCCCGGGCCGGCCGCCCCGGACGAGGTGGCGCGCCGGGCTGCGGGCCGCCGCGTACATTGGCCGGCCTGAGGAACGACGGTACCCCGGAGAGCCCGCGATGGCGACGATGCGTGTGCGCAGCGGATGGATGGTTCTGGCCTGGGCTTTGGTGTGGGCGCTGCCGGTGTGGCCGCTGGCGGCGCAGCCGGATGAGGCGGGGCGGCCCCGGCGGGGGGCGATGGACGCGTTCGACCGGTCGCAGCGGCTGAAGGATGAGGCGGCGATCGACGCCGCGGCGAGGGCGGCGGGGGCGGGGCCGTTCGAGTACTTCGAGTCGTCGGGCGGGCTGCGGTTCGACCCGGCGGTGCCGACGCCGGCGTCGGTGCTGGGGCGGCCGGTGGGGGAGCGGTTTGCGCGGGGGCACGAGGTGTCGGAGTACGCGCGGGCGCTGGCGGCGGGGTCGGCGCGGGTGCGGGCCGAGGTGTACGGGCGGAGCCACCAGGGGCGGCCGCTGCAGATCCTGACGATCTCGTCGCCGGAGAACCTGAAGGACCTGGAGGGGATTCTGTCGCGGAACCGGGAGCTGGCCGACCCGCGGGGGACGGGCGATGCGCGGGCGGCGGAGATCGCGCGGAGCAACCCGGCGGTGGTGTGGCTGAGTTACAACGTGCACGGGAACGAGGCGTCGTGCACGGAGGCGGCGCTGCAGGTGGCGTACACGCTGGCGGCGGCGACGAACCCGGAGGTGGAGGCGATCCTGCGGAACTGCGTGGTGGTGATCGACCCGCTGCTGAACCCCGACGGGCGCGAGCGGTACGTGAACTGGTTCGAGAACGCCGTGGGGCGCGAGGCGGACCCGAACCCCGACGCGGCCGAGCACGAGGAGCCGTGGCCGGGCGGTCGGACGAACCACTACCTGTTCGACCTCAACCGCGACTGGGTGTGGCTGACTCAGCCGGAGAGCCGGGCGAGGCTGGCGGTGTACCGGCGGTACATGCCGCAGTTGCATGTCGACAACCACGAGATGGGGCACGAGTCGCCGTATTTTTTCGGGGCGGGCGACAAGCCGCACCACGCGGCGATCCCGGCGGAGTCGCGGGAGTGGTTCGAGATGTACGGGAAGGCCAACGCCGAGGTGTTCGACCGGCACGGGCTGATCTACTACACGCGGGACCGGTTCGACTACCTGTACCCGGGGTATGGGAAGGTGCTGCCGGTGTACCACGGGGCGGTGGGGCTGCTGACGGAGCAGGGCGGGCACGGGCGGGCGGGGGTGAGCATCCGGCTGCGGGATGGGTCGCTGCTGACGCTGGCGGACCGGGCGCGGGGGCACTTCCTGACGTCGATGAGCTACCTGGAGACGACGGCGGCGAAGCGCGGCGAGCAGCTCGAGCGGTTCCGGCGGTTCTTCGTGTCGTCGATGTCGGTGGAGGGGGAGACGGTGCGGGAGTACTACGTGTCGTCGGCGAGCGACCCGGCGGCGCTGGCGCGGCTGTTCGGGGTGCTGTCGGCGCACGGGGTGGAGGTGCGGAGGCTGGAGGGGCCGCTGGCGATGAAGGGGCTGCGGGGGTTCCTCGACGGCGAGGAGCGCTCGGGGGGCGAGCTGCCGGCGGGGTCGTGGGCGGTGTCGACGCAGCAGCCGATGGGTCGGCTGGTGCGGGCGCTGTTCGATCGGAACGAGCCGATCGAGGACCCGGACACGTACGACATCTCGGCGTGGAGCATCGCGCCGGCGTTCGGTGTGGAGACGTACTACTCGATGAGCGCGGGGCCGGAGGGGACGGCGCTGGCGACGTTCGAGGCGCCGGCGGCGCGGGTGACGGGCGACGGTCGGGTGGCCGTGCTGGTGGATGCGCGGCAGGGGGAGTTCCCGAAGGCGGTGGGGGCGGCGATCCGGCACGGGCTGTCGGCGCGGTTCACGGATGCGCCGATGACGATCGAGGGGGTGACGTACGCGCCGGGGTCGCTGGTGGTGCACCGGGTGCGGAACCCGGGCGAGGGCTACGAGGCGTTCGCGGCGGAGCTGCCGTCGCTGGGAGTGTCGGGGCATCGGGCGGCGACGGGGTATTCGCCGGACCACGCGGGGCTGGGGTCGGACGACAACCGGCGGCTGGAGCTGCCGCGGATCCTGCTGGTGCGTGGCGAGCCGGGGGACGCGAACTCGTACGGCCACCACTGGTTCCTGCTGGACCGGCAGTTCCCGATCCCGCATCACGCGGTGAACGCGCGGTCGCTGGGGCGGATGGATCTTGAGGGGTACAACACGATCGTGCTGCCGGACGGCGGCGACTGGTCGGCGGTGATGGGGAAGGAGGGTGTGGACCGACTGAAGGCGTGGGTGGAGCGCGGGCACGCGCTGATCGCCTCGGGACGTTCGGCGCAGTGGGCGGGGGCGAATCTGCTGGACCTGAAGGCCGCGGCGCCGCGGTTGATCGCACCAGCGCCCTGAACGCCTCGGGCGTCTGGCGCTTCCGCGACCTCATGCCCTTCTTCAG
>JACVCL010000139.1 GCA_016742075.1 Phycisphaerales bacterium
GATCAGGCCCTGGCGCTGTCGTTGCCGTGCTGGTTCAGCGCGCCGCAGCGGGGGCAGATGCGCCCGTGCTCGCCCGCCGGGGTGGCACCGAGATCCGACCCGCAGGTCCAGCAGGCGGAGGCGGTCAGGCGGCTGGTCACGGTGTTGAGGGCGACGGTCACCGCGGCGACGGCCACTCCCACCACGGCCCAGACCGGCCAACTGGGGAGCATCGCCGCCACGCCGAACGCGGCGAGGGGCACCCCGACGACGAAAATGAGCGCCCGCCGCCGGATGCGTGCCAGCAGCGTGCGGCCGTAATGCATGGGATTGGGCAGCTCCAACCTGACAACCTCCGCTCCGTCCGCGTCTCGGCGTACGGGAAACGCACCTAGTCTACCCATCGGCGGATCGATCGACCGGCGATCGCGAATCTCCACTGGGCCAATCGATGCCTCCACCTATGCCGTCTCCGGATGCCGGCCAAGCGGGCCATGCCCCGCCGGCTGTCGGGCCGGGGTCGCTGGTCGTGCTGGCGATCGAGGCGACCAACCCGGGGTCGGGCTTGCCGGGTGAGGTGCTCGTGGCTCGCGCGGGGGTGGTGCTGAGCGAAGGGGTGCTGGATCCGACGGGCCGGCACGACGATGCGCTCATGCCGGCGGTGGCCGGCGCGTGCGCGGCGGCCGGTATCTCCCCCCGCCAGATTGGGCGGGTGGTGGTCTCGACGGGGCCGGGGGGATACACGTCGTGCCGGATCGCGGTGACGGCCGCGAAGCTGATCGCCGAGGCGAGCGGGTGCGGATTGGTCGGGGTGCCAACGGCGCTGGGGGTGGTCCGGCGGATCCCGCATGGTTTGAGTCCGGGGGCGACCGTGTCGGTGTGCCTGGCGTGGAAACGGGGCGATGCGTGGCGGCAGCGGTTCGCGGTCGGGGAGGCCGGCGGGCCGCGCGAGCTCGACGGCGGGGCGCTGGTGCCGCTGCGAGAGGTGGTTGAGGGGGCCCGGGGCGATGCCCTGGTGATTGCCGACGCGGAACTGGCCGGGATGCTCGGCGAGGCGGCGGCGGCGATCGGCGCGTCGCTGCCGGCGACGGCGGCACCGGTCTTTTCGGCGAGGGCGATCCTGGAGGCCAGCGCCGGGCTGGCGCCGGTCGATCCGGCGGCGCTGGTGCCGCTCTATCCGCGCGAGCCCGAGGCGGTGAGCAAGTGGCGGACGCTCAAAGAGGGGCCGCGATAGGGCCCGCTTCAGGGCCTGGGTACGGAGAAGGTGTCGCCCTTGCGGACATCCCCGGACTCGAAGCCCAGCTTGAACCATCGGATGCGCTGCTCGGACGTGCCGTGGGTGAACGAGTCGGGAACGACGTGGCCGGTGGCCTGCATTTGCAGGCGGTCGTCGCCGACGGCGCCGGCCGCCCGGATGCCCTCGTCGATGTCGCCCGGTTCGAGGATCTGGCGGGCTTTGTTGGCGTGGTGGGCCCAGACGCCGGCGTAGAAGTCGGCCTGCAGTTCGAGGCGCACCGAGAGATCGTTCATCTCGCGCTCGCTCACTCGGCCGCGCTGGGCGTCGACCTTCGCGGAGGTGCCGAGGAGGTTCTGCACGTGGTGCCCCACTTCGTGGGCGATGACGTAGGCCTGGGCGAAGTCGCCCGGGGCGCCGAAGCGGGTCGAGAGCTCGCTGTAGAAGTTGAGGTCGATGTACACGCGTCGGTCGGCCGGGCAGTAGAAGGGCCCCACCGCTGAAGAGGCCAGCCCGCAGGCCGAGTCGACGCGGCCGGAGAACAGGATGAGCCTCGGCGGGGTGTAGGCCCGGCCCATCTGGCGGAAGAGGTCGGCCCAGACGTCCTCGGTGTCGCCCAGAACTTTGGCGACGAGCTTGGCGGTGGGGTCGTCGGCGGGAACGCCCCGGGTCCCGGTCGGCGCCGAGACGCCCGAGCCCTGCCCGCCGGACGGTGGCATATTCTGGAGCAGCGTCTGCGGGTTGCCGCCCAGCAGCACGTAGATGAGCACGAGGACGACGCCGCCCAGTCCCAGGCCGCCGGCGGCCATGCCGGGCCCGACGCCGCGGCGGTCCTCGACGTTGTCGCTCTCACGCATGCGGTCGGTGCGCATCGGCGGTCTCCCGAAGGTCGGTCTGCGGTCAGCGTAACGCCCCGGGCCGGGGCCACTTGAAGGGTGTGGTGGGGCGGGGAATCATCCGCAATGCCCACGGCGGCGGATATCCCGGGGTTTCTTCAGCGTTTGGACGCCACGATGCTGGCCGACCGGCGTCGGCTGCGGGCCCGCCTGCTGGCCGAGCAGCGCCGGCCGCGGGCCGAGCCGCGGGTGCTCGAGCGTCTGGCGGAGGAGATCGACCGCTCGTCGGCGCGGGCCGAGGCGCGGCGGAAGGGGCTGCCGCGGCCTTCCTTCGGCGCGACGATTCTGCCGGTGCTTCAGCGGCGGGAGGAGATTGCGCGGGTCATCGAGCGGCACCAGGTGTGCGTGATCTGCGGCGAGACCGGCTCGGGCAAGACGACGCAGCTCCCGCAGATCTGCCTGTCGCTGGGGCGCGGGGTGGCGGGGATGATCGGGCACACGCAGCCGAGGCGGATCGCGGCCCGGACGGTGGCGGCGCGCATCGCCGAGGAGCTGGGCACGAGCCTGGGCCCCCGCGGGGCGGTGGGCTACAAGGTGCGCTTCGGCGACGAGACGGGGGAGGGCACGTACGTCAAGCTCATGACCGACGGCATCCTGCTGGCCGAGACGCAGGGCGACCGCGATCTGCTGGCGTACGACACGATCATCGTCGACGAGGCGCACGAGCGGTCGCTGAACATCGACTTCCTGCTGGGCTACCTGCGGCAGCTGCTGCCGCGCCGGCCCGAGCTGAAGGTGATCGTGACCTCGGCGACGATCGACCCGCAGAAGCTCTCGGCGCACTTCGGCGGCCCCGAGCGGTGCCCGGTGGTGGAGGTGTCGGGCCGGACCTACCCGGTGGAGGTGCGGTACCGGCCGATCAGCGAGCGCGAGCAGGACGACTTCGAGGCCAACGAGGACTGGGCGGTGCTCGACGCGGTGGACGAGCTCAGCCGTCGCGGGATGCCCGCGGGCGACATCCTGATCTTCCTGCCGGGCGAGCGCGAGATCCGTAACACCGCCGAGGCGCTCCGCAAGCACCACCCGCCGGGCACCGAGATCCTGCCGCTGTACGCCCGGCTGAGCCCGGGCGAGCAGATGAAGGTGTTCCAGCCGCACGGCCGGCGGCGCATCGTGCTGGCGACGAACGTGGCCGAGACGTCGATCACGGTTCCGGGCATCCGGTACGTGGTCGACACGGGGCTGGCCCGCATCAGCCGCTACAGCAGCCGCACGAAGGTGCAGCGGCTGCCGATCGAGGCGATCAGCCAGGCCTCGGCCAACCAGCGGGCCGGCCGGTGCGGGCGCGTGTCGGAGGGGGTGTGCATCCGGCTGTACGGCGAGGACGACTACCGGTCGCGTCCGCCCTTCACCGACCCCGAGATCCAGCGGTCGAACCTCGCGGCGGTGATCCTGCAGATGAAGGCGCTGGGCCTGGGGGCCGTCGAGGCCTTCCCGTTCGTTGATCCGCCCGACTCTCGGGCGATCAAGGACGGGTACGAGACGCTCTTCGAGCTCGGGGCCATCGAGGAGGCCACCGGCACGGCGGAACTCACCGAGGTGGGCCGGCGGCTGGCCCGGCTGCCGATGGACCCGCGGATCGGCCGGATGATCCTGGCGGCCGCCGAGGAGCACTGCCTGCGCGAGGTGCTGGTGATCGCCTCGGCCCTGGCGGTGCAGGACCCGCGCGACCGCCCGATGGACCGGCAGGAGGAGGCCGACATCGCGCAGCAGCGGTTCACGCACGAGTCGTCGGATTTCCTGACGCTGGCCAACATCTGGAAGGCCTTCCGGGCCGAGGGCGAGCGGCTGAGCCACAGCAAGCTGCGCTCGTGGTGCCGCGACCATTTCCTGAGCTACACGCGCCTGCGCGAGTGGCTGGAGACCTACAAGCAGATCCACGAGATCGTGGCCGAGATGGGGTTCAAGGAGAACGGCGAGCCGGCGCCGTACGACGCGGTGCACCGGGCCCTTCTGGCGGGGCTGCTGTCGAACGTGGCGTCGCGGTACGACCTGGGGGGCGGACAGGCCGAGTACCACGCGCCTCGCGGGGTGAAGGCGTCGATCTTCCCGGGCTCGACGCTGTTCAAGAAGAAGCCCAAGTGGATCGTGGCGGGCGAGATCGTGCAGACGACGCGTCTGTACGCGCGCATGGCCGCGAAGATCGAGCCCGAGTGGATCGAGCGCGTGGGGGGCGGGCTGCTCAAGCGGCAGGTGGGCGAGGTGCACTGGTCGGCGGAAACCGGCCAGGCGTGCGCCTGGGAGAAGGCGACGCTGTTCGGGCTGACGATCGTGCCGCGACGGCGCGTGCCGCTGGGGCCCACCGACCCGAAGCAGGCCCGCGAACTGTTCATCCACCACGCGCTGGTCGAGCAGGAGGTGCTCATCGACGCGCCGTTCGCCCGGCACAACGCCGAGGTGCTGGCCGAGGCCCGCGGATTCGAGGCCAAGCTGCGGCGGCACGACGTGATCGCCGAGGGGATCGAGCGCTTCCGATTCTTCGACGCCCGCCTGCCGCCCGAGGTGTGGAGCCTGGCGGCGTTCGCCAAGTGGAGGGCCCACGCCGAGCGGGGCAACCCCCGGCTGCTGTTCATGTCGCTGAAGGACGTTCTGGAGCCCGACGCCGCCGAGGAGGCCACGCCCGCGCGGTTCCCCGACGCGGCCCCGATCGCCGACGGGCGCGATGCGCCGCGCGGCGATCTGGAGTACGTCTTCGACCCCGCCAAGCCCGCCGACGGCGTGACGATCAGCCTGCCCTTGGAGGCGCTGCCGCGCCTCGACGCCGACCGCTGCGACTGGCTGGTGCCCGGCATGCTGGCCGAGAAGGTGCACGCCGTGCTCAAGGGCCTGCCCAAGGCCCAGCGGGTGTCGCTGGGCGGAGGGGAGGGCGGCCTGCGCAAGGTGGCCGAGGACTGCGCGGGGGTGATGAGCTTCGGGCGGGGCTCGCTGGCCGCGGCGCTCTCGGAGGCTCTGGAGGTGCTCAAGGGGGTGCGGCTGACGCCCGCCGAGCTCTCCGGCAAGGGGCTGCCCGACTACCTGCGGATGAACGTGCGCGTGACCGACCACCACGGGAAGGAGGTGGCCCAGGGGCGCGACGCGGCGGAGCTCAAGCAGCGGCTGGAGGGCAAGGTCAAGCGCGCCCTGGCGGGCCTGGCCCGCGCCCAGTTCGGGCGCGAGGGGCTGACGAAGTGGGACTTCGGCGAGCTGCCCGACCGCTACGAGGCCGACCGGCCCGGCGGCGGCACGGTGGTGGCGTACCCGGCGATCGCCGACCACGGCGAGTCGGTGGCGCTCACGCTGGCCGACTCGCCCGAGGCCGCGCAGCGGATGACCCACGCGGGGGTGCGCCGCCTGTTCGTGCTGGCGGCCAAGGACGAGCTGGCCTTCCGCCTGGGCATGCTGGGCAACATCGACGCGATGTACAAGCACTTCGCCCCGCTCGGCCCGCCCGCCGAGCTGAAGGCGGCGATGCTCGATCTGATCGCCGAGCGCACGTTCATGGCCGGCCAGGCCGCGTTGCGCACCGGCGAGCAGTTCGAGGAGCGGCTGAACGCGCAGTGGGGCCGGATCGGCCAGATCACCCGCGAGGTCGGCGAGCTGGTGGCCCGCATCCTCGACACGCGGCACCGGCTGGCGATGAAGCTGGCCTCGGGCACGCCGAGGATCTGGGAGGAGTCGACCAACGATCTCCGCGAGCACGCGGCGTTCCTGATGCCGCCGAACTTCCTCCGCGGCTGCACGTGGGCCCGGCTGCGCGAGTTCCCGCGGTACCTTCAGGGCATGCTCATGCGGCTGGAGAAGCTGCGTGGCGACGGCGTGGGCCGCGAGAGCAAATTGATGGGCGAGCTGCGGCCTCTGTGGAAGCGGTTCACGGGCTATGTGGCCGCGGCCCACGCGCACCGGGTGCAGCAGCAGCAGGCGCTGGAGGCCGAGGGGGAGGCGTCGCCGGAGCGGGGTGGTGCGGGTGGTGCGGGTGGCGGGGGTGGTGGGGGTGCCGGCGGTGGCGGGGGGGGGGGAGGGGGGGGCAAGGGGCGGACGGGG
>JACVCL010000140.1 GCA_016742075.1 Phycisphaerales bacterium
CCGCAGGGCGGTGGCGGGGGGGTGGCCCGGGCCCATGAGTTCCCCGGCGGCGCGGCCGAGCTGCTGGGATTCACGGGCCAGCCGCTGGATGCCTCGTGCATCGACGCCAACCGGTTCGTGATCGTGGGCCGGGGGCTGAGCGCCGAGGCCTGCGGGCGGATCGACCGCCGGGCGGCGGCGCTCGCCCGGCCGGACGAGCCGTCGGCGCTGCTGTTCATCAACTACTACGGCGAGCAGCGGTTCGGCTCGGCGAGGCACGGGGCGGGCTTCGCCGGTCCGGCGCTGTGCCGGGGCGATTTCGAGACGGCGCTGCGGCTGCTCATCGGCACGCCGGCACGGGCCGACAGCGGCCGGATGCGCACCTTCACGCGCATGCTGGCCTCGCGCTGGGGCCAGTGGCCGGCGCTGGCCCGCGAGCTGCCGGCGTGCCCCGAGCGTGCGGCGGTGGAGCGGCTGGCGGCGGGCGGATCGTTCCGCGACGCCTTCGACGCCCTGCCCAACCTCGACAAGCAGTTCGCGGTCGAGGCGTGGCAGTCGCACGTGTGGAACCTGATGGCCGCGCACCTGGCCGAGGGGGCCGACGCCGACCCGCTGCGCGTGGCCGTGGAGCACGGTGTGATGGTGTTCCCGCCCGCCTCGGCGCTGGCGCCGGCGGGGCTTTGGGGGCTCGGGGTGCCGACGCTCGGCCCCGGCGTGTGGCTGGAGGCGCGCCTGCAGCAGCCCGCGGCCGAGGCGCTGCGGGCGTCGGGCGTGGCCTCGCCGGAAGACCTGCGGATCCCCGGCCTGCGGCGGCCGGCGTTCGGCGTGGCCGAGCGCCCGCTGGTGGCGGCGGCGCTGAACTTCAGCGCCGGCCCGCGGGAAGACGACGAACTGGCCGGGGGTGGGCCGAAGAAGGTCAACCGCTTCAAGCGCACGCTGGCCTTCGACCTGCCGCGCGGGTCGTACGCCACGGTGCTGCTGCGCGCACTCGGCGAACCGGCGGCGGGGTCGTCGGCGTGAACGCTGGGGGGATCGGAAGGCGAGAGTCTGGGAACATTGGGGTTGGGGGGGTGGGGGGTCCCTACCATCGGTCCGCGATGTCCGCCTTCGACCTCATCGCCACCACGCGTTCGGGCCTCGAGGCGGTGGTGTCGCGCGAGCTGTCGGCGATGGGCCACGAGCCGCGGACGCTGAGCGTGGGGCGCGTGCTGTTCCGTGGAGACGACGCGGCGCTGGCGCGGGCGAACCTGTGCCTGCGCGCCGCCGAGAGCGTGCACCTGCGCCTGGCCCACTTCCCGGCCCGCGACTTCGATGAGTTGTTCCGCGGCGTTCGGGCTCTGTCGTGGGAGACGTGGATCGCGCGCGGGTTCCGCTTCCCGGTTTCGGGCCGCAGCCTGCGGTCGCAGCTCTCGAGCGTGCCGGCGTGCCAGGCGGTGGTGAAGAAAGCGATCGTCGAGCGGCTGCGGTCGGCGTGGGGCGTGTCGTCGCCGGCGCTCGAGGAGACGGGCGACGAGGTAGCGGTCGAGGTGTCGCTGCTCGAGGATCAGGCCACGGTGGCGCTGAACACCAGCGGCCCGGGCCTTCAGCGGCGGGGCTACCGCACGCTGGTGGGGCAGGCGCAGCTGAAGGAGACGCTGGCGGCGGCGCTGGTCATGCTCAGCCACTGGCGGCCGGAGCGCGAGCTCATCGACCCCTTCTGCGGCACGGGGACCATCCCGATCGAGGCGGCGATGATCGCGCGGCGCATCGCCCCCGGCCGCGGGCGGCGCTTCGCCGCCGAGCGGTGGCCGGCCATCGGCGAGCGTCCGTTCCGCGCCGCCCGCGACGAGGCCCGTGCGCAGGAGCTGCCCGCCGCTCCCGCGCGGATCATCGCCACCGACATCGACGAGCAGCAGCTGGAGTTGGCCCGGCACCACGCCCGGCTGGCGGGGGTCGAGGGCTCGATCCACTTCCAGCGGCGCGACTTCGCCGACCTGGCCAGCAAGGCCGACTACGGCTGCGTGGTCACCAACCCGCCCTACGGCGAGCAGCTGGGCGACCGGCGCGAGGCCGAGGCCATCGCCCGGGCGATGCCGGCCGTCTTCGCCCGCCTGCCGACGTGGAGTTTCGCCGTGCTCACCGCGCTCGAGGGCTTCGAGAAGCTCATCGGGCGCGAGGCCGACCGGCGCCGCAAGCTGCACGTCGGCAAGATGGAGGTGACGTACTACCAGTTCGACGGGCCCCCCCCGCCGCGGCACCACAGCCCGGCGGAAGAGGCGATGGCCGAGCCGCCGCAGGCCGATCGGCCCGCGCCCGAGCCGCCGGCCGAGCCCCAGGAGCCCGCCCCCGCCGCCGCCCCCGAGCCCCGCGCACAGCCCCGAACACCCGCCCGCGCCCCCGCGGCGGCCTTCGCGGCCTCCCCCGCCCGGTGGGAGCGGCAGCGCGAGGTTTTCGCGAACTTTCTCGCCAAGCGGGCCCGCCACTTCCGCAAGTGGGCGTCGCGCGGTGTGCCCTGCTACCGGCTGTACGACCACGACATCCCGGAGGTGCCGCTGATCGTCGAGAAGTGGGGGGACCACCTTTACGGCGAGGAACTCGCCGGCCCGCCGTCGAACCCCGGGCCGCAGCCCGAGCCGTGGCTGCGCGCGATGTTCGAGGCCGCGGCGGCGGCGGCCGAGACCGACCCCGCCCGCGTCATCGTGCGGCCGCTGGGGCGCGAGCCGCGCCGGCTGACGCGGCGCGAGCCGCTCGCGGCCGCCAATGCCTTCGAGGCCCACGAGCTTGGCCTGCGCTACCGCATCGACCTGACGGACCTTGCCGGGGCCGCCCTGCCGCTCGACCGGCGGGGCGTGCGCGAGGAGGTGCGGCGGCTGGCGGCGGGGCGGCGGGTGCTGTGCCTCTTCGCCCGCGGCGGCGGCTCGGCCGTGTCGGCGTCGGCGGCGGAGACGGTGGGGGAGGGGGTAGGGATGGGCTCCCCGCGCGTCACGCTGGTCGATCCGTCCGACGCGGCGCTGTACTGGGCGGCCCGCAACGCCGAGCTCAACGGCGTGGGCGAGCGGCTGACGACGCGGCGGGCCGACCCGCGGGCGTTCCTCGCCGATCCGGTCGGGGCGGGCGAGGCCGGGGCGTTCGATCTGATCGTGTTCGAGCCCCCGGCGCTGTGGCCCGAGGGGCTGCCGAACCAGACGTCGTACTCCACTCGTGTGGCGCAGGCGGCGGTGGCGGCGGCGTGCCTGCCGCGCCTGGCCGTGGGGGGCCTGCTGCTGATGGTGAGCGATGACGCGGCTTTCGACCTTGCGCAGTTCCCGGTGACGCTGCCCTCGGGCGGTCCGGCGCCGGTGCGCGAGACGACCCGACGGACCACGCCCGAAGACTTCCGCGCCCGTCCGCCGCACCGCTCGTGGCGGATCTTGCCACGGCCGGCGGAGGGCCACGCGGCCGCGTCGCCGCTGGCCGGGGAGGCCGGGCGATGACCGACGGGCTCACCTGGTACGGGCTGGTGGTGCTGGCGACCGAGTGGCTCATCCGCATCGCGCTGGCGGTGCGGGTGATCCTGCGGCGGACGCCGATGCCGACCACGCTGTCGTGGCTCATCGTGCTGCTGTTCGTGCCGGTGATCGGGCTTTTTGCCTACGCGCTGGTGGGCGAGCCGCGGCTGGGCTCGCGCCGGGTGCGGCGCTACGAGGAGCTCACGCGCCAGATCGAGGAGCAGGCGTCGGAGCTGTGGCGGCACAAGCACGTGGCGTGGACCAAGCGCGACGAGGCCTTCCAGCACCTGTCGAAACTGGGCACGACGGTCTCGGGGCTGCCGCCGCTGGGGGGCAACCGCGTCGAGCTGCTGTCGGACGCCACCGACGTGCTGGCCCAGATCGCGCGGGACATCGACGCGGCCACGGCGCACGTGCACATGCTGTTCTACATCTGGATGCCCACGGGCAAGTCGCTCGACGTGTGCGCGGCGCTGGAGCGGGCGGCCCGGCGCGGCGTCGAGTGCCGCGTGCTGGTCGACGCCGTGGGATCCAAGGAGTTCGTGGGCTCCGAGCCGTGGGAGCGGATGGTCGCGGCGGGCGTGCGGTGCGTGGAGGCTCTGCCGGTGAACCCGCTGCGGATGCTGCTCGCCCGCATCGACCTGCGCAACCACCGCAAGATCGCCGTCATCGACGGGCGGGTCGCCTACTCGGGCTCGCAGAACCTGACCGACGAAACCTTCACCAAGCGCGGCAAGGGCCCGTGGATCGACACGACGCTCCGAATCGAAGGGCCCGCGGCGCAGGCGCTGCAGACGGTGTTCCTGCGCGACTGGTCGCTCGACAGCGGCGAGGTGCTCCCCGACATCGACCGGTGGATGCCCGACCTGGGCGACCCGGGGAAGGTCAGGCCGCCGGGCGACACGGTCGTGCACGTGATCCCCTCGGGCCCGGGGCCGCAGCCCGACGCGGTGCACCAGGCGTTTCTGGCCATGCTCTTCGCGGCGCGCGAGGAGATCATCATGACCACGCCCTACTTCGTGCCCGACGAGGGCACGCGGGCGGCGCTGGTCAACGCGGCGCTGCGGGGCGTCGCGGTGACCATCATTCTGCCCGACGAGCTCGACGCGCCGGTGGTCGCCGCGGCCGGGCGCTCGCACTACGACGACCTGCTGGCCGCGGGGGTCACCATCGCCCACCACGTCGGCGGCCTGCTGCACGCCAAGACCGCCACCATCGACCGCCGCCTGGCCGTGGTGGGCTCGGCCAATTTCGACGTCCGCAGCTTCTGGCTGAACTTCGAGACCACCATGTTCATCTACGACCGCGACTTCGCCGGCACCCTGCGGTTCCTGCAGCGCAGCTACCTCGACGAGTCGCAGGCCCTGCACCTGGCCGAGTGGCGGGCCCGCCCCGCGTGGCGGCGGTTCCTCGACAACAGCGCCCAGCTCCTCAGCCCGCTGCTGTAGCGCCCGGCCTACCGGCCGCCCGCCGGCGCCGCACGTTTCTCCAGACCGCCGAGCACGAAGGCCACGCGCTCCCTCGCCTCGCGGATCTGCCGGCGCGACGCCCACCAGCCCGTGTAGGCCTGCGCCAGCCCGGGCTGGGCCGCCGCGGCCAGCGGGCCGAACTCGCCGGCGCGGGCCCGCTCGCGGATCTTCTCGAGCGCCGCGAGAATCTCGGGGTTCGCCCGCGGCTCGCGCGGCGCCTGCGGGTCGTCGAGCCCCGGCGGGTCGGCGAACAGGCCGTCGGCCTCCTCGGCCAGGCGACGCAGGCCCGGGGCCCCCTCGCGCTCGAGCTTCTCGCGCGAGCCGGCCTGCTTCAGCGCCTCGTCGAAGATCGCATCGGCCATCGAGCCCGAGCCCGGACCGGCACGCCCGACCCGCGCGGGCAGCCAGCGCGCCGCAAGATCGGCGTACAGCCCCACCGACGCCCGGAACCCCAGCGGGTCTTCGGTGTCGAACCTGGCGAGCTCATCGCGCAGCGTCCGCACCTGCTCGGCGGTCATCTTCCGCGGGTCGCGCGCCACCAGCCCGATCATGGCCGAGGTGTTCCCGAGCACGATCGACGCGGCGGTGGGCGCCAGCGGCGAGGGCTCGGCCGCCATCAGCCGGGCGAGCCGGAGGCAGGCCGCCAGATTCTCCGTGGCCGAGGCGGTGTCGCCGGATTCCAGCTGCATCCGTGCCTCGAGCACCAGCAGCCGGGCGGCGTCGGTCGTGGTGCTCACCTCGCGCAGCGGCTGGAACGGCCCGTGCTCGGCGGCGTCGAGGGGCATGCCCATGGCGGCGGCGGCCGAGGCGCGCCGGACGGTCGCAAGCGCACCCTTCACCTCGTCCATCGCCTTCCGCAACGGCTCGGAGGCCGTCCACCCCATCTGCGACGCGTTGGCCACCGAGGCGTTGGCGCTCAGGAACACGGCCCGGCGGCCCGGCGCAAAGATCTCGGCCAGCGCTGGGCTCATGGTCTGGAACGCCGTCGCCGGCGCGGCCTCGGCGGGGGGCGGGGGCTGGGGGGGGGGCGGCTCCTTATCACCCCCTCCGCGGCCGGCGGGCGTG
>JACVCL010000141.1 GCA_016742075.1 Phycisphaerales bacterium
AACTTTCCCATACCCCTTCACCCGTCCCTCACCGCCCCGGGGCCTCCCGCTCGCCGCCCTTCTCCGCCCCGCCCCGCATCACCACCGCCATCCCCGCCCGCTCGGCGGCGAACAGCCGCGCCGCCACCGCGTTGACCTCCTCCCTCGTCAGCCCCGCCAGCCGAGTCATGAGCTTCGGGCCATCGACCGGGAAGTGCGCCTGACGCGCCCGCGTGATGGCGATGAAGAAGGTGTTCACCTGCGGGAACGCCCGAGGGTCCTGCGGCGTCAGGCCGAAGATCAGCCCGTACATCCCCGGTGCCGCGAACTTCGCCGCAGTGAACTCCGCCTCGTCCAGGCCCGTCAGGTGCTCCGTGGCCCACTTCAGCAGCGGGTCGGCAGTGGGCTTCTCCGCGTCGTCCGCGGGCTCCACCAGGCACAGCACGTGGTCGTCGAGCAGCGGTGCGTGCTCCAGAAACGGCGGGAACGTCTGCCGCGTCATGCTCATCTTCCCGGTCTTCACCGCCGCCTGCTGCGCCGCCGCCGACAGCACCAGCCCCGCGGCGAAGTCGGGGCTGTCAGGGGCCGGCATCGCGAAGGCCACCGCCGCGTGCGGCGGCCCATCCGGGAACCCGCCGCCCGCCTTCGCCAACGCCTGATGCCCCGGCCCCAGGGCCCGCTCCCCCGCCGGCCGCACCGGTGGCAGCGCCGCCCCGCCCGGCGCGATCGCCCCGAACCGCTCACGCACCAGCGTCTCCACCGCCGCGCCGTCGAACTTCCCGGCCACCGACAGCACCGCGTGGTTCGGCCGGTTGTACGCCTCGTGGAACGCCCGAGCCTCCTCGAGCGTGATGGCCCTGATCTGCCCGATGTCCCCGCCCCGCTGGGCCCCCTCCGGCAGCCGGTCGGCCAGGGCCCGGGCGTGGTTCACCGCCCCCAGCGCCAGTTGACCGCCGTGCATGTTCGCCAGCTCCCGCGCAATCCGCCCCCGCTCGCGCTCGATGTCCGAGGGCCGGATGTCCAGCGCATCCATCCGCTCGGCCGCATCGCGCACCGCCCCCTCAACTTCGTCCGGCGCCACCGTCAGCGAGTAGTACGTCCAGCGACGCAGCGTCTGCCCGTTCCACCCCTTCATCGTCCGGTCGGGGTCGCGCGCGGGCGTGCTCGGCGTCGCCGCGGTGCACACCAGGTGCTCTACGAAGTGCGCCAGCCCCGAGCGCCCCCCGGGGTCGCGCTCCCACCCGTGCGCGAACGACAGGTTCACCGTCACATCCGCCGCCCGGGGCAGCGGCGTGAGCACCACGCGAAGGCCGTTATCCAGCGCGAACGTCCGCGGGTTGTCGGGCGGCCCGCCGGCCGCCGCGGCGGCCGCCGTCCACAGCACTCCGAGCACCATCAGCACCCGCTTCGCGGCAGCGATCATCAGCACCTCCCGGGCTCGTGGGCCCCCGGGCGCGCCCGTGGCCCGCAGATCGGGGGCACGCTCCGTGCCGACAGTGGGGCACAATCCACCGCCAGAGTCCCCGATCTGGGGCATATTAGCGTGATCTTGGCGCAGCAGAGCCAAAATCCCTTTGGACCGTGGCCGCCGCTGGGGTACATTTCAACCGGAATCAGCGGCCGAGTAAACCGCTCAACTGGAGAGAGGAGCGGCCCCCGGTCGGCAGGCTTCCGGTGCAGAGAGAGACCACCATGACACGTCTTCGCGCGGTGATGCCCACCGCCGTCATCCTTGGAATCACCTTCGCCGCCGCGGCGTGGGCCGATGCACCGGGCTCTCCGGTGGCAGCGCCCGCGGCGGCCGCGGCACGCCCCGAGGCCACCGGCAGTTCCACGCTGATCCCGACCCCCGGCACCCTGGCGCTGCTCGGCCTCGCGGGGGCCATGGTGTTCTTCCGGCGCTCGCGGCACGAGCGGGCCAGCGGCCACGCCCACGGGGCGCCGGCCGTCGAGAGCCTCGAGCGCGCCGAGGCCGCCTGACCCACTGTCAAGCGTGGCAATCTTCCGGCTCGGGATTGCGGCGCGGCGGGCCGTACCCGATAATCCGCGCGGCATGAAGAAGGACAAGCGGTCGCCGGCCCTGTACGAGCTGCTCGGAGAAGCCGCCGCGGCGTCGCGCGCCCAGCAGGCGCCGCCGAGCCGACCGACGCCCGCGTCCCCCGCACCTCCGCCGCCGCCGCGTCCGGCCGCGCCGCCGCCCCCCCAGCGTGTGGAGGTGCCGCGCCCCGTGCACGTGGCCGCCCCGCACGAGCCGCAGCGACCGGCCCCCGTGGCCGCGCCTCCGGCCGGCGACGAGCCCGAGGACCGCGTGCTGTGGTTCCGGCCGGGGCAGGTGCTCCGCGTCCCGGTGGGCTATCTGTTTGTGGCGGCAGGACTTCTGATCGCCGTGGCGATCTTCGCCTACCTGCTGGGCTACCAGAAGCGCGACGGCGAGTACAAGCGCGAGCAGGAAGCCCTGGCCGCGCGGACCACGCCGGACGTCACCGAACCCCTGCGCCAGCCTGGCCCGAACGGCCAGACCGCCCCAACCGGGGCCACCGCCGGACCGGGTAGACCCGAGCCTGCCCGCCCAGCCGACCGCCCGAACGCCGGACGGCCGAGTGAGCCGCCGTCGGGCCGGCGGATCGTGCCGGTCGACGGTGTGATCTTCCTCGAAGCGGGCATGGACGACCCCCGTGAATCGGGGAAGCATTACTACATCCTCGCCACCGCGGGCAAGGAAGAGACCGACCGCATCGCCCGATTTCTCGGCGGCAAGGGGGTGGACGTGATCCGCCTTCCGCCCAACAATGCGGGCCTTTCGCAGGTGGTGGGTCTCCGCGCTTTCGAGTCGGGGAAACCCGACGACCCGGACGCGGTGGAGTACCGCCGGCAGGTGCAGCGTCTGGGGCGTGAGTGGCGGCAGACCCAGCGCGGGGCCACCGAGTTCGCCGACATGTATCTGGCGAAGTACACGCCCCGCCGGAGATGAGGGGGGCCGGGCCGGGGTGGCGGGGAATCGGGTAGGGTTTCGGGTTCGCAGTGGTTTCGGACATTCGCGTGCAGAACACCCCGCTCCGCCGAGCACGCTCGGCGGGCCGGAGCGGCCGATCGGGCTCGCTTCGTATGGACACAGGAAGGATCAAGCCATGAGCCTGGACCGTTCGCTCCGCACCGGCGGCAACCTCGCGCAGCACCGCAACGTTCTCAAGCGCCACGAGCGGATCGAGAAGCTCAAGGCGGTGAGCAACTTCGACGAGAGCAAGAAGCCCGTTCTGGGGCTGCCGAAGACCGCGAACCGCAAGGCCTGACGCCCGCGGGTTTCGCGGCGGGGCGGTGGGTGGTGGTGTTGAAGAGGGGTCTCCTTTGGCTGACAGCCTGGAAGGACCGTCGGCGTCGATGCTGCGCGAGGCGCTGGGCGAGGCGATCGACGTCGACTCGCTGATCGCGCGGCGCAGCCGGGCCGTGGATGCCTCGGGCATCCGGCGCGTCTTCGAGCTGGGGGCCAAGCTCAAGGACCCGATCAACCTCTCGATCGGCCAGCCCGACTTCCCGGTGCCCGACGCGGTGAAGAAGGCCGCGGTGCGGGCCATCGAGGCCGACCACAACGGCTACGCGCTGACCACCGGGGTGGGCGCGCTGCGCGACCGCGTGGCCCAGCACCTGCACGAGACGCACGGGTGGCCCGCGGACGCGGGGGGCAAGGACTCGGAGGCGGGGCTGATCATCACCACCGGTACCAGCGGCGCGCTGCACCTGGCGATGCTGGCGACGCTCGACCCGGGCGACGAGATCATCATCCCCGACCCGTACTTCGTGGCCTACCCGCACATGGCGACGATCTGCGGGGCCCAGGCGGTGCGGTGCCCGATCTACCCCGACTTCCGGATGACAGCGCAGCGGATCGAGCCGCTGATCACCGAGCGGACCAAGGCGGTGCTGATCGACTCGCCGGGGAACCCGTCGGGGGTGGTGATGAGCGGGCGCGAGTGCCGCGAGGTGGCGGCGCTGTGCCGCGAGCGCGGGGTGCTGCTCATCAGCGACGAGATCTACGACGAGTTCTGCTTCAGCGACGCGCGCGAGCGGGCGCACGGCCCCGGCGGCGGGGCGCCCCGGTGCCCGACGCCGGCCGACCTGCCCCGCGCGTGGGACAGCACGCTGCTGGTGCGCGGCTTCGGCAAGACGTTCGGCTGCACGGGGTGGCGGATGGGCTACGCCGCGGGCCCGCGCCGGCTCATCGAAGAGATGACCAAGATGCAGCAGTACTCGTTCGTCTGCGCCCCGACGCCGCTGCAGTGGGGGTGCCTGGCGACGTTCGACGTGGACATCTCGGGCCACGTGGCGGAGTACGAGCGCCGGCGCGACCTGGTGATGGGCCGGCTGGGCAAGGTCACCGAGGTGGTGCGGCCCGGCGGGGCGTTCTACGCCTTCGCCAAGGTGCCCGAGCGGCTGGGGCTGAGCGGGCAGCAGTTCTGCGAGAAGGCCCTGGAGAAGAGCGTGCTGGTGATCCCCGGCAACGTCTTCAGCGGGCGCGACACGCACGTGCGGATCAGTTTCGCCACCGCCCCCGAGCGGCTGGAGCGGGGGCTGGACGTGCTCGTGAAACTCATGGGCTGAGCGAGCGCCGCCCGTGGCGTTCGCCCCCGGCGGTCGGAACCGGAGAATCGCGGCGGCCAGACGCCGGATCTGCCTGGGGTCGGTCGCGGCTTGGAGCCGGGCGACCAGACTCCGGAGTTCGGCCGGGGCGGCCTGGGCGGATTGGCGGCTGATGGTCCCCACGGGACGAGCGTACAGCGCGCGGGGGGCGGGGCAAGAAGAATGTGGTGTATGTCGTTGTTTGAGCGCTCAGGTAGCGTGGATGCGCACGGTTCCGGGGAATTCCCCGGGCTCAGGGGCCGTGGCCGGGGGTCATGTGGCGATCTAGGCGTGTGCCCGGCGCCGGCGTGCGGCCGCGGCGGCGCCGGCGAGGAGCAGGGCGAGCGAGGCCGAGGGTGCCGGGACAGCGTTGATGATTACGTCGTCGAGCACGAGTTCGGTGGTGCCCGCGCCGCCCCAGGGGGCGAGGTTGAAGTGGCCCCAGTTAATGAAGGTGAGGGTGACGGGCAGGAGCGGGTTGAGGGGGGTGAACGAGATCTCGATGCGGAGCGACGAGCCGTAGAGGCCCGACCCGCCGGGCACGGCGAAAAAGCGGGTCGGGTCGCCGGGCTCGGTGTTGGTCAGTTGCATCCCGAAGATGCCGTCGTTGTTGAGGCCTGGTCCCGAGGGCCAGGCGCTCTCGCCCGAGACCCAGAACGAGAGCAGATAGGAGGGCGAGGGGGTGAGGTGCGTCGGGACGGTCTGGGTGATCGTGCACGGAACCGGGAAGGTGCCGCCGGGCGGCGTGACCACGGGCGGGCTGGGGAAGGTGACCTCGCCGTTGGGGTTGAAGGTGGGCGGCTGGCTGGTGGCGGCGCCCTGCCCGTTGCCGAAGTAGAGGGCGTTCAGCCCGTCGGGCAGCGGGGCGCTGCCGCGGAGGGTGACGGGCGAGCCGAGGTTGCCGCCCCAAAGCGCGTAGGTGTTGGTGCCGCCGCTGCTGGTCCAGCCGTAGGGGACGGCGAAGGGCGTGAGGGAGGTGCCGGTGGCCCAGGCCACGGCGGACCCCGTGCTGCCGGGCCCTGGCTGGAGGGCGGCGTTGCGGAACTCGAACGAGCCGTTGGTGACGAGGTTCCCGGCGGGGGTGGCCAGCATGGGGCCGGGGCCAAGAACGGTGAGTCCGGCGTGCGCGGAGGCGGCGGCCGTGCAGATGACGGCGACAGCGGTGCAGATGCGGGGTGACATGTGTTGGCTCCCTCTTTGGGCTCGCCTTTCGGCGAGTACTGCGACGAGGCCGCCCCGGGAGAGTGCTGATGCCGGAGTGGAACCTACACCCGGTCGGTGGGCGCGGCAAGGAGAATCGCGCAAGCCGGGCCCGAGAAGTGAAGGTGGGCGAGTGCGCTGGGGCGCGACTGGGGGGGGGCGCGATTGAGGGGGCGTGGATG
>JACVCL010000014.1 GCA_016742075.1 Phycisphaerales bacterium
ACCGGACACCCCCCCCCACCCCCCCCCCCCCCGCCGCCCCAACCAATGCTGATGAAGGTGGTGGGCTCCGGGCAGAGCCAGTCGTTGCTCCAATCGGCCCGGGCGGTGCCGGCGAGGGCGCAGACCACCGCCGCCAGACATGCCGGCCGAGACCCGCTCGCTGAGAACCGCATGGCTCTTTCTCCGCCGCCGTCGGCTTGCCCTCACCCGATGGTGCTCATCCCACAGGATTATTGTGGACGGGGCGGAGGTGGCTGCAAGAAATCGGGTGGTCCGAGAGGTCTTCAAAGGCCTTTCCGGGCCGCGTTCCGGGGTTTATCCCGGCCCCCCCCGTTCAGGCCAAGGGTGTGACCGGCACCGGAGCACCGGCCGGGCGGTTGTTGGGCCATCGGCCGGCGGGCTCCGTCGGCGGTGCGATCGGCATCGGCGTTCCAGCCGGACGGCGCTGACGGGCGCGTCCGGCACAGAGCGACCGGCGATCATCGCCGCGAGGCCGGCGGGCTGGCGTCGGCGTCTGGGCGAAGGCATGGTGAAGGTGTCGCGAGCATCGGCCACGCCGGCGGGTGAGTGTTCCGCAGGGGCGCCCAGATGGCCGAGTGCGTCGCGACGTCACCCTCGCACAGGAACGAAAGACATGAAGCTCAAAGCTCTGGCCATCGCTATCGCCGCGCTCGCAGGGTCCGCCGCGTCGGCCTCGGCCAGCGGGACCACCTGGACCTGGAACTTCACGAAGAACCAGCCGGGCGGCAACTACGGGGTCAACAACGTCGCGGGCACGTTCGAGAGCGTGACCTCGACCTACAACACCTCGACGCAGCGGTTCACCTGGAGCAGCTCGTTCAGCGGTGCTTCGCTGCCGAACGGCATCTTCATGGTGGTGAACGACGGCCCGAACCCCAAGGGCATCGCGGGGCAGCTCGCGATCTTCTACATCGATGCGTCGGGTGCCTCGCCGCGGGTCTCGGCCTACGGCTACAACGGCCAGAACGCCACCACCAGCTGGCAGGACGGCAACGGCGTGGCGTCGGGCATCCAGACGCCCGATCGGATCCGGGGCTTCAACACGTCGGGCTGGATCAACAGCCTCAGCGTGACGACCGTCGGCGGGATCCGCACCTTCGCGCTGGACATCAACGGTGCGGCGATCAACTCCTTCACCTCCCAGTACGCCTCGATCAACAACCCGTGGGAGGGTGTGCAGTTCGGCCAGAAGATCGGCGTGTGGTTCCACAGCTTCACCGGTCTGTCGACGGCCTACGACGCCAACGGCTACCTGACCCAGTGGAACTTCAGTCAGGAGGGCTGGCTGGACGGCTCGAACTTCACGGCGGTGCCGGCCCCGACTTCGGCGGCGGCGCTCGCCGCGGCCGGGCTGCTGGCGCTCCGCCGCCGGCGTGCCGCCTGATCACATCTGCGTGCTCCTGATTCCATCGGCCGGGGCCACGAAGCCCCGGCCGATGTTTGTTGCGCTCCCCGTCGGACGAGCGGTCAACCCCACCAGGCCCGCGTTTTCGACCCCGCCGGGGCGTTCGGCCGATCACTACCGGTCGACATGCCCCGCGCCGGCCACGCCATCGTTCTCGCCGCCTTCACGCTCCTGTGCATCGGGGTGCTGATGGTGAGTTCCGCCATCATGTCGGTGGACCCGAAGCAGGCGGTGACGATCCAATCGTTGCTGACCTCCCGGTCCACGATCTACATGGTCTTGGCGATGGTGGCGATGCTGGCCTGCGCCGCGCTGCCCGTCGGCCAACTCGCGAGCCGGCCGAACGCCACGGCGTGGATCCCCTGGCTGGCCCCGGTCATCCTGGTGTGCCTTCTGACTGTTTACGTGCCCGGGCTGGGGCATGAGGTGAATGGCTCACGTCGGTGGATCAAGGTCCCCGGGGTCGGGGATCTCACCATGCAGCCCTCGGAAATCGCCAAGTGGGGGCTCGTGCTGCTCGTGGCGTGGCACGCCGCGCGACGCGGGCCGGCTATGGGCAAGTTCTGGACCGGGCTGCTCCCGGCGCTCATCGTCGTGGGGCTGATCTCCGGGCTGGTGGCTCACGAGGACCTTGGCACGGCGCTGCTCATCGCCTCGACGGCGTGCGTGCTGCTGGTGGCGGCGGGGGCCAAGATCTGGCATTTCGCGATGATGGTCCCGTTCGGCGCCCTCGGGCTGGCGGCGGCGCTGATCACCAACCCGTACCGCATCACCCGTCTGACCACCTTTCTGAACCCCTACGCGCACCCCGAAAAAGAGGGGTACCACATGATCCAGTCGCTCGTCGCCGTTTCGAACGGTGAGGTATTCGGGCGCGGGCTCGGGTTCGGGCTGCAGAAGTTCGGCTACCTGCCGGAGGATCACACCGATTTCCTGTTCGCGGTGATCTGCGAGGAGTTGGGTGTGGCTGGAGCGGCGGTGGTGGTGGCGCTGTACATCATGCTGCTCTGGGCGGGCTGGGCGGTAGTGCGGAAGCAGCCGAGCCCGTTCCTCAAGCTGCTGGCCCTGGGCATCGTGACCACGCTGGGGATCCAGGCGCTGATCAACCTCTTCGTGGTGACCGGGATGGCGCCGACCAAGGGCATCGCCCTGCCCCTGCTGTCGTCGGGCGGCACGGGATGGATCCTGACCGCTGCCTCGCTCGGGCTGCTGGTGGCGATCGACCGAGCCTGTCCGACCCACGCCGATGAGCCGGGGTTTACCCCGGCGCTCGCCGCGTGACCCCCCCTGCTGCGACCGAGCGGTCGGTCGGCGGACCGGTGCTCGTGTTCGCGGGCGGCGGGACCGGCGGTCACCTGTACCCGGCCCTGGCGATCGCGGAGGCCGTGGCTGAACGCTGCCCCGGGGCGCGGTGTGTGTTTGCGTGCAGCGAGCGGCCGCTCGACGGGCAGATTCTTGAGAAAGCTGGGGTTGAGTTCGCCTCGGTGCCAGCGAGGCCGTTCGGGCTGCGGCCGCGGACGCTGCTGAAGTTCGTTTGGGGATGGGGTGCCGCGGTGCGTTCGGCCCGGGCTCTGCTGCGGCGGACGGGGGCGACGCAGGTGGTGGCGATGGGCGGGTTTGTGGCCGCCCCGGTGGTGCAGGCGGCACGGGCGGAGCGGCTGCCGATCTCGCTGGTGAACCTCGATGCGGTGCCCGGGAAGGCCAACCGGTGGATCGCCCGGCACGCGGGGGCGGTGTTCACGGCCGCCGAGCCGGGCGAGGGTGAATTCGGCGGGTGGACGCGGGTGAGGCCGATCGTGCGGAAGGGCGCCGCCCCGCCCGTGGGAGAGTCGCCGCAGCGATGCCGGGAGCGGCTGGGGCTGGCGGCGGAGCTTCGCACGCTGCTGGTGACGGGGGGCAGCCAGGGGGCGTCAACGCTCAACGGCTTTGTGGCCCGCCTGGCGGAGCGCGAGCCACGGGCGCTGGAGGGGTGGCAGGTGCTGCACTTGGCGGGGAGCGAGGACGCCGCGCGGGAGCTGGCCCCGGTGTACCGAGCGGCAGGGGTGCCGGCCGCCGTGCTGGCGTACTGCGACGACATGGGCCGGGCGTGGGGCTCGGCCGACCTGGCGGTTTCGCGTTCGGGGGCGGGTGCCGTGGCGGAGGCGTGGGCGGCCGGGGTGCCGGCATTGTTTCTGCCGTACCCGTTCCATCGGGACCAGCACCAGCGGGCGAACGCGGCGGCGCTGGAGAAGGCCGGTGGCGCGGTGATCGAGACCGACCGCATCGACGCCTCGGCGAATGACGCCGCGCTGTCGCCCGTGCTTCGGCGGTTGCTGACCGACCGCGGCGTGCTGGCGGGAATGCGCGAGGCGATGCGGCGGCTGGGCCCGGCCGACGGGGCGGCACGCGTGGCCGAGGCCCTCGCTGGCGGCTAGGGCTGGCCGAGGCGGATGTCGCGGAGCACGGCCTTGGCCTCTTCGAGCCGGGCGGTGACGTGCCTGTGCTGGTGCGGGTAGGCGGCGGTGGTGAGCACCTCGAGGGCGGCCTGGTAGCAGGCGACGGCCTCCTGGAGGTTGTCGGCGCGGTCGCCGATGACGTACCGGGCCCAGGCGAGGCCGAGGTTCGCCTTGGTCTTGGCCCACTCGACCGGGGCGGCCTGACGGGTGCGTACCTCGAGGGCCCGCTCGAAGCACTCGATGGCCTCCCTGATGGTTGCGAATCGCTTGTCGGGGGTCATCTGGAGCAGGGCGTTGCCGAGGTTGTTCTGGGTGGCGGCCCACTCACTGGGTGCGCTGTTCTTGGTGCGCACTTCGAGAGCGGACTTGTAGCAGGCCACGGCGCGCCGGAGGTTCTTCTGGCGCTCGTCGCCTTCGGCGGGGAGAAGGGCCAGCGCGTTGCCGAGGTTGTTCTGGGTTCCGGCCCAGTCTGACCGCCGGTTCTCGCGGCTCCACACCTCGAGGGCTGCGGTGTGGCAGGCGATCGCACGCTCGATGTTGCTCTTGTGATCCCCGGCGGGGAAGGCGATCCACGCGTTGCCGAGGTTGTTCTGGAGGCGGGCCCAGCTGACGGGGTGGCGGTCGCGCGAGCGGACGGCGAGGGCTGCGGTGTAGGCCATGATCGCGCGTTCGAGGTTCTCGGCGCGGCTGCCGCGGGGGTTGCGCTCCCAGGCGTGGCCGAGGTGGTTCTGGACGGCCGACCATCGCTCGGGCTCGGCGTCGCGCGTCCACACCTCCATGGCCCGCGAGAAGTGCTCGATGGCGAAGGCGGTGTGCTCGGCGCGGTCGCCGGTCGGGGTGTCGAGCAGCGCCTGGCCCAGGAGCACGTGGGCGTCGGCCCAGGCGTGAGGCTCGAGGTGGCGATCGAGCGTCTTGAGGATGGTTTCGAAGCACGAGATGGCCTCGCGGCAGCAGCGGTCTCGCTGGCCGGCGGGGGCCTGCATGAGGACCTGTCCGAGCAGCGAGGCGGCGCGGTGCCACCGCGGGGAGCCCGTGGGCTGGTGGGCGAGGATGTCGCGGAGGAGGTTGACGGCCTCCTGGAAGTTGTCCTGGTAGACGCCGCGCGAAGTCTTGATGAGACTGACGGCCAGCCCCGTGCGGGCGGTGTAGTCGCCGCCGCGGGAACGGGCTTCGCGGAAGGCGTCGACGGCTTCGTCGAAGCGGCCCTCGAGATAGAAGCGATCGCCCTTGAGCGTGAGCACCTTCGCGACGTCGGCATGGGATGCGAGCGCGGCGAGGTAACTGTCGGCGGCGGCGGTTGCGCGGAGGCAGACGGCCGAGAGGGTGCGGTGCAGCGGGTCGGGGGCGCCCTTGAGGCGTTCGGCCGCCGCGCGGGCCTCGGCGGGAAGCTCGCGCTCGGCGACGGCCTCGCCGACACGCTTTTCCTCGAGCCAGGCGGCGAGGACTTGGGCATCGCCCTCCCCGGTGACGTGCGTGTCGTGGGGTGAGGCGGCGGCATCGGCGGGGGCAGCGGCCGCGGGCGAGGCGCGGGCGGCGGCGAAGGCTTCGATGAAGCCGAGTTCGGTGGGGTCGAACATCTCCGAGTCGTCGACGAGCACGACGGGGCTGCGGCTGACCTCGCCCGGGGGGAACGTGGGCTGAGCGTCGGCGTCGTCATCGGCCGGGGCGGCATGTTGGGCGCCCGCGGACTCGATCGGTGCGTCGAGCCACTGCCAGTAGGCGTCGAGTCGCTGCTCGGCCGCGTCGCCCTCGTGCTTGATCCACCGGGTGATGTGGACCATCAGCGCGCCGTGGGTACGCAGGATCGGGTCGATGCTCGTGGGCTGGGCGCTCATGAGCTCGGCCCAGTGGGCGGCCTTCTCGGGGCTGATCAGCCGGTGGCGTCGGCGGCCGGCGGCGAGGGCGTCGATCGACCGGCGGACGGTGCCATAGCGGTAGGTGAGGTCGGCGATGAACCGCTCGGCCTCGTCGGAGGCCGCGGAGTCGGGGTTGCTCTGGACGCTCACGGTCTCGGCGAGAAGGCGGAGGAGCGAGGCGGCGATCGCGAGCCCGGGCTCGGCGGGGGCGTCGGGCCGCCTCAGCGAGGCGACGGCACCGCTGGAGATCGCGCCGAGGGTGCCGACCAGACGGGCCATGAGGCGCGGAGAGGCCATGGAGCGGAGTTTACCGCGCCGCGAGGGAAGGCGGCCTGCGCGGCACCGGGGGCACGATCGGCGCGGCCGCCGGGGCCGGGCGGCGGAAATCAGGCCTCTTCGCCGGAGCGGACCCGCTCGACGCGGTGGCGGAGTGCGGCCTGACGGGTCATCGTCCTGACCGCCCGCCCGGTGATGACGCTCTCGCTGGAGGTGAAGAAGAAGGAAAGGCCGAAGTGGACGCCGAGAAGGGCGATCAGCGCGGCCCCGCCCCAGGGCGGGAGCGAGGGCCGGAACAGGATGCCGAGAATCAGCACCACGATCAGCAGATTGAGGATCCGAGCGCCGTGATGGGCGACGGCGAGGACGGGGATCGAGGAGAGGGCGCCGACAAGCAGCCCGCCGGCGAACAGAGCCACCAGGACGCCGCGGTCGGACGCCGCGGCGACGCCGCCGGTGAAAAGCAGGTACGTGATCCATGCGAAGACGAGGAGTTGCACGGCGGCCCACCCCGGTCCCACGTTGAGGATGTAGTGGCGGATGCGGTTCATGGCTTGGCGGGTGCGGCCTGGGCTTCGGCCTTGGACTTGGCGAGCCACTCCGTCGCGCGCTGGTCGTGGCCGCGGCCGGGCTCGGACTCGTCGAGAGCCCGATAGATCCTGGCCAGATTCCCGGCCATGTCGCGGGCGATGGGCGAGCCCGCACCGTGCAGCTTGCTGATGATGCCGTGGGCCTCGGTGAGCATGGAAATGGCCTCGGCCCGCCGGCCCAGTGACTCGAGCGCACCGCCGTACCACCCCAGGGCGAAGGCGAGGCCCTGATTGTCCGGGGGGAGAACCTTGCGGGAGAGGCGGACGGCCCGCTCGAGGTACTCCGCGGACTCTTCGAAGCGCTTCTGATCGCGCAGGAATTTGCCGTAGTTGGCGATCGACACGATGGTGTCAGGGTGCTCGGGGCCGAGGACGCGGATCGAGGTCTCGAGCCCGCGGCGGTTGAGTTCGTCGCACTTGTCGAACCTTCGGAGCTTGTTGTAGACGATCGCGAGATTGTTCATGGAGGCCAGCGTGTCGGGGTGGTCTTCGCCGAGCACTCGGGCGCGATCCTCGAGCATGCGCTCGTTGATCACGCGGGAGCGCTCGATCCGCTCATTCACCCACTCGGACGACCGGCCCTCAACGGACGTGGCGGTCCAATAGAGCGCCCAAGCGAAGTTGGCCCGCATGCCGAGTGTGAGCGGGTGATCTTCGCCGAGCTCCCGTGCACGCGAGGCGATGGCCTCCTCGAAGAGACCGTCCGACTCTTCGACCCGGCCGAGGCCGGCGTAGGCGGTGGCGAGCATCACCATGGCGGACACGGTGTCGGGGTCGGAAGGTCCGGGCGACACGCGGCGTGCGGCGAGGACCTCGGCGGCGATGGTGGCGGTCTCGGCGTCGCGGTTCTGACTCTGGTAGAGCATGCCGAGCGCGTCGAGCGTCTGAAGGGTGATCGGATGGGTGCGGCCGAAGAGGCGGGTGTGATCGGCGGCGGCGGAGATGAGCACCGGCTCGGCCTTGGCCGACTGCTCGGTTCGCACCAGGACCGACGCCAGGACGTTGAGCGCCCGGCAGGTTTGTTCGTCATCGCGGCCGAGCAGCTTCAGGCGGGTCTCGTAGGCGTCGCGGGCGTGCCGCTCGGCGGGTTCGAAGAGGCCCAGGCCCAGGTAGGTCCGGGCCATGGTGGCGTTGAGGCGGGCTGCGACGAGGGGTCGGTCGCGGTATTGCGTGCCGATGGACTTTGATGCCTCTTCGAGCAGGGACCGGACCGTGACGTCCTTGCCCTTGGCCATGGGGTCGGCGGCGCCGAGCATGTCGTCGAGGAACTTCACGGTGGCCTCGGCCTCGGCGAGGCGCTCGGTGGCCAGGGCCCGCTGGCGGTTGGCGGACACCAGGCCGGCGGTGGTGCCGACGATGCCGAGGAGCAGGGCCGCCGAGACGAGGCCCACGGCGGCCGCCAGGGCCCGGTGGCGGCGGAGGAACTTGCGGAGGCGGTAGGCGGTGCTGGGGGGTGCGGCCTGGACCGGCTCGCCGGTGAGGTACCGGCGGATGTCGTCGGCGAAGGCGCTGGCGGTCTCGTAGCGGCGGGTGCGGTCTTTCTCGAGCGCGCGGAGCGTGATCCAGTCGAGCTCGGAGGTGAGGCCTGATCGGGTCCGGCGGCCCTGCGGACGCCCGGCCGGGGTCGAGGCTGTTGATCGGAGCGTCACCGACAGCCGCTGCGAGGGGCGCGGCGGATCGACCTCACGGATGATGCGCTGGGCCTCGACCGAGTCCTTGGAGCGGAGCTCATCGCCGCTGTGGGGGGTTGAGCCGGTGAGCAGTTCGTAGAGCACGACGCCGAGGGCGTAAACGTCGGTACGCGCGTCGATGTCGAGGCTGCCCTCGGCCTGCTCGGGGCTCATGTACTCGATGGTGCCGATGACCTGCCGCTGCTCGGTGTGGAGGGTGCGGTCGGTGAGCCGCGACTGCGTGGCCTTGGCGATGCCGAAGTCGATGACCTTGGCCACCGGGTGGCCGTCCTGGGTGGAGATCAGGATGTTCGAGGGCTTGATATCACGGTGGATGATGCCCTTGGTGTGGGCGTGCTGCACGGCCTGACAGACCTGGATGAACAGCGCGAGGCGGCCCTCGATCGAGAGCTCGTTTCTCTGGCAGTACTCGCTGATGGGCTGGCCCTTGACGAGCTCCATGACGAAGTAGGGCCGGCCGGACTGGGTGGCGCCGGCGTCGTAGACGCGGGCGATGTTGGGGTGGTCCATAAGGGCCAGGGCCTGACGCTCCTGCTCGAAGCGTGCGACGACCTGGCGGGTGTCCATGCCCAGCTTGATGATCTTCAGTGCGACGGTGCGCTGGACCGGGCGCTCCTGATCGGCCATGAAGACCGAACCGAATCCGCCCTCACCCAGAAGCTGGACGAGCCGATACTGGCCGATGACCGAGCCCGGCTGCTCCATGCGGGCCTCGGCCAGCAGGGCCTCGTCGCGGCGTGCGGCCCGGGCGTGGATCGCCCCGGGCGGCAGATCGGCGGTGGGTTCGGCGTGCGGGTCGGACATGGGTTCCCTCGGAGAGCGTGGGCTCGACGCGTTCGTGCCGGGATCATTCTAATGACCGCGGAACTCCGCGAGGGCCGCGGCGGCGCGCGGCCGGGAACAGGCCGGCGGCCGCCCTGCTTCGCAGGGTGGCCGGACGCGGGGGTGTGGCCCGGTTGAGGCCGGCGGCGGCGGGTTCGCCTAGTCGGCGCCGGCCGCCTTGGCCCAGGTGTCGCGGAGGGTGACGGTGCGGTTGAAGACCGGCCGGCCGGGCTGCGAGTCCTCATCGGCCCGGAAGTAGCCGAGGCGCTCGAACTGGAAGGTGTCGCCGGGCTTGGCGGCGGCCAGAGCGGGTTCGATGAGCGCGCGGACGGTCTCGAGGCTTGTGGGGTTGAGGTCGTCGAGATAGTTGCCGGTGCGCTTGCCGGGCTGCTCGGCGTTGAAGAGCCGGTCGTAGAGCCGGGCCTCGACCTCGACGGCGTGGGCGGCGGAGACCCAGTGGATGGTGCCCTTGACCTTGCGGCCGTCCGGGGCGTCGCCGCCGCGGGTGGCCGGGTCCACCGTGCAGCGGACCTCGGTGACGTTCCCGGCCGCGTCCTTCACCACGCCAGTGCAGGTGACGAAGTAGGCCCACCGCAGTCGGACCTCGACGCCGGGGGCGAGGCGGAAGAACTTCTTGGGCGGGTTCTCCATGAAGTCGTCGCGCTCGATGTACAGCACGCGTGAGAAGGGAACCTTGCGGGTGCCGGCCGCGGGATCTTCGGGGTTCACCACGAAATCGAGCTCGTCGGTCTGGCCCTCGGGCCAGTTCTCGAGCACCACCTTCAGCGGGCGCAGCACGGCCATGCCGCGGGGCGCGGCCTTGTTGAGGTGATCGCGCACCGCGTTCTCGATGCGGGTGAGGTCGATGAAGCTCTCGACCTTGGTGGTGCCAACCTCGGTGCAGGCGCGCCGGAGGGCCTCGGCGGTGTAGCCGCGGCGGCGGAGGCCCGAGATCGTGGGCATGCGGGGGTCGTCCCACCCCTTCACCACGCCCTGCTGCACCATCTTCAGCAGGTTGCGCTTGCTGAGGACGGTGTACGTGGGCCGGAACTTGGCGAACTCGATCTGCTGGGGATGGTGGATCTTTCGGCCCCAGGGGCCCGAGCCGTCGTCGGTGCGGCCCTCGTTGATGGCGCGTATGAACCAGTCGTAGAGGGGGCGGTGGTCCTCGAACTCGAGCGTGCAGATCGAGTGCGTGATGCCTTCTAGGGAGTCCTCCAGACCGTGGGCCCAATCGTACATCGGGTAGATGCACCATTTGTCGCCGGTGTGCTGGTGGGGCTCGTGCAGCACGCGGTACATGACCGGGTCGCGGAGGTTGAAGTTCGGGGAGGCCAGGTCGATTCTGGCCCGAAGCGTCAGCGAGCCGTCGGGGTGCTTGCCCTCACGCATCTCGCGGAACAGCCGGAGCGACTCGTCGGCGGGGCGGTCGCGGAAGGGGCTGGTGGCGGGGATCTGCGGCGTGCCGCGGCGCTTGGAGACCTCGTCGGCCGTGAGGGCGCACACGTAGGCCTTGCCCTTGCGGATGAGTTCCTCGGCGAAGGCGTACATCTGCTCGAAGTAGTCCGACGCGTAGTACAGCCCGCCGGCGTGGGGCCCTGAGTCGAAGCGGCCGCCGAGCCACGTGACATCGCGGATGATCGAGTCGACGTACTCCTGCTCCTCTTTCTCCGGGTTCGTGTCGTCGAAGCGGAGGTTGAACTTGCCGCCGTAGCGCTCGGCGAGGCCGAAGTTCAGGCATATCGACTTGGCGTGGCCGATGTGCAGGTAGCCGTTGGGCTCGGGCGGGAACCGGGTGTGCACGCGGCCGCCGTGCTTCCCGGCGGCGCGGTCGGCCTCGATGATCTGCTCGATGAAGTTCAGGGAACGCGTTTCGGCGGCCTTGTCCGGACCGCCGGGGGCGGGAACGGCGTTGGGCCTGCTGGCGTCGGGCATGGCAAGCTCCTTCGCCCCCGACTCGGCGTCCGCCCAGCGGCGGGGCGGTCGGGGGCGGGTACGGGATGTCGGACGGATCAGTCTACGCGCCCGCGAACACGGCTGCGCAGCGGTCGATCCGGGCGAGGGCGCCCGCACGGCCCACGATCGCGAGCGTCTCGCCGAGCGGCGGGCTGACGGCTGCGCCGGTGAGGGCCACACGCAGCGGCTGGGCCACCTGCCCGATGCCGATGCCCATCGATGTTGCGACTGACTCAACGAGGCCGTTCAGCGCCTCGGGGGTCCAGTCGGCGGAGGCCGCGAGCGCCCCACGGAGGCGGGCGAGTGCGGCCAGCCCCCCCGCGTTCTCGGCGAGCAGGTGCTTGTTCGCGGCGGCGGGGTCGAACACGACCGCGTCGTCCGGAACGGCCGCGAAAGCCCCCGCCCGGATGGCGTCGCGGAAGGTCTTGGCGCGGGGTCGGACCGCCCGCGCCAGCAGCAGCCACCGCGCGTCATCGCACCCGGCGGCGAATCCGGGCTCGTGCTCGGCGCACCACTCGCGCCAGCGGCGGGCGAAGTCGGCGTCGGGCATCGACGCGATGGCGTCGCCGTTGAAGGCGAGCAGTTTCTTGCGGTCGAAGCGGGCGTTGGTCTTGCCGATGCGATCGAAGTCGAACCGCTGGGCCAGGAACGGCATGTCGAACTTCTCGACGTCGCCGCCGGGGTTCCAGCCGAGCAGGGCGATGAAATTGCAGATCACCTCGGGCAGGTAGCCCGCGCGGCGGAAGTCGTCGACCGACACTTCGGGAAGCTGCAGCGACAGGGCGGACGCCAGCGCCTCGAGCTGCCCGGTTCCCAGTTGACGCTTCTTGTCGGCCAGCCAGCCGGAGAAGACCTCGGCGGGGATCTCGGATGTCGGGGGGGAAGAGAGCTTCCTGGCGGCCACGAAGTCGCGGGCGGACTGGTCGCGCTCGCGCTTGCTCATCTTGGCGCCCTTGTCGTTGAAGATCAGCGGCATGTGGCCGTAGACCGGCGTGCGGTAGCCCAGGGCTTTCTGGAGTGCCACGTGCCGGGGAGTGTTCATGAGGTGCTCCTGGCCTCGGAGCACGTGGGTCACACCCATCTTCTCGTCGTCGACGACAACACCGAAGTGGTAAGTCGGGAAGCCGTCGGCCTTGCGGAGCACGAAGTCATCGACCTCGCCGGGACCGAAGGCCACCTCCCCGAGCACGTGGTCGGCCACCCGCACGGGCTCGTCGGCGGCGCGGAAGCGGATGACGTGCGGGGCGCCGTCGGCGATGCGGCGGCGCTGCTCGGCGAGGGGCGGGATCTCCGAAGCGGGCGGGTGGTACCGGAAGGTCTGCTTGGCGGCCTCGGCGGCCTTGCGCATGGCCGCGAGATGCTCGGGCGGCGAGAAGTCGGCGTAGGCCAGGCCGCGCTCGAGCATGTCGTCGACCACACCGTTGTAAGTGGCCAGCCGCTGGCTCTGGAAGAATGGGCCGACGTTTCTCGGGTCGCCTCCGACCACCCGCCCGGCGTGCTGGAGCGTCGGGCCTTCGTCCCAGAGAATGCCGAGCCAGGCAAGGTCCTGCAGGATGCCCCTGGCCGAGGCCTCGGACGAGCGGGCCTGATCGGTGTCCTCGACGCGGATGATGAACCGGCCGCCGGTCCGCCGGGCGTAGGCCCAGCAGAACAGCGCGGTCCGGGCACCGCCGATGTGGAGGTGGCCGGTCGGCGACGGAGCGAACCGCGTGATGACGGGCTGATCGGGCATGGGGAGCGGAGAGTAGTCGCCCGGCGAGGCCCGAGCAGGATCCGTACAGACTGCGAACGCGAGGCCGCCCCGACGCGGGGCCAGTGCTATTGTTCACCCCTTGTCGCCGTCCGGCCTTGTGGTGGGCCGGTTCCGGCTCGGGCCCCGTCACGCTCAGGAGCGATCACCCGATGCGACAGTCTTCCTCCCCGGCCGAGCGGGCCGCCGACGCCGCGAGCACCGTGGAGAGCAAGGGACAGACCTGCGCCGGCGCCCGGACGCTCCGGTGCGCGGTGGTGGGGGTCGGCCGGATGGGCCGGCATCACGCGCGGAAGTTCGCGAAGCTCCCTGGGGCCAGGCTTGTGGCGGTGGTGGACGCCGACGCCGAGCGGCGGAACGTGGTGGCCGACGAGCTCAAGTGCGCCTCGCTGGCGGACCCGTCGGATCTGCTGAACCTGCCCGGGGGTGTCGACGCGGTCACGATAGCGGTGCCGACGCAGCACCACCTGCGGTGCGCCGCCCCGCTGCTGGACGCCGGCATCGCCTGCCTGATCGAGAAGCCGCTGGCGACCGACGCGGCGGAGGCCCGCCAGCTCGCCGAGATGGCCCGCCGCAGCGGCGCGGTGCTGATGGTGGGGCACATCGAGCGCTTCAACCCCGCCGTGGTGGCCCTGCAGCGGGCGCAGGCCGCCGAGGGCGGCGCGGCCGGGGCGATCGTTCCCCGGTTCATCGAGGTGCACCGCGTGAGCCCGATGACGTTCCGTTCGGTGGACGTGTCGGCGGTCATGGACATGATGATCCACGACCTGGACGTGGTGCTGTGGCTGATGAACGGGCGCGAGCCGTCGCACATCGAAGCGTCGGGCGTCGCGGTGCTCACCGAGCACGAAGACATCGCCAACGCCCGCCTGACCTTCGACATGCCCCAGGGCAAGTGCGTGGCGAACATCACGGTGTCGCGTCTGGCCTTCAAGACCGAGCGGAAGATCCGCATCATCGGCGAGAACGCGTACGTATCGATCGACTACGCCAAGAAGAACGGCGTGCTCATCCGCAAGACGGCCAACAAGGTGCAGATGGACGAGATCCGGGAGAGCCTGCGGCAGGGCGCCGACCTGTCGAGCCTCGATTACTCCAACCTCGTGGCCATCGAGAACCTGCAGATCGAGGAGGCCGACCAGCTCGAGATGGAGGTCGGCAGCTTCCTCGACGCTGTCCGCACCGGATCCCGCCCCCCCATCGACGCCGAGGACGGCTACGCGGCGGTGCGGACCGCCCAGCGGATCATCGAGGCGATCCGCCGCGACTGGCGGCCGACGCGAACCCCGGCCCTCGTGTAGATTCCCGCAGAGCCCCCGCACGCTCCGGCGGGACCGATCCCGAACACCCCAACGGACTTCCCATGGCCGACAAACCCTTCCGCTGCCGCCTGATCACCCCCGACTCCCGCGTGTTCGACCGCGATATCGCCTACGCCAACGTGCCGCTGCACGACGGCATGAAAGGCTTTATGGCCAACGCGGCGGCGTTCGTCGGCCGCCTCGGCGCCGGCGAGCTGCGCCTCGAGTTCGTCGACCGCTACGACACTGGCGTGAAGCTCGAGGAGATGGGCAACACCCGCTACTACATCGAGGGAGGCTTCGTGCAGATCGTCGGCAACGTGCTGACCATTCTCGCCACCCGCGCCACCGCCGCCGATCAGCTCGACCCCAAGACGTGCCGGAAAGAGCTCGACGAAGCGCTGGCGAAAACCTCGACCAACGCGGCGGAGATGGACCGCATTACGCAGGCGCGGAACAACGCTCGCGCCAAGCTGGCGCTCGCCGGCACGAAGTGAACGGCCCGCCGGCCCGGCGTGGGCCCGGGCCGCGGTCACTTCACGCGGACCATCTCGGCGAACTGCGTGTAGCGTCGCGCCACCTCGTCTTTGGTGAGGCGCGCCAGGCGATCGAGGCTGAACGACTCGATGGTGAAGCTCGCGATGACGGTGCCGTGCGCCAGCGCCTGCTGGATCGAGGCCATCGAGATGTTGGTGTCCTTGGAGTGGGCCGCGGCGAGGTGGCCCATCATCCCGCCCGCGAACGAGTCGCCGGCGCCGGTGGGATCGACGACCTGCTCGGTGGGGTAGGCCGGCAGGGCCGCGATGCCCTCGTCGTGCACGAGCAGGCAGCCGTGCTCGCCCTTCTTGATGACCACGAACATCGGCCCCATCTCGTCGATGATCTGCCTGCCGGCGGCGACGAGATGCCGCCGCCCCGTGAGCATCCGCGCCTCCTCGTCGTTGACGATCAGGCCGTCGACGTCCTGAAGGAGCTTCATTAGCTCGGGACGGGCCGTCTCGATCCACAGGTTCATCGTGTCGACGACGCTGATGACCCGGTCCGGGAAGGAATGCAGCATCTCGTGCTGCACGGTCGGGTGGCTGTTGGCGAGGAACACGAATCGCGAGTCCCGGAACCTGGCCGGCGCCTTGGGGGGGTGCTCGGCGAGCACGCCGAGCTCGGTGAAGATGGTCTCCCGCCTGTTCCAGTCGTCGAAGTACCGCCCCCCCCAGGCGAACGTTTTCGATCCGGGCCGGACCTCGAGCCCGTCGACGTCGACGTTGGGGAACTTGGCGAGCGTCGCCCGGAAGTCGCCGTGAAAATCACCCCCGACGGCCGCGACCATGCGGACATGCGTGAAGAACGACGCGGCGGCCGCGAAGTACACGCACGAACCGCCGAGGACACGCTCGCGCTTCTCGAAGGGGGTGTGGACGGTGTCGATGCCGACGGTACCGGTGACGATGAGGGGCATGGTCGCTCCGAAGTGCGTTGGGAAGAGAATCGTAACGGAAAGCCGCCCCGGAACCCGCCCGGGAAGCCGCCCGATCAGCCTCCGGCAGACCCCTCTCCCCCGGGAACGGTCATGCTCGACGGATCGAGCAGCGCGTCGAGCTCCTTCTGGGAGAGCCGCTTCTCCTTCTCAACGAGCAGTTCGACGGAGAGCTGCCGCACCGTCTTGCCCTCGGCGTAGGCCTGCTTGGCGATCGCTGCCGAGCGGTCGTACCCGATCACCGGCACCAGGCTGGTGCACATGGCCAGCGACCCCTCGATGAGCTCCCGGCAGCGGGCTTCGTTGGGCTCCAGGCCGAGGAGGCACTTGTCGGTGAAGACGTGGCACGCCCGGGCCAGAAGGTGCACCGACTCAAGGATATTGTCGGCCAGCACCGGCATCGCCACGTTCAGATCCAGGATCGAGCCCACGCCACCGAGGCCCGAGAGCTTGACCGCGTGGTCGTTCGCCAGCACCTGGCAGCAGACCATGATCGCGGCCTCGCAGATGACCGGGTTGACTTTCCCGGGCATGATCGACGACCCCGGCTGCGTGGCGGGGAGCTTCAGTTCGCCAATGCCGCAGCGCGGGCCGGAGCCCATGAGACGGATGTCGGAGGCGATCTTCGACAGGGAGATCGCGATGGTCGCGATAAGGCCGGAGGCCTCGACCAGGCCGTCTTTGGCGTGCTGGGCCTCGAAGTGGTTCCGGGCCTCCCGGAAAGGGACGTTCAGCTGGCGGGCCAGCCGCTCGCACACCATCCGGCCGAAATCTTCGTGCGCGTTGATGCCGGTGCCCACGGCGGTGCCGCCGATCGGGAGCTCGGCAAGGGCATCGATCGCCTGCCGGGCCCGGCGCTCGGCGTGCCGCATCTGCGCGGCGTAACCCGAGAATTCCTGGCCGAGGCGGATCGGGGTCGCGTCCATGAGGTGCGTGCGACCGATCTTGATGATGCGGTCCCACTGACGGGCGTGCTTCTCGAGTGCCGCAGCGGTCTTTTCGAGGGCGGGAATCAGGTGGTCGCGGATGTTCAGGGCGGCGCCGATGTGGATGGCGGTGGGGAACGTGTCGTTGGACGACTGGCCCATGTTCACGTGGTCGTTGGGATGCACGCCCTCGCCGGTCTTCGCATCGCCGATATAGGCCGGATCCTTGGACGACCCGATGGGCTTCCCGCGCGCGACGCACACGAGATTGGCGATCACCTCGTTGGCGTTCATGTTGGTGGAGGTGCCGGAGCCGGTCTGGAAGACGTCGATCGGAAAGTGCCGGTCGTGCTTCCCGGCGGCGATATCGAGGGCGGCCTGGACGATCGAGTCGTGCCGGGCAAGGTTCAGCCGCCCGAGGGCGTGGTTCACGTGGGCGCAGGCCGCCTTGAGGTGGCCGTAGGCGTGGATGACCGCGGCCGGGACGGGCCGGCCGGAGATCGGGAAGTTCTCGACCGCCCGCTGGGTCGATGCGCCGTAGAGCGCATCGGCGGGGACGGTCATCTCACCCATCGTGTCTTTCTCGATCCGCGTGGCGGTCACGGCCATGGTCGGTGCTCCGGGGCGAAGACTGGGTCCGCGGCCCGGGGGGGCCGCGTCGGATCTGACTGAATCGTCGTCCGGCCAGCGTAGCACCGGTTGGCGGCCTGTGGCGGGGCCCGCGCGGCCGGGCAATGATCCTCTTGATGGACGCCCGCGAGGCCTACGAACGAGCGGTCTACCGCAAGGCGCTGCTGCTGACCGGCGAGTCGACCTCGGCCGCGCGCGTGCTGGGCACCCTGCTGTCGCGCCAGCCCGATCTGGCCCGGTCTTCGGACAGCCGGCTCTGGCGGGCCGTCGTCGAGGAGTGCCGGGCGATCCGTACCGACGACAGCGCCTCGCCCTCGGGCCTCGCCCGAGCGCTGGGCCTGACCGGCGCAGCGGCGATGCTCTGGTCGGCCGTGGAGCGGCTGGGCCCGCAGCAGCGAGAGGCCTTCGTGCTGCGCGACCTTGAAGACCTCGACGAAGTGCCCGCTGCGAAGGCGATGGATTGCTCACGCACCGCCCTCGAGCAGGTGCACCGACGCGGGGCCCGGCAGATCCTGTCGGCCGCGCTCGGCTCGGGCTACGAGTCGGCGCTGGCCGGCCTGCGGGTAGCGCTCGACTCCTTCGACCCCTCGGCGGGGGTCGCGGGTGTGAAGGCGGCCCTCGGCCCGGCGCGGGCCCGTCGGCGGCTGGTGGTGGCCCTGCAGCTGGGCGCCCTGCTGCTGTGCATGGGACTGCTGATCTGGGTGTTGCACGACCTGCTGCAGGCCAACGAGCGCGAGCGTCGGCGACGCGAGGTCACCGAGCAGCTGCGCGAGAAGTTCTCGCTGCCGATGCGGCCGGGTGAGGCGCTTCGCCCTGCGGATGCGCCCCCGCCTGCCGGCGGCGCCACGGGAAGCGGGCGCGGGGCCGGCGTACCGGCCTCCTCGGGCCCGGTGCCATGAACGACCCGGCTTCCGCCGACCGGTCGGTCTTCCGGGACCCGCGGCCGCGCGTGCTGGGGGTGGGGCCCCGCCGTCTGGCGCCGGTGGCCTCTCGAATCCGAAGGAAGCTCGTTGTCCTGCACACCGTCTTCTCGCTGGGGCTGGCGGCCGTGCTGCTGCTGGCTCTGCGCCCCGCGGCGCGCGAGATGGTCGCTCAGGCGGAGGAGCGCGAGGCCCGTCTGGCGCTCAATCTGCTCGCCGATGCCCTCGCGGCGGCGCCGGCGATGAGGGTGGTCAGCGAGCTGCCCGAGGTCCGATCGGGCGTGGGCAGCGCGGCGGATCTGGGCATACCCGACGAACTCGCCTCCGCCGCCCGTGCCGAGCCTGGCACGGTGATGGTGGCGCCGGCCGACGCCGACGGCTTGGGCACGCTGGCCGCCCGCTTCGACCCGGCGACGGGGGTCTTCAAGATGGCCCGGGCCGAGTCGCCGACTGCGCGGCGCTCGGTGACGAAGCTCTACATCGTGCTCACGGTGTGCCTGCTGGGCGTGTACGGGCTGATCGCGCTGACGCTGGAGCTCTTCGTACTTCCCCGGCAGCTCTACGAGCCGATCGAGCGGCTCCGCCGCGCCGACGAGGCGGTTCAGGCCGGCCGGCGGGAAGGGGAGCTCATCCCCGACCGACAGATCCCGGGTGACGAACTCGGCGACATCATGCGGAGCCGGAACGCCTCGATCCTCAAGCTTCGCGAGCAGGAGCGGCAACTCGGCGAGGCGATCGCCCGCATCGAGGAGGTCGCCTCCGAACTCCGCCGCAAGAACCACCTGCTCGAGACCGCCCGGAGAAACCTCGCGGATCAGGACCGTCTGGCCAGTCTGGGCATGATGTCGGCCGGCATCGCCCACGAACTCAACACACCCCTGGCGGTCATCAAGGGCTCCGTCGAGCGGATGGCCGAAGGCATCGAGCGGGGCCGCCCGGCCCCCGACGCGGGGCAGGTGCAGCTGATGCTGCGGGTGGTCAGGCGGCTCGAGAAGCTGAGCGAGAGCCTGCTCGACTTCGCCCGGGTGCGCCCGCCTCGACAGGACCCGGTCTCGCTGCATGAGGTGGCCGACGAGGCGTGGACCCTGGTGAGCCTCGACCGCGACGCACGGACGGTGCGCTTCGAGAACGTGCTCTCACCCGAGGCCATGGCCGTGGGAGACGCCGATCGGCTCACCCAGGTGTTCGTCAACCTGCTGCGGAACGCCGTCGACGCCGCGGCGGGCTCGCCGGGCACGGGCAGGTGGATCCGGGTGGCCGCCGACGGTCACGAGCGCGAGGGCCGGCGCTGGATCAGCATCACGATCGCCGACAGCGGGCCGGGCATCGATCCCTCGCTGTTCCCGCGGCTGTTCGAGCCCTTCGCCTCGACGCGCCTCGACGCCGATGGCACGGGGCTGGGACTTGCGGTCGCCGAGGGCATCGTCCGCGAGCACGGTGGTCTGCTGCTGGCCCGGAACGCCGCGCCGGGGGAGGGCGGCGCCGTCTTCGAGATCATGCTCCCGGAGCCCGAACTGCTCCCGTATGCTGCCGGCGACAGCCGCGCCGCCGACGCGGCCGGTGAGGAGCATCACGCGTGAACCCCGAGCCCAATGCTCCCTCAACACCCGGCGACGGCGGCGTCGCGCCGCCGCCGCTGTCGATCGTCGCGCTCGATGATGACCCCGACTTCCGGGAGTACATCCGCGGCGTGCTGACGGCCGAGGGGCACGATGTTCGGGTGGTGTCCACACCCGACGAGCTGTTCGCGGCCAACGACGACCGGCTTCCGGACATCGTGCTTCTCGACATCAAGATGGGGCGATGGTCGGGCGAGGAGGTCCTTGCCGGGATCCGCGAGCGCTGGCCCCGGCTGTGCGTCATCGTGGTCACGGGGTATCCGTCGCTAGAGACCATGCGGCAGACCTTCAAGCTCGACGTTTTCGACTACCTGAGTAAGCCCTTCGCCATCGGAGACCTCCGGGCATCGATCGCCCAGGCCGCGGCGGCGTTCGACCTCGGCCGCCGCCCGCAGGACAGGCTCCGTGCGGTCCTCGGCCGTAGGATTCGCGCAGAACGCATCCGGAAGGACATGACGCTCAAACAGTTCAGCGAGGCCTGCGGAATCAGCGCTTCGCAGCTGTCGTCCATCGAGCGGTCCTCCCACCTGCCATCGCTGGAAACGCTGCTGAGCATCGCGTCGGCTTTGGATGCCAGACCGTCGGACTGGCTCGAAGAGTCGGGATTCTGATACGGATTAGCCCCTTCCGCCCGGCTGGGGGCGGTACACCGCGGCACACCCGGGGGCTTCCGTCACACGCACCGAAGCGACCCTGACGTTGGGAAATGGTGTCGCGGCCAGTTCGTCGGCGATGTGCCGGGCGATCAACTCGGCCGAGGGATTGAGGCCATGGGAGAAGGGCGGCACATCATTCATCGAGCGGTTGTGGAACCGGCCGACGATCTCGCGCAGACGCCGCTCGACCGCGTGGAAGTCGCACACCAGCCCGTCCTCATCGAGACCGGCGGCGGCGAGGGTGACGGTGACGAGGAAGTCATGGCCGTGCAGCGGCTCGAGCTGGCCGCGCATCCTGATCGCGTGCGCGGCGGAGAAACGCGCCTGGATCTCGATCTCGTACATCCCCGCATCCTAGGGGCTCGGCCGGTGAGCGCCCGGATCGCGGCGCAGTTCCGCCAGTAGAATGACCGGATGAACGATCATGGGAACGCTCCTGCGCCGCTGATGGTCTCGGTGTCAGGGTGCCGGGGCATCGTCGGAGCTTCGCTCACGCCGGCCACGGTGGCCGGGTACGCCGGGGCGGTGGCCGCGTCGCTGCGGGCCACCGCGGGCGGCCGCGCACCGACCGTGGTTCTGGGACGCGACGGCCGTGCCGGCGGAGAGGCCGTGAAGCTCGTTGCGGCGGGCGCGCTCGCGGCGGCCGGGTGCCGCGTGATCGACATCGGCGTCGCGACCACCCCCTCCACCGGCGTCATGGTTCGGGCCTTGAAGGCCGACGGCGGCATGGTCGTCACCGCCAGCCACAATCCGGCTGAATGGAACGGCCTGAAGGGCATCACCTCCCGCGGGTGTGCGCCGCCGCCGGAAGAGGCCAGAGCCATCGCCGAGCGCTTCCGCTCGCCCCATCCTTCGGCCCCCCACTCCCCGCACGAGCGGCTCTGGGCACCCTTCGACGGCGTTGGCGAGGTGCTCCGCGACGACACCGCCGAGGCCCGGCACGTCGACGCTGTGCTGGGGGCGCTCGAGCGGATCATCCCGGTTTCGTCGCTCCGGCAAGCGCTGACCGCGGGCGGGTTCCGCGCGGTGGTCGATTCGGTCAACTGCGCCGGAGCGGCCCCTGCGCGGCGGCTGCTCGAGACGCTCGGCTGCCCCTTCATCCATCTGAACGCCGACGGCTCGGGCCGCTTCACGCACCCGCCCGAACCCACCGAGGCGCACCTGACCGATCTGGCCAGCGCCGTCCGGCTTCACAAGGCCGACATCGGCTTCGCCCAAGACCCCGACGCCGACCGCCTGGCGCTGATCGACGAGACGGGGCGGTACATCGGCGAGGAGTACACGCTGGTGCTGGGAGTCTGGGCCGTGCTCTCGGCGATGGGCGACGCGGCCCGGGGCGTTACCGTCGCCGCGAATCTCTCGACCAGCCGGATGATCGACGACGTCGCCGCACGATTCGGCGCGTCGGTGCTCAGGACTCCGGTGGGCGAGGCAAATCTCGCCGCGGTGATGCTCGAGCGGGGATCCGCCGCGGGCGGGGAGGGCAACGGCGGGATCATCTGGCCGGCCGTGGTCCCGATCCGCGACTCGATCTCGGGCATCGCGCTCACGCTGGCGCTCATGGCCCGCGAGCGCCGGCCGCTGAGCCGGCTGGTGGCGTCGGTGCCCTCGTACGCGATCGAGAAGCGGAAGATGCCGATCCGCGACGGCCTGGCGGAGCGGGCGATCGCCGCGGTCAAGCGGCACTGGGCCGGCTCGGCGGCGATGGACGAACAAGACGGGCTGCGGCTCGACTTCCCCGCGGCGCCCGGCCGAGGCCCGGCGTGGCTCCACGTGCGGCCCAGCAACACCGAGCCGATCTTCCGGCTCATCGCCGAAGCACCGACGGCCGACGCCGCCCGGGCCATTCTCGACGAGGCCGATCGGACGGTCGCCGCGGTCTGACCGGACCCGCCCCGCTCAGCGCCCGACGAGCATGCCCGACGTCTCGTTGGCGCGGGCCGCGGCCTGCACCGCCTGCCGGTCGGCGTCGTTGATCAGGAAGTCGCAGTTGGCATCAATCGGAACGTCGTGCCATGCGTACACGTCTTCGATGTTCACGGTCCCGTTGCCGTCGGCGTCGAGCGGATTGCTCGCGACGACGATCCGGGCCAGTGGGTTGCCGAGCGGCGTGATCTGCCAGGAGAGCCCCGGCATGGCGCTGTAGGCCGCCTCCACCCAGGTACGGCCGGAGTTCAGGAAGTTGATGCGCAGGAACTCCATCCGCGGTATCGAGAACGTGAAGGGCTCGGCCACCGAGCCGAAGGTGAAGGACCCGCCGCGGGTGATGAAGTCGAGCGCCTGGCCCTGGCCGCGGTTGCCGCCCGTGACGATCGACTCTCCGCTGAACGACTCGTACGCCACGCAGACCGCGGCCGGATGGAACGTGAAGTTCTGGATGTACGCCGTGCCGCCAGAGGGGCTGAAACCGCAGACGTTCGGGTCGACGAAGATGGCGTGATTCACGCCGTACGTGCCGTAGAACAGGATCGGGCGCGTCGGCTGCGGCATGAACTGCTGGACCACGAAGTCGATCGTCTGATCGAACGTGGTGGCCCAGCCGGCAGCGCTCAGGTTGTTGTTGCAGAGCTGAAAGTCACTGGAGTTCACGAACAGCGGCGGGAACGAGTCGTCGTCGAGCGCCCCGCACTCGACGCGGAAGCGATCGAAGAGGCTCTGAACCTGGCAGCGCGACAGCACGATGCGGCGCGAGCGGCCGATGAGCTTCTGCACCTCCTGCACGGCCGTCGTGGCCGCGCCGGGGGCCGCGTCGAGGCGCATCACCAGGTAGATCCCGCCGGGCGTCAGCCCCGTGATCTGCCACGCCTGATTGGGCGCCGCCCCCTGGGCGCTGAACGTCCTCTGGGTCTTGACCGCCGAACGCGAGAACTGGCGGATGTTCGAGAACGACGCCAGATACGGGTTCTGCACGATCCCCGAGTAGCGGTTGGGCAGGCCCGACGTGGTGCCCGCCGTGGACTCGAGATCCTGCTGCAGGAGCGTGAGTTCGCTCTCCACGCTCGCGATCGTGCACCCGAGCGAGAACTCGCCGGTTCCGGCGATGCGGGCGGGCATGCCCCGGGTGGTCACGATCGCGCAGATCTGCTGAGACAGGTCGTTGCCCGTGCTCGTGCCGTTGATGAAGTCAAGGATCGGCTGGCGCACCGCCGAGAGGTACGTGGGGCGGTCGATCTGCCAACCGTTGGTCGGATCGGGCGCGGCGATCGCCGCGTTGTCGAGGTTGAGCTGGACCACGTTCGGGTACACCGCGACGTACGCGTTCCGGATGGCCAGCGACTCGGCGTTCTGGGAGTTGTAGACCAGCAGAAGGTTCTGCTGCTGAAGGGCCGTGCCCTGGGCGTGTACCTGGGCCACGCCCGCGGCGGCGACGGCGGCGGCGACGATCGTGCTTCGGAGGTTGATCATGGTGGTCGGGCCGGTCGTCGGCGAGTGCCCCTGGTCCTCGAGTGCATCCGGGCGCTCGCCGTCTGGTCAACGATACTTCGAAGGCCCGCCGGATCGAGCCGGAACACGGAAATTTGGCCCATCGGTCGGGCCTCTCGACCCGATTTTCGGTCGCGCCGGCAGGTCCGGCATCCATCGGCACGGGCGGAACCCCAACGCAGGGCCAGGAAGTTGGAACCCGCCACGAATGGGTTATCGGCGCTTGGCGCGAGCCCGGCCTCCCGACATGCGGGCGTTAGGCAGGCCGTGGAACGAAGTTGCCAAGCCCGGGGCTGGCCGGCGGCTCCCCGGCGGTTGGTTGGGCCGGCGGCACCGGCGGCGCGGGGGCCTGACGCTTGGTCTCGGCCGCCAGCAGCTCGGAAACAGTCGGCTTGCCGAGGCTTTCGCCCCGGAAGAGCTTCTCGACCTCCGCCGCCGTGAGCGTCTCGTACTTCAGCAGGGCCGCGGCCACGGCCTCGACCTTGTCCCAGTGCTCGTAGAGCATCCGCTGGGCGTCGTCGAACGCCTCCTTGGCGATGCGGCGGATCTCCTCGTCGATGATCCTGGCGGTCTCCTCGGAGTACGTGCGCTCGGCGATGAAGGTCTCGCGAGTGTCAACGCCGCTGTAGCGGACGAAGCCGAGACGGTCCGACATACCCCAGTCGAGCACCATCGCCCGGGCCATCTGCGTGAGCTGCATGATGTCCTGCGCGGCGCCCGACGACACGTCGGACGTCTTGCGTTCCTCGGCGATGCGGCCGCCGCAGACCACGCGCATCGTGGCCCGCAGCCACTTGAGCCCGAATCCGTAGCGGTCCTTCTCGGGCAGGCTGAAGGTCGCGCCGAGCGACTGCCCCCGCGGGATGATCGTCACCTTGTGGAGCGGGTCGGCGTCGGTGAGCAGCATCTGGAGCACCGCGTGCCCGGCCTCGTGGAAGGCCGTCGCAACCCGTTCCTTCTCCTCGAGCTTGCGGCTCTTGCGCGAGCGCCCGTAGCGGATCTTGTCGCGGGCTTCTTCCAGGTCGCTCTGCTCGATAAAGTCTTTCTCGGCCAGCGTCGCGGTAATCGCCGCCTCGTTGATGATCGCGGCCAGTTCGGCGCCGCTGAACATCGGCGTGCCACGGGCCACGCGCTCGAGGTCCACGTCGGGGCCGGTCTTCACCTTCTTGGCGTGCACGCGCAGGATGTCGAGCCGGCCCTTGATGTCGGGCAGCGGCACGCTGACCTGCCGATCGAACCGGCCCGGCCGGGTGAGCGCCGGGTCGAGCACGTCGGGGCGGTTGGTGGCGGCGATGACGATGACCTGGTCCGACGAGTCAAAGCCGTCCATCTCCACCAGGATCGCGTTGAGCGTCTGCTCGCGCTCGTCGTGACCGCCCGTCGTGAATCCCCCGCCGCGCCGGCGCCCGACGGCGTCGATCTCGTCGAGGAAGATGATGCATGGGGCCGACTCCTTGGCCTGCTTGAACAGGTCGCGCACGCGCGAGGCGCCCACGCCCACGAACATCTCCACGAAATCCGAGCCCGAGATCGACAGGAACGGAACGTCGGCCTCGCCCGCGATCGCCTTGGCCAGCAGCGTCTTGCCGCAGCCGGGGTCGCCGGTGAGCAGCACGCCGCGCGGGATGCGGCCGCCGAGCTTCATGAACTTCTTGGGGTTCTTCAGGAACTCGACGAGCTCGCGGACTTCCTCCTTGGCCTCCTCGATCCCGGCCACGTCATTGAACGTGACGCCGGTCGACTCCTTGGCCATCACGCGGTGCCGCGACTTGCCGAAGTTGCCCAGCACGCCGCCGGGCCCGCCGGCCCCCCGCATCATCCGGCTGATGATCCACCAGATGAACACGAACAGCAGCAGCGTCCACAGGAACGGCGACAGCAGGAGCTGAAGCCACCAGGCCGGCCCGGGCTCTTCCCGGAAGTCGCCCCCGGTCAGTTCGCTCAGCTCCTTGCGGGTGCCGTCGAACCCGCGGGGGTTGATGTCGACCTGGACCCGCTGCGCGGCCGCGCCGTCGGTCCGGACCGCGGCGATCGCCTGGTCCTGCAGAACGATGTCCTTGACGTGCCCTTCCTTGTACAGGGCCCGGAACTCCTGCATGGTCATCGACGGCCGCTGCGGCGTCAGCGCCTGGAAGGTGAAGACCAGCATCAGCAGGAGACCGACCAGCAGGAACAGCCCCGGCCAGGCACGGCCGGGACGACCGGGCCCACCGCCGGGTGTCTGCGGCCCCGGCTGCCCCTTCGGCCCGCCCGGACCGGTGGAGCCCCCCTGGCCCCGCGGGCTCGGCGGGCCTCCCGGACCCGACTGGTGAATCGTGATGAACGTGTTCGGTCCTGAGGTCATCGTGGGTGCCGTCCGGTGAGCGAGCGAACCGCGGTTCTCGGGCCACTCCCGCCCGAACGCAGACAGAGGCTTCGGATCGGCGTTCTGCGCGGCAAACAGTAGGCGACAGCCCCCCGGGGGCCGAGCCAATCCCGAACGAGGAGTTCCACGGCTATGCCACAAACAGGGGGATTTTCAGCCCCGTCCCGCGATCGCGCCGGTGAGCACGCCGAGCCAGCGATCGACGTGTTCCGGCTGAACGTCGCCCATCGTGGCAACCTGCACGAGGTGGCGGGCAGAGAGGTAGCCGCTCTGCCCGCCGACATGGAACCCGTGGCGACGACACAGCCTCACGAACTGCTCGTTGCCGTCACCGAACGGCCGGGCGAACGTGGTGACCGGCGGGGCGGCGGAGCGGTCGTCGGCCAGCGGGCTGATCCCCATCGAGCGGAGGCCGTCGCGGATCATCGTGCCCAGCCGACGCTGGAGCGCGAAACGGGCCTCAGCACGTTCGGCCGTGGCGAAGGAATCGAGGGCCGTCTTCAGGGCGATCAGCGGGGCGGAGGGCACGGTGAACCGTGGCCCGCGGGTGGAGACGGTGGCGCCCACGTCCAGCACAGTCGGCACCCGGCGGCCGTCGGATCCGGCCACGGCCGCGTCTGAGGCGAAGACGAAGGAGAGGCCGGCGAACGAGCCCAAGGCCTTGCCCGACGCCGAGGAGGCGAGATGGATCCGCCGCAGATCGACCGGAACCGCGCCGAGTGACGAGGTCGCGTCGAGGCAGACCCGGGCCCTCGGCGCGACCGAGAGCAGGCCGTCGATGTCGTTCAGAACACCCGTCGAAGTCTCGATGTGCGTGCCCCAGATCCACTGGGAGGCGCCGCCGCCGTCGATGACGCGGCGGAGCCCCGCGAGGTCCCACGGCCGGCCCCACTCCGACCGCACAACGGCGAATTTCAGCCCGGCGCGCTCCGCTTGCCTGACGAGGCGCTCGCCGAACTCGCCGTTGACCAGCACCACGCCGTGCCCGAGCGTCGGATCGGCGGCGAGCGTGGCGGCGACGGCGTCGTTGGCCAGCGTCGCCGAGCCGGTGAACATCGCCACGTGTGGGGCCCCCGTAAGCCGCGAGAGCGACGCACGGACGTCCTCGAAGGCCTCGAGGAACTTCGGGCTGCGGTGGTAGATCGGGGGACGCCGGTAGGCGCGCCGCACTTCGCCCGAGATCTGCACCGGGCCCGGGGTCAGCCAGATCGCTGGCGATGGCCGCCCGCCCCGCCGGGCGTGGCGTTCGGCCAGCCGGTGACGCAGGCGAACGAACGTCCGCATCAGCGTGGAGGGAGGCTGGCTGACGTCGAGGACCATCGGGATGAAACGGGCCTCGCCCGACTCGACCGGTGGGCCGATGGGGCTGAAGCCGAGGTGGCGGTAGAGCTTTTCACGCTGCTCGAAACCGGAGATCACCAGGTGCGAGTATCCCGCACGCCGGGCGTGCGAGAGCAGGCAGAACCCCAGCCCGGCGAACACCACGCTGTGCCGGTCGTCGCCCCGCACCGCCAGCAGCCGCACCTCCAGAGGGCGGGGCGCGACACTCGCGAGCACCGAGGGATCGGCGAGCTTGCTCGCCACCGAGAAGGGCGGCCGGTCGTGCACCGACACCATCCCGATGACGCTTCCGCTTCGCTTGGCGACGAAGTACAGGTTTTTGTCGTGGAACTTGTCGACCAGCCGACCGTCGCCGGTGGCCTGATGCTGCCGGATCTCGTCGACGAATGTCGCGTGGTTCAGGCGGTGGATCTGCTCGAAGTCGTCGGGGGTGGTCGCTTGGCCGAACGTGAACGGACCGACGCGGATATCCGCGGGCGGCGCGAGCGACGGGCTGACGGCGTTCACGACCATTGGGGTGACCCATCCCCTCGAGCGAGGGCGGCTGGCACGGGTGCGAAGTTCTCGCCAAGGACCTGTGAGAATCGTGCCGCCGTATTGTTAGTGAGAGTTTACCAGCGGTTGCAGACAGGCGAAATCCCCGTCGCGAATCGGGCGACCCCGACTGATATCCCCAAAACAAGTGACGGATCACCAGCTCGAGCGAAGCTCGGCGACGAGGTCTTTGGCCAGCCGGTCCACCGCTGCCCGCTGCCCTAGCTCGATGGGCTCCTGGGCCCCCCGGGAGGGCACGAACGCGGCGGAAGCCCGGAAGTTGCGCCGGGCCACCAGCACCTCGCCCGTCCGGTTGTTCTTCCACTGGAAGTTCACCGCTAGGTCGACCGCCATCTCCTGGACGAGACCGGTGACATCCTGCGTGGAGAGCTTGCGGAGGTCGACGGCGGCGATCGAGCCGGTGAGCGACGTGTCGCCGCCCGGCGATCCGCCCGCCGCGGCGTCGCCGGCGTCGCCGCGGGAGACGACGCGCCACGGCGTGGCGCGGTGGATTTCCTTGATGATCGCGTCGGCCAGCTGGGCCTCGAGGCCGTGATAGAAGGTCGGATTGTCGAACAGCGGCACCGAAACCGTCTGAACGTCGGTGCGGTAGGCCGTGGCAAAGACGTATCCCTGCTTCGGGTCCGAGGCGCAGCCACCGAATATCGGCAGGCCGACCGCCGCGATCAGCACGCCGAGCGTAATCCTCATGGCTGCCCGCCCCCGCCCGCGGGCGACAGACCCGGGGCGGCGGGGCCCTGCGGAGCGACCTTGTCGGCCGCGGGGCCTCGGACATCGACCGGCCCGGTCGGGCCGGTGGCGCCGCCGGGCGCCTCGATGGCCCACCCGCGTTCCTTCATGATGCTCCGTGCGCGGTCGGCGGCCACGCTCGAAGGGAAGGTGCCGATGAGCCGCTGCAGCGTGTAGCGGGCCCCCGAAGGCTGGCCGCGCCGCTGGTACCACTCGGCGGCGTCGAGGAGCGACGCCGCGCGGGACTCGTCGATGCGGTTAACCAGCCCCTCGTTCAGCCCGGTCTGCTCGCTCGCCGCGGGGTGACGGGCCTGGTAGGCCCGGATCTCGACCGACGCGTCGAGCAGGCTCACGGTGTCGTACCTGGGGCCCTTGAAGCGAGCGATCTGGCAGAAGATCTTCCGGCGCTGGGCCTTCTCGCGGTTGGGCCCGAGCGGGTAGTTCTGAAGGTACAGGTCGTAGACATCCTGCGCCAGCTTCACGTCTCGGCGACGGTAGTAGAAGTCGGCGAGAGTGATCATCGCCTGCTCGCCCAGCCGGGATCCAGGCAATCGCTCCTGGATGCGCATGAGCAACTCGACACCCTCGTCATAGGCCGAGGAGATCCGCAGACCCAGCCAGCGGCGCCGGAGGGGATCTTCGAACGAGGCGATCTCCTCCGCCCCCACTTTTTCCGCTCGCGGGACCATGCCGAGGTAGCGGATCGCGATGCCGTACTCGCGCTCGAGGGCCAACTGGAACTCTTCGCTGCCGGCGTGCTTGTTCGCCAGGGCCTCGTAGTCGTAGAGGGCGTTCCACTCGTCGCCGCGGGCGAGGCGGGCGTCGCCTCGGGTGAGGAGCGCCAGCGGCAGCCAGCGGTTGCTGGTGCGTTCGTTGGCGCTGAGCCACGGGTCGAGGAGCTCCTCGGCCTTGGCCGGCTGACCCGCGGCCAAGGCGCGGCGGGCCTCGGCGATCAGGCGCCCGTCGGCGTCCGACTCGTCAGGCGACGGGGGCGCTGGCTGCCAGGACCTCTCCGGGTCGAGCCGGAACTCCTGGGTCTGGGCGAAGGCGGCCGTCGGGGAGGCCCCGGCGATGATTGTCAGCAGCGCGGCGATGGTCGGCCGATGGAGCATGGCCTGTACGATAAACCCAGTCGCGGAATCCTGCAGCGGTGAACGTCGTGGTGGCCTACAACCCGATCGCGGGACGGGGGCTCGGGGCCCGCGTGGCCGCCGAGGCCCGTGCGGCCCTCACGGCCCTGGGGCACCCGGTTCGGCTCGTAGAAACCGGGGATGAAGGCGCTCTCCGACGTTCGCTCGACGGCTCGGCCGTTTGCGCGATCGTCGGCGGGGACGGAACGGTGAACCTCGTGGCGGCCGTGGCGGGTCCGCTGGGCGTGCCGGTGTACCAGCTGCCCACCGGCACGGAGAACCTGTTCTCGCGTGCTTTTGGGATGGGCGGGGGCACGTCCGGCCTGTGCCGGGCCGTCGAGGCGGGACGGGTCGAATGGATCGACTCAGCGGCGGCCGACGGGCGGACGTTTCTGCTCATGGCCTCGGCCGGGTTCGACGCCGGGGTGGTCGAACGGCTGTCGAGGACGCGCCGCGGGAGCATCAGCCACCTGAGCTACGCCGGGCCCGTCCTGGCCGAACTGATGGGGCCGCGCGACCCGCCGCTGGACATCACCGTGGACGGCGGGCCGTTCGTGCGGCGTGCCCGCGGGCTGGTGGTGGTGGCCAACTGCCGCCAGTACGCCCTGCGCCTGGACCCCGCCCGCGACGCCGACCCCCGCGACGGGCTGCTCGACGTGGTGTTCGTGCCGATGGAGCCCGCGGAGATCATCCCCTGGATGTTCCGGCTGCGTTTGGGGCTTGGCGCGCACGACAACGGCGTGCTGCGAACGCGGGGAAGACAGATCCGGATTGAGTCGGAAGGTGTCGCGGCCCCGCTCCAGTGCGACGGGGAGGCGGCGGGGTTCACGCCGGTCGACATCGTGATCCGCCCGCGGAGTGTCGCGGTGCTTCGGGGCGACGCCACCCGCTGACCAACGCGGCTAGCCTCGGCGAGGGTTCCGCAGCGCCCGGCGCTCTCCGGCCGGCGAGGCACGTGACGGCTGAGGAGATGCCGCGGCCGGCGACTGGGCGGTGAGCGCAGCCTTTCCCTCGGGGAAGCCCGGGGAATCTCCTTGGGGTTCGGCGGGCGCGCTCTCGGGGGTCGGCGCTCCCACCTCCGGCCCGGCCGGGCGGGCGAACACGAGGCGTCCGGCCGCGGTCTGGACGCTGGAGGTCACGACCGCGTCGATTTCTTCGCCGATGAGGGCGGCCCCGCCGTCGACCACGACCATCGTGCCGTCCTCGAGATAGCCGACGGCCTGCCCGTGCTGCTCGCCCCGTTTCGCAAGAGCGAGCCGGATGTTCTCGCCCGGGAGCAGCCGCGGCCGGACCGCGGCGGCGAGCGTGTGAAGATTGAGGGTCTCGACGCCGCGGATGGCCGCCACCTGCTCGAGGGCTGAGTCGGTGGTCACGATCACGGCGGGTAGGCTCTGGGCGAGCTCGACGAGCATCTGGTCGGTCCCGAGGCCGGGGACCGGCGTGTCGTCGATCGTGACATCGAGGCGGGCCGAGCGCTGGAGCCGGGCGACCATGTCGAGCCCGCGCCGGCCCCGCGATCGCTTGAGCTTGTCCGATGAGTCTGCGAGCGTCTGCAGCTCGTCGAGCACGAACCGAGGGATGATCAGGGCTGTCTGGAACACGCCGGTTTCGGCGATATCGGGGGCCCGTCCGTCGATCAGGGCCGAGCTGTCGAGGATGAGCGGCTTGGAACCGCGGATCTGCTTGGCGAACTCGACGTACGGGATGACCAGGCGGAAGTCGTCTTGGGTCTGAAGAATGGTGGCGCTGGCGAGGTAGCACATCGCCACGCCGATGACGACCTTCGCGGTAAACAGCAGGCGGTGGTAGATGGGATCGACGTTGTAGACGACCCGGAGATAGTCGATCACGTAGCCGATGAGGAAGGCCAGGAGCAGCCCGGCGACGCACCCGAAGAAGATCGCCGAGAGGGTTGAGAGCTTGCGGCGCGGCGTGAGGATGTCGACCGCGACGATGAGGGCGAAGAACACCGTGACCGAGAGGAGCAGCCCGATCCACACCGGGGTGATCCGGGCGTCGCCTTGGACAAAGATGCCGTGCTCGGGCTGGGTGGGGTCGGAGAGCGTGACGATGGTCACGGCGCTGATGAGCATCATCAGCAGGAAGGCGAATGCCCGAAGGAAGCGGACGACGTTGGCCCGCTGCTTCTGCAGTACATCGTGCCGGGACCGCGGTTTCGGGGCTTGGCCCATGGGGGATGGTAGGGGCCGGCTGGTCCGGCGCGGGCGGGGCGGTTACCATCGAATGAGCGTCGCGTCGGTTGGCGACCGGGCCCGGTGCACGGATGGCCCGTGAACCTGGTCAGGGCTTGACCGCAGCAGCCATAAGCGGCCGTCGTCCGGTGCCGCCGGTGTCCTGGTCGCCAACCGGCGCGATGCGAAGCACCCGGCCTTGGGCCGGCGTGGACCGGGGCGCGGACTGCTAAACTCAGGGTCTCATGGCGTACACGGTGCTGGCGCGGCGGTATCGGTCGAGAGCCTTTGACGAGGTGGTCGGGCAGGGGGTCATCGCGCGGACGCTGCAGAACGCCATCGACCAGGGGCGCGTGGCCCACGCCTACCTGTTCGTCGGGACGCGCGGCGTCGGCAAAACGTCGATGGCCCGCATTTTCGCCAAGGCTCTCAACGGCGGGTCGGAAGAGGTTGACCAGCTGATCATGTCGGGCCAGGACACCGACGTGATCGAGATCGACGCGGCGAGCAACAACAGCGTCGAGAACGCCCGCGAGCTCATCGCCAACTGCGTGTACCGGCCGCTGCGCGGCAAGAAGAAGATCTACATCATCGACGAGGTGCACATGCTGTCGACGGCGGCGTTCAACGCGCTGCTGAAGACCATGGAGGAGCCTCCCGAGCACGTCGTGTTCATCCTGTGCACCACCGAGGCGCACAAGGTGCCGGCGACGATCCAGAGCCGGTGCCAGCGGTTCGACTTCAAGAATCTCTCGGCCGAGCAGATCGCGGGGCATCTGGCCGCGGTGGTGAAGGGGGAGAAGATCAAGGCGGCGCCGGACCTGCTGCACGCCGTGGCCCGCCTCGGCAACGGCTCGATGCGCGACGCCCTGAGCCTGCTCGACCGGCTGATGGCGGCCGCCGGCCACGGCGAAACGCTGACGGTGGAAACGCTCGAGGAACTGCTGGGGCTGCCCGACCGGCAGCTGATCAGCGGGCTCATCGAGTCGCTGGCCTCGGGCGATCCGGCGCGGGCGCTCGCGTCGGCCGATTCGCTGCTGGCCAAGGGTGTGCCCATGGAGCAGATGCTCGACGCGCTGGTGGAACGGCTGCGCGACCTGCTGGTGATCCGCGTCTGCGGCGAGAAGTCCGGGCTGGTGGAAGCACCCGAAGCGGGCCGGAAGGCGCTGGCCGAGCAGGCCGCCCGCTTCGACGACGCGGGCCTGGTGCACATGATCGCGCTGATCGAGTCGGTGCAGCGATCGGCCCGCACCAGTGCCGCCGGCCGCGCGATCGTGGATGCGCTGCTCGTGCGGCTTGCGATGACGGAGAAGATCGCCGATCTGGGGGCTCTGCTCGCCGCACAGGCGGGTTCTCCGGCGGGAGCGCCGGCAAAAAAACGCTGACGGCGGAGCCGCCCCCGACCCCGAGAGCGGCGCCCGCCGCCCCCGCCAGC
>JACVCL010000142.1 GCA_016742075.1 Phycisphaerales bacterium
TGGGGGGGGGGGCGCGTGGGGCGGGCGGTGGGGGGGCAGACGCCGGGGGCGCGGCCCTGGGCGGCATCGGGGCCGGCGATGGCCTGGCGCATGGTGGTGTCGGCGTTGAGGTTCTTGAGGCGGAAATAGTCCATCGAGCCGAGGTTGCCGGACTTGAGCGCCTCGGCGATGGCGCGGGGGACGTCGGCCTCGGCCAGGACGACGAGGGCGCGGTTCTTCTGCTCTTCCGCCTTGTGCTCCTGCTCCTGGGCGACGGCGAGGGCGCGGCGCTTCTCGGCCTCGGCCTGGGCGCGCTTGGTGTCGGCGATGGCCTGATCGGTTTGGAGCTTGGCGCCGATGTTCTCGCCGACGTCGATGTCGGCGATGTCGATGGAGAGGATCTCGAAGGCGGTGCCGGCGTCGAGGCCCTTGTTGAGGACGGTCTTGGAGATGGTGTCGGGGTTCTCGAGCACGGCCTTGTGGGTCTCGGCCGAGCCGATGGTGGAGACGATGCCCTCGCCGACGCGGGCGATGATGGTCTCCTCGGTGGCGCCGCCGACGAGGCGCTGCACCGACGCGCGGACGGTGACGCGTGCGCGGGCCTTGAGCTGGATGCCGTCCTTGGCGACGGCGTCGATGGTGGGGCGGCCGAGCTTGGGGTTGGGGACGTCGATGACCTTGGGGTTCACCGAGGTCTGCACGGCGTCGAGGATGTCTCGCCCGGCGAGGTCGATGGCGCAGGCGACGTCGAAGGGCAGGTTGATGCGGGCGCGGTTGGCGGCGATGAGGGCGTTGATGACCGAGGGGACGCGCCCGCCGGCGAGGTAGTGGGTCTCGAGCTGGTTGGTCGAGAGGTCGAGCCCGGCCTTCACCGCGCGGATGCGCGAGAGCACGATGGTGCGCGGGTCGACCTTGCGCAGCTTCATGCCGATGAGGGCGGGCAGGCTGACCTTGGCCCCCGAGAGCAGGGCCTGGATGTAGAGGTTGATGAACTGAAAGGCGATGATGATGAAGATGAAGACCAGCAGGCCGAGGATGCCGAGGCCGACGATCAGGATGGTGTTCCAGTTGGGCATGTGCGGTTGACCCCGTGGCGGGAAGGTGGCGCCCGCCCCGGCTGGGGGGGCGCGGGCATTATGGCCGGGCGGCGCGCGGTGGCAAGGCGGGGCGCGCCGGTTCCGGCGGGCCGGGGGCGGTCAGGTCTCGGCCCGCTGGGGGCGGACCTTGATGGTGTTGCCCTCGACGGCGACGACCCTGAGCGGGGTGCCCGCGGCCACGGTGCCGCCGACGGCGAGCACCTCGACGCGGGCCCCCTCGATCTCGGCCTGGCCGATGGGGCGGAGGTCGGTGAGGGCGCGTCCGGCGGCGCCGATGAGGGCCTGCTCCTCCTCGCGGCGGCGCTGCTCGAGCAGGGTCTTCTGCTGGAGCTCGTCCTCGTCGTCGCCCAGCATCAGGTCGCGCCCGAAGGGTGTGTGCGGCATGACGTTGAAGGCGAAGTAGAAGCCCGCGGCGCCGGCGACGATCGATCCGGCCAGGGCGGTGACGCCCCATACCCACGAGTTCTGCCAGAACGCGACGACCCCGCCCAGCGCCAGCACGCCGGCGACCACGCCGAGGATGCCCCCCGAGGGCACGAACAGCTCGATCAGCAGCAGCACGAAGGCGCCGCTGAGCAGCACGGTGCCCCAGAAGAGGAATTCCTCGGAGGTCAAGCGGCGGGGCCTTTCGACGGCGGGGGTTCGGCGACGCGTTCGACGCCGACACGATAGGAGGCCGAGGAGACCACCCGCACGGGCTGGCCCTGCTCGATGAAGCCGAACTCGGCGACAACGTCGACGAGCAGGTCGCCGAACTCGGCGGACCCGGAGGGGCGCAGCGGCGTGACGGCGCGCCCGAATGCGCCGACTGGCACGGGGCCGGACCCCGTCTCGGGGCCCATCGCCGCGAGCATGCCCTCGGAGGCGTCGGCGGGCTGCCGGTCGGCGAGCACGAAGCGGTTCACGACGGGGATGAGGTGGGTGTACTTGCTGATGAAGTACATGCCGACCCCGGCGGCGAAGACGCACAGCAGCACGGTGGAGAGGGCCCAGGGCAGCGAGGAGGCGTCGCCCTGGCCGGGGAACAGCGACCCGCCCGACATGAACACGGCGACCAGCCCGCCGAGCAGCAGGACGATGCCCACGATGCCGGGCAGGGTGACGCCGGGCATGACGAAGATCTCGAGGGCGATGAGGGCGACGCCGGCGAGGATCGCGGCAATGGCCCACCACGCCGAGGCCACGCCGATGAGCATCGGCGGCACCGCCAGGCCGATGAGGCAGAGCAGGGCGATGACGCCGGGGAGGGTGGCGCCGGGCATCGACAGCTCGAGGAACATCGCGATCAGGAAGGTGATGAGCAGGATGGCTCGGACGATGAGGCCGGAGAGGCCCTGGGTCATGAAGGCCAGCAGGCTCTCGATCTGCGACTGCTGGAGGCGGGCGAGGTTGGAGGCGCCGGTGTAGCTCTTGAGCTCGGCGTCGTTGGCGATGGTGGCCTGGGCGAGCTGGAACTGCACGGCCTGGGAGTCGGTGATGGTGAGGAGGGTCCGGCCGTCGGTGATGCGCTTCTTGTAGACCCACTCGCGCGGGTCGGCTGTGGCGAAGTCGGGGCGCGTCGAAAGCTGCTGGACGCCGGTGGTGGGGTTGTTGACCGCCTCGACCAGCGAACGGTCCATGGGGCCGGGCGGGCGGAACTGGCGGGACCGCTCCTCGGTGCCCGCTGGGGGCGGCAGCTCGCCGGCCGAGACGACCTCGGCCGGAACGTCGTCGGGCCGCTGCTGCGGGGCGGCCCCGAGCGAGGGGACCGAGGGAGCATCGGCCGGCGGTTCCTTCTTGAACAGGGCGCGGTACTCGGCGGCGTCGAGGGCGTAGCGGCGCCCGGTGGGCGTGTGCTCGACGAGCCACAGCTCGACTCCGAGCGTGACCATCGCGGTGGCCAGGTTCTCGTCGTAGCCGTTGGCGCGGGCGTTGTCGACGATCTCGATGAGCACGGGGGAGAGGGCCTTGGCGCGCTCGGTGGCGCGCAGGCCCTGGAAGAGGCCGAAGCCGAAGGGATCGCCGGCGATGACCGCGGCGTCGCCGATGCGGGCGCCGGGGGCGACGACGATCTCTTTGCAGGCCATGGCGATGATGGCACCGGCGGAGAAGGCGCGGGGGTTCACCCAGGCGATGGTGTACTGCGAGGTGCGCCGCAGCGCGGCGGTGATCTCCATGCAGGCGCCCACCTCGCCGCCCGGCGTGTCGAGCTCGACGACGATGAGGTCGGCGCCGTCGGCCACGGCCTGGTCGAGGCGGCGCTTGAAGCTCGTGGAGGTGACCTCGTCGATCGCGCGGGCGATCGTGATGATCGCGACGTTCTGCCCGCCGCGGGCCCGAGGGATCGCCGCGGCCGGCGACACGGGCGCCGGGGCCGGAGCCTCCGGCCCCGCGCGGTCGGCGGCGATGGTCGTGGACGCCGACAGCACCCCGAGGATGAGCAGCGCCACGGCGGCGACCGCGCGCACGGTGGTCCGCAGCCGCGATGCGGGGCGCTGGAACGTGGATGGAACGAGGCGTGCGAGCACCAGCCCAACCTCCTGGCGGCCGCGGGAGAACGCCGGGATTCCCTGGCCGCTCGGACTATAGATCGGCGAATGGGTCGGCGGATTCGGCTTCGACGGCCGCGGACGTGCGGATGGGGCGATTTTTCGCGGTTCTGGCTCTCAGCCCGCCAGGCGGGCCGCGGCGAGGTAGCCCCCCGCCGCGGCGCCGAGGCCGAGCAGGTTGGAGAGCAGGACGTACGCCGCGGCGGCGGTCCATTGGCCCTCGCGGGCGAGGGTGAGAGACTCGAAGGCGAACGACGAGAACGTGGTGTAGCCGCCGAGCACCCCCATGAACAGGCCCAGCCGCCACTCCTCGCGGATGGCGATCGGGCCGGGGGTGACCATGAGCGCACCGAGCGCACCGATGGCCAGGCAGCCGGTGACATTCACCGCGAGGGTGCCGAGGGGGAAGCCCTGGGGCGCGGCGGGGTTGATCCAGGCCGACAGCAGGTAGCGGAGAACGGAGCCCAGAGCGCCGCCAAGGGCGACGAAGAGGATCTTGGCCGGGCCGTCGCTCATGCGTGGGGGGCGGAGGCGGGGGTGGGGGTGGCAGTGGGGGGAGAGGACTGCTCGGTGGACCAGCGGATCTCGTCGCCGGTGCAGTCGATGTGGACGGCGAAGAAACCGTCGGGGTCGTGGCGGAGGACGTGGGGCCAGATCACGCGCCGGTCGGTATCGGGCAGGGGGAGCGACGGGATGTCGGCCAGGGCGTGCCATTCGAGGCTGCCCTCGTTGATCTCGTGCTCGTGCAGGTCGACGGGGTCGAGGGCGCGGTACCAGAACATGAGCCAGTTGGTCTTCCCCTCGTAGCCGCGCTCGGAGATGATGCCCGTGAGGCGGAGGCGATCGATGGGGATGTCGAGGGAGGCTTCCTCGAGGATCTCTCGCCGGGCGCACTGGGCGGGGGACTCGCCGAGGGCGGTGTCGAGCTTGCCGCCGATGGGCGAGTAGAGGCCCTTGTTGGGGTCCTTGGCGCGCTTGATGAGGAGCAGGCGGCCGCGGCGGTCGCGGAGGTCGCAGAGCACGGCGATCTTGTACGCGTACCCGGCCTTGGGGGCGGCCTGGCCGTGGGCGAGTTCGGTCATGGCGGAAGAGTAGCCGGGGGGCGCGAGGGCCTTGCCGGCGAGGATGTCGTCGGGGGTGAGGTCGCGTTCGGCGAGGACGGTGAGGTGGGCGCATTCGGGGCAGCGGACGGCGCCCTCGGTCACGCGCAAGCCGAGCAGTGAGTAGGCGCAGCGCGGGCAGGTGGCGCCGAGAACTGCCGCCCGGATGGCGCGGCGCAGGAGCCGGTCGCGAACCAGCAGCGTCGACATGGTCGGAACACCCACGACCACTGCCGCAAACACCGAGACCGTGAGCGTCAGGATGTCCAGAGTCTCATCGGCAAACCGGCTCAGCACGAACGCGAGCACCGCGCCCACCGGCAGCAGCACGCAGCCGGTGACGATCGGGGCGAGTGCGAGCACCTTGCCGCCGCGCTCCTTCGCACGCTCGATCCACGCGGCGCAGTCGGCGTCGGAGAAGCGGTCGAGTTCGGGGAACGCCCGGTAGATGCGTGTGCCCGGGATGCGCATCGGGCATCAATCTACCAGCGGGCTCCGGGGCGTAGCATGAGCGCGATGGGCAGAAGGAACGGTCATACCGCCGCCCCTGCGTGGCGCTCGCCCGCCGTGGCGATTACCGCGGCGATGGTGCTGGCGTTGGCGGCGCCGGGGTGCGGGCGCAAGGACGAGGGCCGCGCGGGCGCCGCGGCGGCGTCGCCCGCGGCGTGCGGGCCGTGCACGGCGACGCTGGCGAGCTGGGCGGTGACGCCCTTTGCCCCCGGGCGGCACATGTTCGTGGACCTCGACTGCCCCGGGGCCGCGGCGCGGCTGAACGGGCGCGTCGAGTACACCAGCGTGGCCCTGCGCGAGGATTACGAGTCGCCGGACGACCGCCGGCTGGCGGGCCGGGTCGGGCGGATGACCCTCGGGCGTCACCTGCGGCCGGCGTTCCACAGCGGCGACGCGTCGACGGTGCCGGTGCGCATCGAGGAGACGTACACCATCACCTGTGATCAGGCCGAGGTGCTGCGGGCCGATCGCGTGTTCTCAGCGCGGTACGCGCTGCTGGGCACCAACAGCAGCTCGGGGCTCAGGCGGGCGCTGGAGGCGGCGGGGATGAAGATCCCCGATCGCATCCTCAGCGCCGGCGGGGCGCTCGGGGAGTTTCCCGGCATCGATCTGGACCCGGGCCCGGAGATCCCGCGTGCCCAGTGGGCGCGGTACGGGGTGCTGGCGCGGTAGCGGAGCCGGGACCGCGGCGCTGCCACGACACGGGGAGTGGGGGAG
>JACVCL010000015.1 GCA_016742075.1 Phycisphaerales bacterium
GCCCAGCAGCATGAGCGGCACGGCGGCCAGGGGCGGTAGGAGGGTGTCGCTCCATCGCGAGGCCGCGAGCGTGGCGGCGGCGAGGTCCATCGGCGTGGGCAGGCTGAGCAAGGGGGCGGCGCCGGGGGGGATGCCGGCGCGGGGGGCGTTGGGGGGGTGCGACACGGCTCAGACCTCGCTCTGGGCTTGGTCGAGCACGTGCTCGGCGACGTAGATCGGAACCCCCTGGGCGATGCCGAGGGCGATGGCGTCGCTGGGCCTGGAGTCGACCTCCATCATCTGGCCGTCGGCGCGGCGGATGTTGAGGGTGGCGTAGAAGGTGTGCTCGACGAGGTCGGAGATGGCGATCGACTCGAGCTGCCCGCCGAAGGCCTCGATGAGGTTCGAGAGCAGCTCGTGGGTGAGCGGCCTCTTGATCTGGACGCCCTGCAGGCGGCGGCGGATGGCCTCGGCCTCCATGAGCCCGATCAGGATGGGGAATTTGCGGTCGCCCTCGACCTCGCGGAGCTCGATGATCTGCATGTCGTGGTTCTCGCAGATCAGGATGCGCGAGAGTTCCATGAGCACGGACATCGGCGGGCTCCTTGTGGCCCCGTCGAGGGCGGCCGATGAATCGTCGGCCCGCCGCGCCCCGAAGTCAATACAGAAGGTCCGCCGCGCCGGGTGAAAGCGTCGCCGGTGCTTCGGGGAGGGCGTCAGTCGGAGATGGGCGATCCGGGGCGGCCCTTGTAGTGGGCACGCAGGGCGCGGACCACGCCCATCAGCGGCAGGGGCCGTGAGCCGGCTCGGCGCCGGTGGGCGCCGAGCTCAAAGACCCGCCGCCAGTGCCGGAACATCACGCCGTAGGCCCAGCCGATGGACCGCCGGGCGTCGTACACGTTGATGCTCTCGGCCAGCACACCGTTGAGTTCGATGATGCTGAAGCCGCGGCCCTGACGCAGCTCGGCCTCGTCGGCGAAGCGCAGGTCGAAGCGGCCGAAATCGAGGCGCCCGCCATCGGCCCCGCGGTAGTCTTGGGCGATGCGTTCGATGGACGCGGCCAGCTCGGGCGTGGCCAGTTCGGGGGCATCCTCGAAGCGGGCCCCCTGGCGGTGGTTGCCCGCGATGCCCAGGGGCACCCGCTCGCCGGCCGCGGGAACGCGGTCGGTCTGCGCGTCGAAGCGTCGCAGGAACACGTCGGCCTGCATCCGGAGGCGGCTGTCCTTCCAGATGAGAAACTCGAGGGTGGTTTGGCCGTCGCCGACCACCGAGGGGAACAGCTTGCGGGTGATCGAGAGGATCTCGCCCGGGGCGTCATCGAGCGGCACCGACGCGTCGGCCCGCCGCGCCCAGACCACGCCCACCTCGCACGGGCCGGGGTGGTAGCGTTGGACGAGGGCGTCGCGGGTCATGTCTTCGAGATACGCCGAGACGTCGTTCTCGGCGCCGATAAGCTTCACGCCGTGGCCGCGCTGCCCGATGTCGGGCTTGGCGATGACCGGGAACCCGCCGAGGTGCTCGGCGGCCTGCAACGCGTGGGCGACGCGACGCGCGTGCGGCCACTGGTCGGGTGGTGACACGGGCACCAGCTCGAAAGGCTCGACGAGCCCCTTCGCCGACGCCAGCCCGCGGAGAATGGCGGCCTTGGACTCGCCGATGGTCCCGCCGCCGTTGGGCACGCCGGGGTTCACGCACGTCGGCAGCATCAGCGAGCGGTGACGGAGCGCCAGCCAGCCGATCCACGGCAGAAGCGGGAGATAGAACAGCCACGCCGGCCAGAACTCGCGCTGGAAGATGCGGGCCAGGTCGGCCCTCAGGCGGAATCGGCCGGCCCTGGTGGCCTCGTAGGCCACCAGCCGAATCGCGACGAACAGCACGACGAACGCCGCGGCCACGGCCCACGGCCCGTGGAGCACGCTGCGGAAGAAGTGCAGCAGCGGCGGGCCGATGAGCGCCGAGAGCGTGAGAAGCAGCGGGGTCCAGATCGCAACCGCGACGGTCACCCACAGCACGAAGTGGCGGGCCTGCCGGCCCAGCAGCCCCGCGGCCATGTACATGGGCGTCCGCATGCCCGGCAGGAAGCGGGAGAGAAACACCGCCTTGCCCATGTTCTGGTCGAACATGCGGCCCCACTTCGCCAGGCTCTCTTCCTTGAGAATGCGACGGAACAGCGGCCACCGCAGCACGCGACGGCCGGCGAAGCGGCCCAGGGCCCAGAGGCCGTAGTCGCCGATCATGATGCCGACGAAGCTGCCGGTGAGGCCCACGAAGGGGTCGATCTTCCCGCTCACGATGAGCAGCCCGACGGCGATGGTCGTCAGGTCCTCGATCAGGAGGCTGGCGCCCACGATCGCCAGCACGATGACCCACCACGGCGTGTCACGCTGCAGGTGGAAGGCGCCGATGTCGATCCTGCCGCCATCCTCGTGGGGCGCGTAGTCGGCAACGCCCGGCGGCGGCGTGGCGCCGGGGGTGTCGAGCCGGTCGAGGAACGCCGCGACGGCCCGGGCCGTGTCGTCGCGCGCCGCGGCCTCGTCGGGCGTGGTACCCCGCTGCAGGTAGTGGCCGCCGTCGACGATCACCAGCCGGCTGCCGGGGATGAGCCCGGCGGTCTTCTCGGCGGCGTACGGCTTCTTGAAGAAGTCGTGCCGCCCGTGCACCACGAGCGTGGGCGTCTTGACCCGCTCCATGAGCTCGGCCATCGGGCGCAGGTCGGTGTCCCAGTAGCTGCGCATGTACACCCAGCGCTCGGTGCGCCCGGGGATGAGGCCGAAGTGGGGGATCACCTCGGGCAGGCCGACCACGAACGCGAAGCCCAGCACGTGCTTGGCCCGCTCGAAGAAGTGGCTGCCCGAGCCCTCGGTCTGCTGCGTGCCTACCGACCCCACCAGCGTGAGCGAGGCGACGCGCTGCGGCGCCAGTTCGGCCATCCACAGGGCCGCGGCGCCGCCGATCGACCAGCCCATCACGTGGGCCCGCGGCACCCCCATCGTGTCCATCATCGCCAGCACGGCGCGTGCGTTGGCCCGGGCCGAGTAGCTCGGCGCTTCCCGTGGCGACCAGCCCGAGCCCGGGAGGTCGACCGCGTACACGTCCGACCCGCGCTCGGCCAGCGTCCGGGCGAAGTCGGCGAACTGCCGGCCCCCGGGCCCGGGGCCGCCGTGGATGATCACGACCGGCGGCCGGCCGGGCATCCGCGCCTCGGGCGCCATCACCCAGCGATGCCGGACGAGCGGGAAGTTCTTCGGCTTGCCGGGGTCGACCGGCCCGGCGTCGCCCTGACGGGGGATCATGACCGCCAGGGCGTCGGGCGGCATGGGGGGCGGCGTGAAGGTCCGCCACGTGATCCACGCGTGCGACGCCGCGACGAGCGCGGCGTACAGCCAGAACCACTTCGAGCGCACCAGTCCGATCACCACGCGCAGCAGCCGCATTCAGGAATCGAGTGTAGCGGCGGGCCCTCCGGCCGCGGCGCGGCCGCGCGTGCGGCGGGCCGCGTAGGCCAGGCCCACCAGCCCGAGGACGATGGCCACGGGGATCTCGGCGGCGCGGTGGGCGAGATCGGCGGTCAGCCCCTGCGCGGTGGTGAGGCCCGCCTGCGCCGCCAGCCCGACCGGCAGTACGGGCGCCAGCAGCCCCACGGCCCACTCGCGAACCCCCAGGCCGTTGCCGGTGATCGGCACGAACTGCACCGCGGCCGTCACGCCCGCCAGCGCCGCCGCGGCCCCGGGGGCGATCGGCCGGTCGATGAGCGCGAAGCACACCATGAACCGCGCGGCCCAGACCAGCAGCTCGGCGTACCGGAGCGCGGCCGCGGCGAGCACTCGCCACACCTCGGGGTCGGCGGCGGGCCGCACGCGGGCGGCGTGCCAAGCGAAGAGCGCTAGCGCCGGCGCGGGCGCCGCGACCGCCGCCAGCATCAGCGGGTGATCGCCCCCGACAAACATCGCCGCGATGAGGGCGGAAGCCGCCATGAGCGCCGCGCCGGCGAGGCTCAGCACATTGGCCCAGATCAGCGCCTTGGCCGAGTCGGTGATCGCGATCCCGTTGACGGCCTTGTGATACGCCAGCCGCCCGAAGAGTCCCGGCTTGAGCGGGAGAAAATTCAGCAGCCACGATCCGGCCATCAGGGCGGTCATCTCGACGAACCCGACGGCGCCGTAACGCCGCGTGAGCACCCAGAAGGTGGCCCCGGTGAGCAGGGGCCCGACGGCGATCAGCCCCACCAGCAGCGCCACCGAGGCCGGCGACGCATCGCGCAGCGGCGCGATGGCGGCGGCGGGCGAACCGGCCGCCCGAAGCACCGCCCACGCCGCGAGGCCCAGGAGCGCCAGGCCCAGCGCCGTCCCGATCAGCCGCTGCCGCCGCTTGGCCCGTTCGGCGCGCGCAGGGCCGACCGACCGAGCGTCGGCGCTCGGCGGGGCGGGTGTCACCGCGGCGTCCCGGGGGCGGCGCCGGGGGAAGCGCCGGGGGCCGGTGGGCTGGTCGGGCCTGCGGGCCCGGCGGCGCCGCGGGACCGGGCCGGGGCTGCCGGGGCACTGCCGCCCTCAGCGGCCCTCGCGGCGGCGGTGGCGGTCACGGCGCGGTGGATGATGGCCGCGCACTCAGCGGTGTCGGCGTCCGGGTGCTTGAGCATGGCTTCCAGCCGCGGGTCGTCGGGGCGGTCGAAGCCGAAGTAGAGCAGGGCCAGCGTGGAGAGCGGCCCGATGCCGGCGAGGTCGATCGCATCGGGGCCGCCGAACGCGGCGTCGAGGATCTTCTCGCGCAGGTCGCTGTCGCGGTTCATGAGGCCCGATCGCGCGGCGATGGCGACGGTGAGAGCCTTCTCGGCGTCGGGCAGCGAGCCCGCCCGCTCGATCATCGCGGCGCCCAGGACAGTGCGCTCCTGCTCGGGGTTCGCCACCGTGACGCCGCGCAGGCGGGCCGTGAGCCGCGCGCTGGTCATGAGCAGCGCCTCAGCGAAGGCCTCGCCCTGATCGTTGCGCAGACGCGCGGCGATCGCTTCAACGGGCAGTCGGGGGTCGGCCGGGGCGCGGGTCACGATGTCGCTCGTCGCCTCCACGCCGAGCGCCCCCGGCTGGAACCGGCGGTTGCTGTCGGTCTGGAAGCCGAGCAGGCCGCGGAACCGGACGGTGGCCCGCTGGGTGGCCGAGGCGTCGAGGGCGGTGCCCGTCAGCCCCTTGCCGATCCAGATCGTCGCGACGATCTCTTCGTCGGGCAGCAGCCGCAGGCGCCGCTGCAGGTCGACGACTTCCGGCTGCACGGTGCCCGAGCGGTCGGTGCCGTCGAGGTAGAGGCCCGGCGACATGAGCACCAGGCCGGGGATCGGCCGGCGGGTGCCCAGACCGAGCGGGGCGCGAGAGAGATTCCGGACGCGCACCCGGAACTCCACGCGGTCGAGCAGCCCGACGTTCGTCGCGACGGGCTCGATCTCCAGGCGCATGAAGCTGCGCGGGTCGGAGGTCATACGGTCGAGCCACGGGGCGAAGCCCGCCAGGGCCGCCTCGGCCGCCTCGGCCCCTTCCGGCCGCCGGGCCTCGGCGCCCTTCAGCCGGGCCGCCAGGGCGCGGGCCGTGCTGCCCAGAACCGTCGCCGGGTGAGCCAGCCATACCTTCTCGTAGCGTTCGGCGGCGAGGGCAGGGTTCTCCCGCTTCTCGGCGGCGAGCCCCAGCGCAAAGCCGGCCTGCGGGTCGCTTTCGGCCAGCGGCGCGAGCAGTTCCTCGGCCTTGGCCGTCTCGCCGCGGTGCGCCGCCAGCCATCCGTGGAAGCGGTCCGACGCCGACCGGCCCAGCGTCGTCTCCGCCCCGCCGTCCTCGAGCGCCCGGAGGTCGGCCTCGACCGCGTCGAGTTCGACCCCCGCGAAGAGGCGCGCGAAGATGTCCTCGGCCTTGAGCTCGGCGATCCGGCGGGTGGCTTCGGCGTCGTCCACGGTCTCGCCGCGCTGCTTGGGGTCCTTGAGCACCTCTTCGACGAGCTTGTTGAACGCCACCGCGTCGGCGGCTGACCGGGCGGCTTTGGCCGAGTCGCCCCGCGACACGTGGACGCCCATCCGGATGAACTCGATCGCCGCGGCCAGAAGATTCGGCCGGTCCGGCGGCGGGCGATCGCCCCGCTCCTTGGCCATGTCGCGCTCGCGCATCGCGGAGCGGGCCTGCTGGTCCTGCAACTGCTGGATGAGCTCCAGGGCGCGGTCGGCCCCGCGGGCGTTCCACGTGGCGATGTAGAAGTCCTCGAAGTACTCCTGGTCGGCCTGCTGCCCCTGGGCCAGGCGCAGGTCGCGCAGCCGCTCGAGCATGCGGCGGGCGGCGGTGAACGCGCCGCGGCGCATGAGCTCGCGGGTGAGGTTGTCGACCGCCGCCGCGTCGAGCGGGTCGGCGAGCACCACGTTGGCCAGGAGCTCGGTCCTCTCCCGGGCGTCGGTCGAGCGCTCGAGGTAATAGGCGGCGAAGAGGGCCGCGGCCTCCTTGTTCGTCACGTCGAGCGTCGCCGCCAGCGTCAGGCGGTCGAGGAACCCGCGGTCGTCGCCCGAGTCCCTCAGCAGCAGCGCGGCGTCGAGCGCCAGCCGGCTTTTGACCGCGGGGTCGACGTCGAGCTTCAGCAGCCGCTCGTACTCGGCCAGCCGCGCGTCGGCGGTCTGCAGCCGGCCGATCCGCGAAAGCAGCATCCGCAGAAGCACCACGCTGTCGCGCGGGGCCAGGCGCAGCACGGCGCTGGCGGCGGCGTCGGTCCTCGCCGCGTCGCCCGCCGAGGTCCACGCCGCAAGCTCGTCGCGGGCCAGTTGCTCGTCGGTCGGGCTCAGCCGCCGGAGCAGGGCCAGCGAGAGGCCCGCCAGCCGGTAGTCGTCGATCTTCGGATCAGGCACGTTGCGGAGCCGTGTGACCGACGCCCGCGTGAAGGCGTCCACCGCCGCCTGCCGCACCCGGGACGCCTCGGCCGCGGGCACCGCCCGCCGGGGGCCCGCCTCCGGGCCGGTCGCCGAGGGCGCTCCCGTGACGCCGGTCGCGCCGGTGCCCCCCGTCGCGGCGGCGGGCGGCTCCGCGGACGCCGGGGAAACCCCCGGGTTCGTCTGGCCGGCGAGCGGCGCGGCCGCGAGCAGGATGCAGGTCACGCCGAATGTCGCCGCTCGCTTCACGCAGCCTCCGTTGTCAACCGTCTACGGGCATCAGCCGCCCAGGTTCATCCACGCGTGCAGGCCCATAGCCAGGGCGACGATCGAAGCCCCGAGGGTGCCGAACTGCACCGCGTCGGCGGGGCCGCGCCGACGCACCGCCACCACCCGATCGGCGACGACGCACATGAAGATCCACGTTCCCCACATCGCCGCCATGAGGCCGAACCACGGCTCTGGCCGGTCCCAGAAGGGACGGGAGGGACCCCCCGGCGGCGACATGAGGAAATACATGCCCAGCATCATCACGGCGCCGCCCCACGCGGTCCCGATCGCCACTCGCGCCGCCAGAATGAGCATCGCCGCCAGCCGCATCGCGCCTCCGCTGCGCCCTACACCGCCCGGCGTCCGCCGGGCATCTGACGGCAGAATATCCGACCGCTCGCGCCCCGGGGTTGATCTCTATAAGGGAGGGGCTGCTCCGCCGATGTTTGACGGCCGGACGGCCGGGCGGGTACCGTCGGCCTCCGGCCGGCGTGTCCGGCAACCCCACCGTCCTTTCCCGCGAATATTCCCGCCCGTGCCCACCCACTCACCGACCTCGCTGTTGCAGCCTTCCCGCCGCCTGCCGACCGCGTCCCCCCGCCGCGAGCACCGGCTCGTTCGGGGTTGGCTGCCGGCGCTGGCGATCGGGCTGTTCTCCGCCGCTTTGGCCGGGATTGGGCCACGAGCCGCCGCCCAGGTGGGCGGAGGGCTGCCCCCCGAGGTCGTCCGGGCCGCGTCCCCTTCGACCGAGCAGGTCGAGGTCATCAGGAAGTTCGTCGCCGAGCAGGTGGCGAAGATGAAGTCGGGCGACGCCTCGGCCGTCGAGGCTGGCCGGACGGCGCTCGTGGACGTGGTGAGCGACCCCGCCGCGACGGTCGGCTTCAAGCTGCAGATGGGCTCGGCCATCGGTGCCGACCTCGACCAACTCGTCGCGGACAAGGACCAGCACCGGGTGGTGAATGCCCTGTTCGTGGCGGGTCGCGTAGCGACCCGGAACACGACCGGGGCCCTTGAGCGGTCGCTGGGCCACGCTCGGCCGGCGGTCCGGCTGGCCGCCGCGGCAGCGCTCCGAGACGTCCTGGTGAGCACCAGCACGCCCGCGCCGCCCCTGCCGCGGAATCAGGCGCCGGCCCTGATGGCGCGGCTATCTCAGCAGTTGGCCGGCGAGACCGACGCGCAGGTGGCCCAGGGGATTATCCGGGCGCTCGACGGCACGCGTGCCGATGCGGCGCTGCACCTGGAGGCCATGCAGAGCCTGGCCGACGGCCTCGCCCGGCAGACCGCCCGGCTCCGCAAGCAGAAGGGCCCGGCGGCCGGGGCCTGGGTCGATGCTCTGGCCTCGGGGCTGAACGCGATCCGGCTTTCGCTGATCAATCCGGCAAACGCTGGCAAGATGATGCCTGTGTTCTTCAAGTCGGTCGGCGCGGCGGCCGGGCAGTCGGTGGCCTTGGTGCGAGATCAGGGCTTCGAGCCCGACGCACCGGTCGTGGCTCTGGGCAACCTGGTCGGCACGGCCGACACCGTCCTGGTGTTCAACCACGCCGCGTCGACCGGGCAGGCCCCCGAGAAGCAGACGCTGAAGGACGACTTCAGCAAAGCCCGCGCGGCCAACGATCGCTCGGCGTTCGCGGGATCGGCGGACAAATGGATCGGGTCTTCGGGGCTGCTCACCAAGGCCCCGTACGGCCTCCCGGCCGGCGATCTGGCGCCCTGACACCGCCGCGCCGTTGGTGGCGTCGAGGCAGGCCCCTATCCTCTGCTCGTCATGGGCAAGATCCTGGCGATCTTCGGTGTTCTGCTGGCCATCCTGGTCGGCGCGGTGGCCGTCGACAGGCCCCCGCCCCGGGCCGCGCTGGTGCTCGTCGACGACGCCGACTTCATCACGATGGATCCGGGCCGCATGGCCTACATGCAGGATCTGCGTCTGGCCCACGCGATCTACGAGCAGCTGCTGAATTGGGATCTCACCACCAGCGAGGCGCGCGTGATCCCGGGTTTGGCCCGCAGGTGGGAGGTTTCCCCCGACGGACGGGTGTACACCTTCCACCTCGAGCCCCGGGCCCGATGGAGCAACGGCGATCCGGTGACCGCCGAAGACTTCATCTACGCCTGGCAGCGGCCGCTGATGCCCGAGACCGCCGCGGACTACTCGGGCATGTTCATGGCGATCCGGGGCGGCGAGGCGTTTTTCAACTTCCGGACTCAGCAGCTCGCCTCGTACGCCGGGCGTCCGGCGTCCGAGCGCACGCCCGAGGCCGCGGCGGCGCTGCGGGCCGAGGCCGACCGGCGCTTCCGTGAGACGGTCGGCCTGCGCGCCCCCGACGCGCACACGCTGGAGGTCACGCTCGAGCGTCCGTTGCCGTATTTCCTTGACTTCGCCGCGTTCGGCTCGTGGTCGCCCGTGCACCGGCCGACGGTCGAGCGTTTCGTCTCGGTGGATCCCGGCACGGGCCGGCTCATCCAGGACCACACCTGGACCAAGCCCGGCACGGTGGTGACCAACGGGCCGTACGTGCTGGCCGACTACCGGTTCCGGCGCGACGCGAGGCTTGAGGCCAACCCGTTCTACTGGAACCCGGGCAAGGTCAGGTCCAAGAGCGTGGCGATCATCATCATCGAGGATCAGAACACCGGCGTCCTCGCGGTGAAGACCGGTGCCGCCCACATGCACCTCGACGTGACCGCCGACTACATCCGTGAGATGCTCGCCCAGACCCGCCGCGGCGAACGGGACGACTTCTGGGCCTTCCCGACCTTCGGCACCTACTTCTGGAGCTTCAACTGCATGCCGCGCCTGGTCGACGGGCGCGAGAACCCCTTCCACAACGCCGGCGTGCGCCGGGCCTTCGCGATGGCGACCGACCGAACGGCCATCGTTGAGAACGTCCGCGGCGCCGGCGAGAAACCGTTCAACGTGCTGGTGCCGCCCGGATACCTGCCGGGCTTCCGCAGCCCCGCCGGGCTGCCCTTCGACCCCGATCGGGCCCGGGCTGAGCTGGAAAGGGCCGGGTGGAAGCGGGTCCGACCCGGCGAGCCCCCGGTCAATTCCCGGGGCGAGCCGTTCCCGGTGGTCGAGATGCTCTTCTCGACCGCTTCGTACCACAAGGACATCGCCCTTGCGCTCTCGAACATGTGGGAGCGGCACCTGGGCATCCGGACCGAGCTGCGCGGGCGAGAGACCAAGATCTACCGCGAGAACCTCAAGAAGCGCGACTACATGGTCGCCCGCGGCGGCTGGTTCGGCGATTATGCCGACCCCACCACCTTCCTCGATCTGCACCGCTCGACAGACGGCAACAACGACCGCGGCTACAGCAACCCCGCGTACGACGCCCTGCTCGACCGCGCCGCGGCCGAGGCCGATCCGGCCCGCCGCATGGAGATCCTCGCCGAGGCCGAGCGCCTGACCATGGACGAGGAACTTCCGGTGCTCCCGCTCTGGCAGTACGGGTGGTACTACCTCTTCCGACCCCCCGAGCGTGACGGCCGGCCGAACCCCGGAGGCCTCCGCGGCGTGGCCCTTCACCCGCGCGTGATGCAGTACTACTGGACCATCGAGGTGGTGCCATGATCGGCCTGATCGCCCGGCGCCTGCTGCAGCTGCCGCTGATCATCCTGGCGATTTACACCATCACCTTCGCCCTGGCCTGGTCGCTGCCCGGTTCGGCGGTGATCAACGACGAGGGCCGCAAGCCGCCCGAGGAGGTCCTCAAGGCGATGGAGCGGCAGTACAACCTCGACAACGCCCCACGGTTCTTCACCCAGTACCTCTACAACGCCACCGGCGTCCGTTGGGCCGCGGTGCGTATGGGCGTCGATCCGGGCCCGCCCCCCGCGGCCGTGTTCGACTTCGGCCCCTCGCTCCGGCACGTCGATCAGACGGTGAACGCGATCGTGGCCTCCAGCCTGCCGGTGTCGGTGGTGCTGGGACTGGCGTCGATCCTCATCGCGCTGCTGATCGGCATGGGGGCCGGCGTGCTGGGCGCCCTGCGGCCCAACTCGTGGCTCGACCTCTCGACGCTCACTCTCGCGCTCGTCGGCATTTCGCTTCCGAGCTTCGTGATCGGCACGCTGCTGCTGATCATCTTCCCTGTCTGGCTCGGCATCGGCACCGTGGCCTCCTGGGGCCGTCCGCAGGACATCATCCTGCCGGCGCTCACGCTGAGCCTCCCGTTCGCGGCCTACATCGCCCGGCTGACGCGCATGGGCATGCTCGACGTGCTGGGGGCCGACTACATCCGCACCGCCCGGGCCAAGGGCGTGCCCGAGCGGGCCGTGATCCTCCGCCACGCCCTCAAGAACGCGTTCCTGCCGGTGCTCTCGTACCTGGGGCCCGCGTGCGCTTACGCCATGACCGGCTCGTTCGTCGTCGAGAAGGTCTTCAACGTGCCGGGCCTCGGCCAGCACTTCGTCAACGGCGTGAAGAACAAGGACCTGTTTCTCATCATGGGCGTCACGCTCATCTACTCGTTCATGCTGATTCTCTTCAACCTCGTGGTCGACGTGCTGTACCGCTGGGTCGACCCGCGCATCGAGCACGACTGACCACCGGCCTCCGCGAAGTCCACCGACTGTCGGGACGTGCCGGCGCCGCGTACCGAGTCCGCTGGCAGAGGTGGAGAGAATCGAACGGTGGGCGGGAGTGGGGCAGGAGTGGGGGGGGTCAGGCGGTGTCGCGGGAGGGGTCCTCGCCGCGCAGCTTCTTGTGCCGAAACACGGCGAGCTTCGTGGCGATCATGCCCTCGTAGAGCGAGCGCATGCGTGCGTAGTTCACGCCGGCGCGGCCGTCGAGGAAGCCCCGCCGCAGGATCACGGTGTAGAGGAAGATCAGCAGCGACCGGGAGGGGACCTTGTACGACAGGGTCTTGAGGGTCCGGCGGCGCTTCACCGAGTCGCGGCCGAGAATGTTCCGCAGGGCCTGCCCGAAGCCCACGGCCGGTGCGTCCAGGGCCTGCCGCGCCTCCAGCGAGGAGTAGCGGTTGTGCTTGTCGAACCACTCCAGCAGCCCCTTGGAGAAGTTGTAGTGCAGATAGGGCTCGCGGAGCGTGCCGATGGGGCCGTCGGTCACCTCGCGCTGGCCGTGCCCGTGGTCCTCGAAGCGGCAGCGGAGCTTGTCGAACAGCCGCACCTGGTACACCGGGTACTCCGCGGCGTGGCGCAGCCACTGGTCCATGAACATCATCATCGACGGGCAGCGGTACGCGGTGCACGAACCCGGCCCTTCCGCGGGCACCACCTCGCCGAGCTCGACGAGGCTGGCGGGGGTGAAGCGCTCGTCGGCGTCGAGGTGGAACTGCCAGCGGTGCCTGGTGGGGATGTGGTCGATCGCCCAGTTCCGCTGCTGCCCGAAGCTCCTGAACGGATTGACGTGGACGGTGACGCCCATCCGCTCGGCGATCTCGCGTGTGCGGTCGGTCGAGCCCGAGTCGAGCACGTGCACGTCGTCGCACCAGGCGCAGCTCTCGAGGCAGGCGGCGATGTTGGACTCTTCGTTGAAAGTCAGGATGACCACCGAGATCGGCGGGCTCGGCGCGTGGGGCGCATCCGATGCGACGAAGCAGCGGTTGGACCGAGGGTCCCACGCCGGGGCCGCGCTCGCGCCGCGCCCATCGGCGGGCACGATCCGCCGCGCAGCCGCCGGGACCGCTGCGGGCTCGGGCGGGGCCTCCGCGGGCGCAGCCCGGCCCGTCGGCGGGGCGGCGGGCGTCGCGGCCCCGTTGAGCGCCGCCGCGGGCGCCTCGGCCGCCGCGGGCGCGATCGGCCCGGCCTCGCCCTCGGCCACCGCCAGGCCCCGCGCGGCGGGGGTCTGCAGCAGGGCCGGGTTGCGGTCGGCACCGATTGAACGCAGTTCCGCCAGTTTCAGCGTGATGAAGAAGTCGTACGTCGAAAGCAGCAGTGAGAAGCGGAAGCCGTTGGCGCCGTCGAGAAAGCCCAGGCGCAGCACGTACATGTAGAAGAACCGCCAGAAGCCCGAGAGCGGCAGCCGGGGCAGCACGTTGCGCTTCAGCCAACGCCGGACCGCGATGCCCCGCTCCAGCGGGCCGACGTCCTCTCTCTGCAGCAGCCGTTCCCGCGTGAGCTCGCGCGCCTCGAGGGTCGAGTAGCGGTTGTGCTTGGCGATGAAGTGCTCGAGCCCACGCCGGTCGTCGTGCAGCATCACGTGCTCGAGCCGCGCGGTCGGCCCGTCGACCTTCATGTGCTCGTGGACCTCGCGCTCCTCGTAGCGGGCCCGTCCGCGCTTGAACAACCGCAGGTTGTACGAAGGGAAGTACCCGCAGTGGCGGATCGGCTTGCCCATGAAGTACGTCAGGCGGTTCACGTAGAAGCCCGACTCGGCCACGCCGCCGACGGGGCGCGCCGCGATGGCCAGGATCTCGTCGCGCAGTTCCGGGGTGATCGCCTCGTCGGCGTCGAGGATGAACACCCAGTCGGTCTCGAAGGGCAGGTGGTCGAGCGCCCAGTTCTTCTGCTTGGCGTAACCGAGCCACGGCCGGATCACGGGCTTAGCGCCCATGCTCGTGGCGATCTCGCGGGTCCGGTCGGTCGATTCCGAATCGACCACGAAGACCGCGTCGGCCCAGCCCACGCAGCTCCGCAGCGCGTGCGGAAGATTGACCTCTTCGTTGAACGTCGGGATGAACACCGAGACGTTCGACCGCCGGCGCGGCGGGCCCGCGGCGCGCAGAGCCTCGTCGGTCGAGGGGGGCGCGCCGGGCTGGGAGGTCGGTGGGGTCACGCGGCGGGGATCCTAGTGGGCCGCGCCGGCGGCCGCGGCCGCCCCGCGGGCGCCGGGGGGTGTCGCCGCCACGGCCGGCAGGCCCCGGGCCAGCACGTCGCAGAACCGGCCGCACAGCGCCGCCTTGCTCAGCCGCGTGGCCACCACCTCCGCGGCCCTGCGGCCCATGGCCGCCCACTCCGGCTGCGGCAGCGCGGCCAGCTCGCGGATCGCCCGTTCGCAGCCGTCCACGTCGCCGTGGGGCACGTGCCGGCCGATGCTGTTCTCCTCGATGAGGTCCGACACGTGCGACGGCCGGGGGCCCAGCCCCAGCACCGGACGCGACACCGCCATGGCCCCGTACACCTTGCACGGGTGCACGATGCCCACCACGTCATCGCCGATCGACACCACGTGCACGTCGGCGGCCGAGAGCGAGTATTTGATCTCCGAGAGGGGCTGGTACGGCAGGCTCACGATGTTCCGGGCCCCCGCCGCGATGCGGGCCTCGACGTCCTTCTTGGCCTGCCCGCCGCCGATGAAGTAGAAGACGATCCGGTCGTCGTCCTTCAGCCGCTCGGCCGCGTCGAGGACCGTGCCGATGGGGTTCGCCGGCGAGTGGTTGCCCGAGTACATCACCACGAACTTGCCCGCCAGGTTGTGCCGGGCGCGGAACGGGTTGCCCTCGTGCGCGATCGACTGCAGCTCGTCCTCGTGGGGCCAGGGCGGCATCGTCACCTGCTTGGCGTCGATGTTCACCTTGCGGTTCACCCGCGCCAGCATGAACCGGTCGAGCACCACCACGTCGCTGGCCCGCCGGAGGATCATGCGGTTGAAGAAGTCGAACACCCGCGCCGCCGCCGATCGCTCGGTGATCTTCTTCATCGCGATCATCTGATCGGGGTTCAGGTCCATCAGCCAGTACTTCACCGGCACGCCCCGCAGGGCCGAGATCACCGCGCCGGCGAACCCGCAGAACGGCGGGCTCGTCGAGACCATGACGCCGGCCAGCCCACGCGTGAAGAGCCCGCGCACGATGGCCTGCGTAAGGAAAATCCACTGCGCCAGCAGCCGAACCGCGATCGATGATTTGCCGAAGCTCGACAGCGGCAGCCGCCGCACGTCGACGCCGTTGAGCGTCTCCCGGGACGGATACTTCTTGCCGGGGTCGTCGTAGCCGCGGGCCGACGCGTACACCACCACGCGGTAGCCGCGGCGGGCCATCTCCGCCGCGGCGTCAGCCACGTGCTGACCCACCGAGGCCGGGTCGGGCACGTACACCTGCGATATCACGAGGAACGTGGGCTTCATCGGTCGGGTTATCTCATCGACGGGTATCGGCCGAGGCTGGGACGAAAACCCCCCGGCGGGCCGGGGGGGCGGGGTCGGACGGGGTTGCTTCGCCGGACCTCCCGGCTCAGCGGCGCGCGGCCTTGCGGGCCGGCTTGGCGCCCTTCTTGGCCTTGCCCTTCGCGGCGGCCTTTGCGGGCTTCTTCCCCTTGGCGGCCTTCTTCGCGGGGGCCCGCTCGCCGTAGCCGGCCGGGATGCCCTGTGTCCAGGTGTCCATGAACTTCGACTCGGGGTTGAACCCGTCGCCCGGGATCGGGTGGCTGCCCTTGGTGAACGTGCTCACGCTCGAGAGGTGGGCCGTCTTGGCGTTGTACTTGGCGGTGAACTCGTCGTAGATCCAGCGGTAGGTCTTCTCCATGCCCACGCGCAGGCGGGTGTCGGGCTCCCACTTCAGGTAGCCGACGATTTTCGTGTTGTCGCTGTTGCGCCCGGCCACGCCGCGGGGGGCGTCGAGCTTGTAGTGCCGCTTGAGCTTCACGCCCGCGATGTCCTCGGCGATGTCGACCAGCTGGTTGATGCTCACCAGCTCGCTCGAGCCCAGGTTGATCGGCTCGAGGATGTCCGAGTGCGTGATGAGGTTGATGCCCCTCACGCAGTCGTCGATGTACATGAACGAGCGCGTCTGAGTGCCGTCGCCCCAGATCTCGATCTCGTGCTTGCCCGAGACCACCGCGGCGATGACCTTCCGGCAGATCGCCGCGGGGGCCTTCTCGCGGCCGCCCTCCCACGTGCCGTTGGGGCCGTACACGTTGTGGAAGCGGGCCACGCGCGTGCGGATGCCGAAGTCCTCGCGGAAGTGCCGGCACATCCGCTCGCTGAACAGCTTCTCCCAGCCGTATCCGTCCTCGGGCAGGCCCGGGTAGGCGTCGGCCTCCCTCAGCGCCGTGATGTTCGGGTTCTTCTGCTTCTCGGCGTTGTACACGCACGCCGACGACGCGTAGAAGAACCGCCCCACCCCGGCCTCCTGCGCCGCCAGCAGCATGTGCGTGTTCGTCAGCACGCTCAGCATGCACAGCGCCTTGTTGTTCTCGATGAAGCCCATCCCGCCCATGTCGGCGGCCAGCTGGTACACCTCGTCGGCGCCGTCGCAGAGCTTGCGGCACACCTTGAAGTCGCGGCAGTCGCCGCGGATCGGGCCCGCGAAGTTCTCCACGTCGCGGAACACCTGGTACCACTCGTCGAGCGGCTTGATGTCGGCCGCGCGGATGTTCTTCACGCCCATCCGCCGGAAGTGATTGACGAGGTGCCCGCCGATGAAGCCGCCGGCGCCGGTGATGACCACGCTGAGGTTCTTGCTCATGCTCGCTCCGAGAGGGAACAGTCCGTCCGACGCTGGGGATCCGACTCCGGCCGCGGGACGCTCGCCCAGTACGCCCGGCCGGCCGGGCCGGTTCGACGCCGCACGCCGCGGCAGCCCCGCGCCGCCCCGGGGTCCCTTCCGCATCGGTCCGCCCGAACGCCGACTGCACCCCGGCCGCCGCCGGCGGCACCGCCGGCGGTCGGGCGTGCGGGTTGGAGGGCCACCGGCCACCGGCGGCGCTGCAGTGGGTCCGACCCTGCACCCCTCCGCCGATTCCGGGGTGACCCGAACGGCCACAGCCCGGCGGGCCAAGCCGCCCAGGCTGGTGGGCGAACTTGTTCTGCACCGCCGGCGTATTCCGGCCGACGGTAAAACCGGAGCCGGTGGCCGGTTCGGACCGTCTCTGTGTGTTTGGTCTTTGAACGGATGTCCGCGCGGCCTCGCGGCCGGGCCCGGTCGTTCAGCCTCGTCGTCGCCCGCCTGATCTGCTCCGCCGCCCCCGCGGCGAAGACTCGGAGAACCGCATGAAGCTCACCATGGTCGGCACCGGTTACGTCGGACTCGTCACCGGCGTCTGCTTCTCCAACACCGGCAACGACGTGATCTGCCTCGACGTCGACCAGCGCAAGATCGAAATCCTCAAAAAGGGTGGCTGCCCCATCTACGAGCCCGGGCTCACCGAGCTGATGGAGAAGAACGTCAAGGCCGGCCGCCTGCACTTCACCACCGACAAGCAGCAGGCCTATCGCGACGCCGACATGATCTTCATCTGCGTCGGCACGCCCACTGGCAAGAACGGCGAGACCGACCTCTCGTACGTGCTCGGCGCCGCAGACGACATCGGCCACATGATCAAGCAGCTCGGCCCCTCCGCCAAGCCCAAGGTGGTCGTGGTCAAGTCGACCGTCCCGGTCGGGACCACCCACAAGGTCAAGGACCGCATCCGGGCCATCGTCGGCGACATGCGCTTCCACGTGGCCGACAACCCCGAGTTCCTCAAGGAAGGCGCCGCGATCAATGACTTCAACTACCCCGACCGCGTCGTCGTCGGTGTCGAGGACGCCTCCGTCGGCGACATGATGCGCGAGCTCTACGCCCCCTTCGTCCGCCAGGGCAACCCCATCTTCGTGATGGACGTCCGGTCCGCCGAGATGGTCAAGTACGCCAGCAACAACTTCCTGGCCACCAAGATCTCGTTCATCAACGAGATGGCCAACCTCTGCGAGGCCCACGGCGCCGACATCGCCCGCGTCCGCGAGGGCATGTGCGCCGACAAGCGCATCGGCAACCAGTTCCTCTACCCGGGCCTGGGCTACGGCGGCTCCTGCTTCCCCAAGGACACTCTCGCCTGCATCCAGATGGGCAAGCAGTCGGGGGTCGAGACGCAGCTCTCGCAGGCCGTGCACGACGTGAACCAGCGCCAGCGCCGACGGTTCTTCTCGAAGATCGAAGCCCACTTCGCCGCCCACGGCGGTCTGAAGGGCAAGACCGTGGCCTTCTGGGGCATCGCCTTCAAGCCCCACACCGACGACATCCGCGAGGCCCCCGCCGTCACACTCGCCGAACTCTGCGGCGCCGCCGGCGCCCAGTGCATCGGCTTCGACCCCGTTGCCACCGACAACGTCGAGCGTGAGCAGCCCGGCAAGTTCCATCGCCTGGTCGGCGGGAACGCCGAGAACGGCATGTACGACGTGCTCAAGGGCGCCCACGCCGTGGTCATCAGCACCGACTGGGACGAGTTCAAGCAGCCCGACTTCGACAAGATGAAGAAGCTCATGGCCGCCCCGACCATCTTCGACGGCCGCAACCTCTACAAGCTCGACCTCATGCGGCAGCTCGGCTTCACTCACTACTCCGTGGGCCGCTCGCCGGTGGCGCGCTGAGCCCCCGACGCCGCCCGTTCCCCCGCTCAGTCCACATGTTCGACACTTCCAAGGCCCCGCCGGAACTCCGGCGGGGCCTTTTGAAATGATGTCATCTCCTGCTAGAATGAAGGCATGAGCAAGAGTTCGATCCTCGTGCTGGTCCTTCTCATCGTCGGGGTCCTCGGCGGGTTCGTCATCTTCAAGTCTCAGGAGCGCCGGTCGGCGTCCGAGCATCTCCGCGGTCTGGCCCAGCAGATGATCCGCCCAGTCGCCTTGGAGAAGGACAACCCCGAGTATTTCGCTTTTCTCTTGACCGAGCAACACGACGCGGCCTTCGCCGCGGTGGCCGGCGGCTACTTGTCGCCGACCAACGTCGACGAGGACCGTTTTCTCAGCGAGCTGCGCCGGCGCATGATCGAGCGCGCCAAGGAGCAGGGGCGCACCGCCGAGATCCGCTCGCTCACCCGTTTCGCCGAGGCCGAGGCCCAGGGCCGCTAGCCCCCGCTACTCCACGCGCAGCCGCCGTGGCGCCGCCGAGGACACCAGCCGCACAGTCTGTGGCACCGCGCCCGTGGAAATCGTCATCTCCGAGGGCACGTTCGGCTCCACGGTGATGTCCACCGTCGCCTTGGTCAGTTTGGGCCCGATCTCGAACGCCAGTTCGAACTCGGCGCGGCGGACCTCTTCCAGCAGCATCGACTCCTGCGTCGTTCCCGATGCCACGTTGATCCGCACCAGCCACAGCGCCCCTGCTCCGCTCGGCTGAAACCCCAGGGGCGGCGGGCTTCCCGCCGCGGGCCACGACCGCCGCAGCGCCGCCCGGCCCGGCCAGCGGTGCTCGACCCGCGTGATCTCGCTCGGGTTCCCCGCCGCGTCCCGCCCCGAGACGTACTCGAAGTAGTCGGCCCGGATCGGGTTCCGCTGGTTGTCGAGGATGTTGTCCGGCAGCGGGCCGAAGTCGGTGCCGGTGCGGATGAGGCCGAGGATCCGGTCCATCGCGATCCGCGTGACCACTTGGGTCGACGCGCTGTCGCTGGTCCGTTCGTAGCCCTTGAACGACGCGTCGAGCGCCACCAGCGCCGCCGTCAGCAGCGTGGCGGAGATCGTCAGCGCGATGAGCATCTCGACGAGGCTGAAGCCCCGCCGCCCGCGGCCTTGGGCTCGCGAGGGGCCGGGCGCAGGGTCATGGCTCGGGTGGTTCACGGCGGCGCTCCTCAGTTGGTCCCGGTGCCGCTCGGCACCGCCAGGCGAGACTCTCGGTAGCTGCCCTCCACCGGCAGAATCCGCAGCGGCAGGGCCAGACCGTCGGGGAGCACGGCCGTGGGGTTGGCCAGCAGGCGCGTGGTGCCGGTGCCGTTCCAGCGGATGGCCCGGCGCACGTACGTCCCGGGGCTGATCGACGCGTCGTTGTCGGGCACGCCGTCGAACCACCAGTCCTCCATACGCCCGCCCGCCGCGGCCACCGTGATCAGGTTGCCGTTCGCGTCGCGGGCCGAGTCCCAGCCGATGTCCAGCTGCCCGTCGCCGTCGAGGTCCGAGAGGCGAGAGAGGTCGATGCCCTCCTTGTCCCCGTCGCGCGAGTCGATGAACCCGATCGTCACGTTGTAGTCTGCCGGGTTGCCCACCGGGTCGCCGTACATCGAGAGCGGCGCCTGCCCGCGCACGGGGTTGAACGTCGACATCAGGATGCCGTTGATCGACGCGTTGCCCCGCACGTCGAGCACGCCCGCCACGATCGCCCCGTTCAGGTTCACGTCCTGGGTCGGCGGCGGGTTGATGCTCCCGATGTCCACCGACATGTTCGGGGCCATCAGCGAGCTCTTGCGGATCTCATCCAGGCTCGACGGATCGGGGTTGAGCGCCGGGTCGTTGGGGTTGGCCGGGTTCTTGTCGGTGAACTTCGTCGACCCCGTGAACTGCAGCTTGTTGCGGGTCTGCAGGAATACCCGCGGCATGTCGCTCACCACCGAGCCCACGATCGTGCAGTCGTGGAAGCGGATGTTGTTCGAGATCAGCTTGGTGTTCGTGCACCGCTGCGGCCGCGCGCCCGAGCCGTCCAGGTTCACGTTCACCATCAGCGGCGGCGGCAGGCGGTCGTAGCCGGGCGCCCCGGGCTGGCTGTAGCTCTGGTCCAGCTGCGCCGGGCTCTGCGCCGGCGGCGGTGGATACTTGAACACCAGGAGGCCCGTCGAGGCGCTCCGCTGCTGCTCGCCGTAGAACACGAACGAGGGGTGGCTGTTATCCGTGTACGTCTCCACCCGCGTCACACCCACGAACGTGCAGTTCACGAACAGCCCGTTGTTGCCCATCGGGATCGTGACGTTCTTGAACGTCATGTTCTCGTACACCGGCCGCACGAACCAGTCGGCCGGCGTCGACGAGCCGAACGGCGTCGACTCGATCCGCGTCGGGGGCGTCCACCCCGGGCCCTTCTGCGCCTCCACCTGCTGGCGGAACGTCACCGCGTTGGCGTCGGCGATCGCCCGCAGCGCCGCCGCGGCGTCCGTGAAGCTCTGATCGTCGACCGTCGGGATCTCCCCATCGCGCTGCCCGAACGCCACCGGCGACTGCCCGCCCGACGGACGCACCGGCCCCTGGACGTATTTCGTGTAGCTGCCCACCGTCGCGCCCGACGAGTCCTTGGAAGCCTCCCACGTCGCCCGGCTGGCCCGCAGCTGGATGGTGCCGCGGATCTTGAAGTACGGATCGCGGTAGTCCAGCACGCCGTCGCGGTACCCAAGGGCGATGTCGTCCGGGTCGATGTCGTTGACGTCCCTCGTGCCGTCGCGGTTGTTGTCCGGGAAGGTCGAGTAGTCCCACACGCCGTTGGTCAGCTTGCCGTTCCACTTGCCGTTGCGGTTGCGGTCGGGCATCACCGAGTCGATCAGCAGCGCCAGGCGGTCATCGCGCGTAAAGTCGCTCGGCAGCCCCGCGTTGGGCGTGCCGCGCTTGAGCGCGTCCGACAGCACCACCTGCGTCGTCCCCGGCCGCGCGAAGTGCTTCAGGAAGATGTCATAGTCATCGACGTACCCGTCACGGGTCATGTCGGTGAAGGCGTTGGAGGGGCCGGTATCGTTGCCGTAGCGGTTGCTGTTGATCGCGTTCAGCCCCAGCGACTCGCGCGGGTGGCCCACGCGCAGGCGGTTGTCGCCGTCGGTGTCGTACGTGCGGCAGGCCGCGAAAAAGTCGTCGAGCTTGCGGTCGAGCACCGGGTCCAGCCCGTAAAAGTCCGAGCGCACGGTGATCGGCGGGCCGTCGAGCTGCCCGGGCGTGATCGACTGGCTGTTGAAGTTCACCGCCACCTGCCCCTCCACCACCGCCCCGCGCCCGATCTGCACCGACTGGCTGCTCACCAGCGCGTAGTCCACCCGCTTGGAGACCTGGAACTTCTGCTGCGCCGTCCGCGACACCCACCGCTCGCGCACCGGGTCCCAGTCGTAGCCCGTCGCCGCCACCGTGATCTGCCCGCCGCTGTCCGGGGGGCTGTAGGTGATCTGCGCCGCCGTCACCGCGTTCCCCTGGCTGTCGCGCGTCAGCACGATCGGCTCGGCCACCAGCCAGCCGTCGGCCGCACGCGGCAGCGAGATCGCCCGCTCGCCGGCGCTCTGCCCGATCAGGCCCGAGTCCGGGTCGGCATCGTGCTGGTTCCGCAGCGCTTCGAGAATGTTCCGCGCCGCGGGGTTCTCGGCCCGCCCGTACGCCGGCGGCTGGATCGTCACCCGCGGCGCCGTGGGGATCGTCCCGTTCCACAGCGTCCTCACGTACGCCGCGTCCACCACTCCCTTGGCCACCCGGAACCGCATCCCCGCCTCGCGCAGGCGCGACTCGGCCAGCCCCATCCCCGTGTCCGCTGCCCCCTGCGCCCGCACCACGTGCAGGTGGCTCGCCGCCGCCCGCAGGTTGCCCTGGCTCACCACCGCCATCGCGGCCGCCAGCGAGCCGAACAGCACGAGGAACATCATTCCCAGAATGCCCACCACGCCGCGCCGCGTCACACGCAGCCGGCCCGGCCCGCGGGCACCCCCGGTCCGCCCCGACCCACCGCCATTGATCATCCGCAGCAGCCCCATCATCGCCCGGCTCCTCGCGCCTCCGACACCAACCATCCGACCCGGTTCCCCGCAACCTCCCGCCGACCCCTCCGGCAACACGCCCCCGGCACAATCCCGATCGAACACCGGGGACGCCCGGCCCGCGGCCGTCGCCGCGCAGGTCAAGGCGGCACCACCCACGACACCGTCGTCACCGCCGGCGCCTGCTGCTCCCACACCCCCTGGTAGAGGATCGTGACCGTCACCCGGAAGGGGTACTGGTCCACCGCCCGCACGCCCGGCACGCTCTCGCCGTTGGGGACCACCCGAGTCAGGTCGGCGGGGTCCACCTTCTGCACGCGGATGATCTGCGTCCAGCCCTCCATCGGCACGGCCGCGGCGTCCCCGCCGGGCACCGCGACGGTCCGCACGTTGCCGTCCCAGTCCACTTCGTTGATCACCTCGCCCGAGGCGTTCACCGGCCCGCGGAACCGCCGGGCCATCGGAAAGCCGTCGGGCAGCACCGTCGCCGAGCCCAGCACCACGCCGTCGAGCTGCACGATCGAGCGGACGTCCGCCAGGCTCTGCACCGACGCGTCGGGGCCCCACCCCACCAGCGAGTTCGGGTCGTTGGGGCTCGAGAGGTACAGGCCGGTGCGGCTCGTGTCGATCCGCGGCAGCGCCCGCGTGAACTCGCGCACCTCGTTGGCCAAGTACGCCGCCGTCGAGGCGTGCGTCGACCACAGGTTCTGGTACGTGAACTGCCTCTGGGCGCCCATCACGGCCAGCACGCCGACGGAGATGATCGTCAGCGCCAGCAGCGTCTCGAGCAGCGTGAAGCCCCGACTACGACGGCCGGGCCGGCGCGGCCGGGTCGTGCGACGAGCGTCGATGGGTGCGAAACCGACCATGGACCGTGCCCTCTCCACGCCCGGGCCGCGCACGCGGCATCCGGGCGAGACTGCGCCTCCGGAGAGGGATATCGGCTACCGCACGATCTGACTCATCTTGAAGATGGGGAGGATAATCGCCATCGCGATGAACCCGACCACCGAGCCCATAACCACGATCATGATCGGCTCGATCATGCTGGTCACGGCCTTGATCGCCTCGCGCAGCTGCTTGGCGTAGTACTGCGCCACCTCGTCGAGAACCTCGCCGAGCTTACCGGACTCCTCGCCCGCCCCGATCATCTGCACCACCGCGTGCGGCAGGAGCGTCGACTGCTGCAGCGGCTGCGTGATCTTCTTGCCCTGCTTCACCGCCGAGTACACGTCGCGCCACAGCCGCTTGTACAGCACGTTGCCCGAGATGTCGCCCGTGATCGCGATCGTGTCGAGCATCGGCACGCCCGCGTTGATCAGCTCGCCCATCGTCTGCAGCGACCGGCTGATGTACAGCGCCCGGAACATCCGCTTCACCAGCGGCACCGCCAGCTTCACCTTGTCCCACCACACCGAGCCGACCTCGGTCCGGATGAACACCACGAACCCCACGCCCAGCCCCACCACCGCCAGCAGCAGCAGGATCCACTGGTTCCGCACGAACGCCGACAGCTCCATCAGGAACGTCGTCGCCCAGGGCAGCACGTCCTCTTTGCCGCGGAACACCACCGCGAACTTCGGGAGCACGAACGTGAGCAGGAAAATCGTCACACCCACCGCCATCGTCGCGATGATCCCCGGGTAGATCATCGCCCCCACCACCATCTTCTTGGTCTCGATCTGCTGCGCCGTGTACGCGGCGATTCGGTCCAACATCTTCCCGAAGCTGCCCGACATCTCGGACGCCCGCACCATGTTCACGTACAGCGGGTTGAAGAGCTTGGGGTGCCGCGACAGCGCCTCCGAGAACTGCTTGCCCGACTCCACGTCGGTCTTCAGCCCCGTGATGATCTGCCTGAACCGCGCGTGCTCGGTCTGCTCCGCGATCCCCTCCAGCGCCGCCCGGATGCCGATGCCCGCCCGCACCATGACCGCCAGCTGGGTCGTGAAGTCCAGCACGTGCTTCATCGTCACGCGCCCGGAGTTCAGCTCCTTCAGCTTCGCCAGCAGCGCGCCGCGGTCGATCCCCTGCGCCAGCGGCGTCAGCCCCAGCACGTGGTGACCCTGGGCGCGCAGCAGCCCGGCCGCCGTCGCGGCGTTCTCCGCCGCCAGGACGCCCACCTGCGTCTCCCCGCGCGCGGTCCTCACTTGATAGCGGTAACTGGGCATGGCTCAGGGCTCGCGGATCATCGGTCGGGGGAACAACGGCCGGCGCCTCACGCGGCCAGCTGACGCTCGAGCTTCTCCGGGTACGCCGCCGACGCGATCGCGTCGTCGCGGTCGATCATCCCGTTGAAATACAGCTCGGCGATCGACGCGTCCAGGCTCCGCATACCCAGCGCGCGGTTGGTCTCGATCACGTTGGCGATCTCAAACGTCCGCGCCTCGCGGATGATGTTCCGCACCGCCGGGGTGCACAGCAGCACCTCCACCGCCGGAACCATGCCCGGCTGGTCCACGCGCTTGAACAGCGTCTGGCTCACCACGGCCTGCAGCGTGTTCGCCAGCATCGCCCGGATCTGGTTCTGCTGGCCGCTCGGGTACATGTCGATGATGCGCTCCACCGTCTGCGAAGCGTTCACCGTGTGCAGCGTCGACAGCACCAGGTGGCCCGTCTCGGCCGCCGTCATCGCCAGCGCCGTCGTGTCCAGGTCGCGCATCTCGCCCACCAGGATGATGTCCGGGTCCTGACGCAGCGCGTGCTTCAGCGCGCTCGCGAAACTCGGCATGTCCTGGCCCAGCTCGCGCTGCTCGATCAGCGAGTGGTGGCTCTCGAAGATGTACTCCGTCGGGTCCTCCAGCGTGATGATGTGCTTCTGGTACCGCTCGTTCATCGCCTGGATCATCGCCGCCAGCGTCGTCGATTTGCCCGAGCCCGTCTCGCCCGTCACCAGCACCAGCCCGCGCGGCAGGTACGTCAGACGCCCGATCACCTCCGGCATGCTCAGCTTCGCCAGCGGCGGAACCTTGCTCTTCACCGCGCGCATCGCGATGCCCACCACGCCACGCTGCATGTGCGCGTTCACGCGGTAGCGGCCCAGCCCCTGCACCGCGTACGAAAAGTCCGAGTCCTTGGTCTTCTCGAAGTTGGCCAGCGCCTCTTTCGACGCCATGTGCCGCACGATGTTCAGCGCCGCCTCCGGCGTCACCACCGGCGCGTCCATCGGCGTCATCACCGTGTGCACCCGCATCACCGGCGGGTGCCCCGCCACGATGTGGATGTCCGACGCGTCGTGCTGAGCCGCCGTCCGCAGGATCTGGTCGATGTCCATCGGCGTCGTCCTCTCCGGCGCCGCCCCCGACGGGAGCGGCCATGAACCACCCAGACAAGGGGAACTCACCCCCTCGGGCGCGCCGGGCGGGCGCTCGCCTCGCCCCGGCGACAGTCCATCGACGATCCCGGCCTCCGGATTGACCTCGCCCCGCCCCGCCCGCGCGCTTTCTCGTACACCACGCCTAGCCCGGAACACCCCGGCCCAAACACGCCCCTATCAAGGGTGGGCACTTTCCGTAATCCCTTGTAAAACAACGACTATTGGCGAACCGCCGCGCACAAGTCGCTTGCACGACCCCCCACATCGGCTATTCTTAGACGTCGTTGGGGCGTCATCCGTCGCGATGATGCCAGCCTGGAGTCAGTCGGTGTCCCGGACGCCACTCGACCCCTCTTCGGGCTCTGCCTCCGTGTGTGCTGTGTGATCGAGAGGAGAGTTCATCGATGAGCCTGCAGCGTGCTGCCCGCCGGGGTCCTGCGCAGAATCCGAGCTTCGAGGGCCTCACCATCGCGGCCACGCCCGCTCACCCCGTGGAAGCCGGGCGCAGGCCCGTGGTCCGGCCGGTCTCCGTCGCCTCGGCCCCGCCGATCGAGGATCTCGACGCTGAGTCCCCTGCGCTCTCGCCGCACGACACCCGGGCCGAGAACTGCAACTGGACGCTCGAGCTGCTGCCCGCCGAGCGCAGCTACCTGGTGCACGCGTTTTCCAGCCTCACCTCCCGCGAGCGCGATGTCGTTTTCGCGATCTGCGAGGGGGGCAGCAACCACTCCATCGCCGAGCGGCTCGCGATCGCCCTCCCCACCCTCCGCACCCACCTGATGCGCCTGAATCAGAAACTGGGGACAACCGGAAAAGGGGATGTTGTGCGGTTCGCGGCGTCTCAGCTGCTCGACGGCTACCGCAGCCGGGCTCTGCAGCCGGGCAAGGCCTGAGGCGGCTCCTCTATCTTGATCACTGGCATTCGCCCTGATCAGGGCATTCGTGCCGCGTCTCGGATCATCGTTTTCGATGATCCTTCGCTGTGGTCACGTTGGTGACCACTAGTCATTTTTGGGGGCGGCCGGGCGGGCTGGACGATGACCGAACAGAAGGCGTCTGCGCCGAGGGGCCGAAGGTCGGCCCCAAACTGCCCGGTTTATCCACATTTTCAGTGGTCAATGGCCGTTTGGACCCCGCCCGTGCTTTGCAAGCATTCACAAACCGGGGTAGTCTCTCCCGGAGCACGCCCGACCGCCCGGTAACCTCGGGCCGGCTGGCGCACAGGTTATGCGATTGACCGGATTGACCATCTTCACTGCTTCATTCACCGCAAGCACCGCTCTGCGCCACGGATGCGCAGCGTTCACGATCGTGGCGGGGTCGGCTCGGGCCGGCTTCGCGTTGGCAGTTTTCTTTCCCAGCGTCGAGGCCCGCCCGCACCGCGACTGAGCGGCGGCCTGTAAATGGAGCACGCTCGTGCCGGGCACTCGGCCCGTCGGGAGCAGTTGAAAGGACCCAGAGATGAGGAATCGCAGTGTTTGGACGGCTCTGGCGCTGATCGGCGCGGCGGGCTTCGCCCCCGTCGCCCTCGCCCAGACGCAGTGGAACCCCAATAGCGTTCAGCCGGTGCCGGGCAATAACCCGCTCACCGCTGTCGCCAACGGCGTGGTGATCAACCAGCCGGTGCTCAGCAACGTCGAGAGCGTCGGGCCCCGCACGACGATCAGCTTCAACGTGCCCGCCGGCCTCAACGCCGGCGGCGTGATCCCCGCCGGCAACCTGAGCTCGGCCTATCTGGTCGGTCTCGATGCCTCCGGCAACATCGTCGCGGGCACCGCCACCAGCGTGTCGGCGCTGCTCGTCGCCACCCCGGCGTACAACAACGGCGCCGGCAACGCCGACGTCCGCATCGACCTCTCGGCCGGCGTCGGCACGCTGGCCATCTTCACCAACCCGGCGGTCCGGTCGATCGGCATCCGCATCACCTCGGGCGCTGATCCCGCGGGCCTCTCGGCCGGCGCTCAGACGGCCTGGAATGCCGACATCGCCACGACCAACAGCAGCAACGTCACCGCCCTGCCCGTCGCGACGCCGCTCAACCTCACCAACGCGTATCTCGCGACCGTCGGCGGCAACCCGCGGGCCTTCCTGGTGTTCAACCGCCGCATGGTTGGCACCACCGGCGCCTTCCCCGGTGGCAACGACGGCAACCAGGGCGGCGCGGTCGCCGCGGCCGACTTCCAGATCAACGCCACCTCGACGTTCGCCGGCAGCGAGCCCGCCCCGACCCTCCTCACGGTGGGCGGCGGCGACGGCTGGCTGGCCTCGGCCAACAACTCCATCTACCGGTTCACGGTCGGTGGCGGCTCGACCTACGTGCTCGGCAGCTTCGTCCGCCCGGCCTACAACGCCGGCGGCGTGCCGACCTTCAGCACCACCGCTCTTCGCGACTTCGTGAAGAACCTGCCGACGGCCAGCAGCGCGGCCATCACCGCGCCCCCGGCCCTGGCCGCCTCGGGCTCGGCGGCCATCGCCCCGCTGGGCGCCGGCGGCTCGGCCGCCAACATCTTCCGCGTCACCTTCAACAACCCCATCGCCAACTCCGGCGCGATCTCGACCGACTGCTTCCAGATCCGCGTCAACAGCAACAGTGTGGTCTCCGACCTGCAGGTCACCGGCATCTCGGCCGACCCGTCTGACCCGAACTCGATCCGCCTCAGCATCAATGACACCGGCTTCACCGGCGTCGGCCCCGATGGCCGCGCCGCTGTCGGCTTCGGCGGCGGCGGCCCCGCCGGCGTGTTCACCGTCCGCGTCATCACGGGCACCACGCCCCCGCAGGACATCTTCGGCAACAACTTCAGCGGCTCGGCCGACCTCACGGCCGCCGACAAGATCGCCCCGAGCCTCGTGGGCGTCAGCTACCACGACCTCAACGGCGACGGCAACCTCGACGCCGTGGCCTATGTCTTCAACGAGCCGATGACCGCGATCACTTCGAGCACCGGCTTCACCCTGCTCCGCGTCGCCAACCAGACGGTGCGGCCGAAGCAGCTGATCGACCCGCTCACCGGCGCCCTCACGCCCACCACCACCGGCGCCACCGCCGGCACCGTGCCGCAGAACACCATCCCGATCACCTCGGTGGGCCTGGGCTCGGTGTTCACCACCAACTTCACCAACACCAACGTTCGCGAGTCCAACAACGCGATCGTGATCCAGTTCAACCCGCTGACGTTCGACTGGAACCTCAACGGCACCTCGGGCACCGGCACCGGCGGCGTGCTGAACGACGCCAACGAGCCGATTCCCGGCACCAACGACCCCAACGCCCTCTCGATCGGCGCCACGGGCATCAACTTCACCGACGCGGCCGGCAACCTGACGGTCTCGCCGATCCCGGCTCCCGGCGCGCCGACCATCAAGCGCACCGGCCCGGTGCTCGTGAACGCCTTCTTCTACGCCGGTCACAACCAGAACGGCGCCGACAACGCGCAGTACTTCTCCCAGCAGTCCGGCGACGTCGGCCGCTCGATCCTTCTCAACCGCGCCGCGCTGGTCTACACCGAGGCCGTGAACAACGGCGCCCTCGTCCGCCAGAACATCCGCTTCGGCCCCGGCGGCACCCGCTCGTTCTCGACGAACACCTCCGGTGACTTCGTGGGCGGCCCCGACGGCAACATCCTCACGCTCCAGAACAACTCCATTCCCAACAACGGCAACGCCGACCTTGTGCCCGGCACCACGATCAGCACCATCGCCCCGGTCTACAACCCCGGCTCGTCGAGCCTGGGCGCCGGCATCCGCGACGGCGGCGGCAACAACCCGTCGCCGGCCGGCTCGGCCGTGCTCCAGGACCGCCGCGCCCCGTTCGCGCTGCTCACCAGCGACGTTGACGGCACCACCACGTTCATCCAGGCCTTCCTGATCGACAGCAACGGCAACGGCTTCGCCGACCGCGTCGACATCACGATGTCCGAGGCCGTGGCCACCAGCCCGGCCCTGGCCGCGTCAGACTTCTCGATCAATCAGGGCGGCAGCGTCTCCGGCGCCCCGACCGTCAGCGGCAACACCATCTCGGTCCCGCTGACCGACGGCGTCATCGCGATGACCAGCACCCCGACCCTCACCTACAACGGCGCCAGCGCTCTCAACCGCGTCCGCGACACGGCCACCCCGGCCAACCTCGTTTCGGCGATCAATGACTCGTTCTCCGTCCGCGCTGTGCCGGGCGCCAACCGCCCCGTGCAGGATGTGGCCATCATGCCCTTCCTGGGCACCATCACCGGCACCGACGGCAACCCGGCCCCGATCAACACCAAGGTGTACGCCTTCATCGCCTACCCCACCGTCAGCCGCGTCTCGTTCCAGGCCAACGGCGTGCCGGTGAACTACGACCGCAATCAGGGCACCAGCAACACCAACAGCACGATCAACGCGATGACCAACTGGTGGCTGGGCCTCCAGGACTTCGTGTACTACGACAACAACCGCTTCCGCACCGATTTCAGCGATGATTACGTCCCGATCACCTTCGCCAATGCCACCAACGTGAACGGCATCACGTTCACGGGCAAGGCCACGATCGGCAACTCCTTCACCTACAGCACCGGCGGCGGTAACGCGACCGTCATCACCAACGGCCGCCTCGAGTTCTGCTGGGACGTGCTCCGCTCGAGCGGTGGCCTCGTTGAGAGCCTCTACGGCCGCAACAACGTCAACAATACCGGCGCCGGCTTCGACATCGGCGCCAAGCCGATCGCCTCCCGCGGCGTGGTCGATAATCCCGCCCAGGCCGGCACCTACCGCATGCACGTCTCGGGCCCGGTCGCGGCCTTCGACGGCAGGAAGAATCTCGACGCCACGGGCAGGCCCATCATCTTCGTCGTCGAGCTGCCGGACGGCACCCGCTACGCGGTGTCGGGCCTGCTCAGCTCGGTGAACGGCGCCCCGATCCTCTTCAACGCCAACAACCGCAACCAGGGCCAGAACGGCGCCTCGGCCGATGAGGCCTCCAACGCCACCCGCTTCGACATCGACCTCCGCCGCGTCGGCAACAAGACCGCCTGGCCGGGCTGGAATCTGGTCGGCTACGACCGCAACAGCGGCTACGCGGCTTCCACCGCGGCCCGCCCGGTCCTGCCCTCCGCGATCACCTCGGCCAACGTCCGCGTCGCCCCGCTGCTCCCCTGGACCAGCGCCCTCGAGAACTTCGTCTACTTCACCGACGATGACGCCAACGGCAAGTGGACCAGCAACGACGATGACGGCAATCAGTTCGACTCGCTGATCATCGACCCCGACTGCACCCGCTACTTCGCCTTCACCATGACCAGCTTCGGCGTGCAGCTGAACACCGGCAACGGCCTGAACCAGGGCATCAACAATGTCGTCGGCGGCTACGGTGTGGCCCTGTTCCTCAATCGCTCCGCCGGCAACTCTCCCCTGGGCATCTTCCAGTTCGGCGCTGCGGTCCCGACGACCCAGGCCAACTTCTTCGGCACCTCCGCCGCCTTCCCGAACAACAGCACCACCCAGGGTTGGTCGCTCCTCACCAGCTTCGCCAACTTCGATAACAGCGGCTCGGGCTTCCCCGCCAACATCACCGGCGGCACCACCAACAACGGCAAGCTCGACTACGTCATCACCTTCCAGAACCGCGGCATCAGCGTGAGCCCGCAGATCGTGGTCACCAGCCGCGACCTGCAGCCCGCCGGCGCCCCGAACGCCACCAACAACGTCAACAGCACCACCGGCATCTCCGCCGGCCAGGCCTTCTTCGGCCACTTCCGCCGCTAATTCTCAGTCCGTCGCCGGACGATTTGGACACCCCGACGGGGGCCCGCAAGGGCCCCCGTTTTTCTTTTTGGATCGCCCGCTGAGGGAACCGCCGGACCGCACGCGGGTACCATTGATCCCATCCGCACCGCCGAGCCTTGGCGGCGGGCCGGGGTGGTCCGAGGGCCCCGCATGCGCACCCTGCTGATCGCCATCCCGTTCGTCCTCGCCGCGGCACCCGCGATGGGGCAGTTCACGGCGCCATCGTCGAGCTCCGTGAAAGAGCGCGTCTCGGGCGACTTCATCACCGGTCCCTCGGTGCCGGCCCCCCAGGCGGGCGATCAGCTCGCGGCCTTCGCGGGCACACGGATCGTCGGGCTTTACAACTTCACCAGCAGCAACGTCGCGTCGAGCACCACGTCCGCCGGCACCGGGACGGGCGGCGCCACCGGGCAGACGGGCCAGTTGCTGCTCCGGGCCGACCCCGGGCGCGAGGGGACCACGGGGACGACGGGCACCACCGGCTCCACCGGCGGCACGGGGGGCACGGGTGCAACCGGGGGAACCGGGGCCACCGGCGGAACTGGGGGCACGGGCGGCACCGGTGCCACCGGGCCGACCGGGCAGACCGGCCCGACCGGCCAGACCGGCCCGACGGGTCAGACCGGGCCCACGAGCCCGACCGGCCCGACGGGTCAGACCGGACCAACGGGTCAAACCGGCCAGACCGGGCCCACGGGCCCGCGCGACCCGGCCGGCACGGTCCGCACCCCCTTCTCGATCGTGATTTTCGGCGACGACACGAACACGACAAGCACTGTCGAGGGCGCGGCCAAGGGCGCCCAGATCCGCTTCCAGTTCTACAAGTCCTCGTCCAACCAGACCCGGACCGACGTTCGCGTCGAGAACACCGCCGGCGAGGCGTTCAACTACACGTACAACGGCACGTTCGTGCCGCCATTCCCGATCGAAATCCCCGGCTTCGATCTGACGCCCACCCGCAACCTGAACGTGCGCCTGGGGGCTGTCGGCGCCAGCGGGCCGACGGGCGGCACCGGGGGCACGGGTGATCTTTCGAAGTACGACCTCAACGGCGACGGCGCGATCGACATGAACGACGCCGCGTTCCTGCTGCGGATCATCGCGGGCTACGGCCGGCCCGAGACCGCGCAGGGGCTCCAGAAGTTCGATCTCAACGGCGACGGCCGGGTGGACACCGCCGACGTCGTCGAGATCATCTCGCGCCGGCAGCGCTGACGTGGGCCGCGGCGCACCGAACCGAGCGGGGGCCGCCTTCCGGCACCGCCGCGCCTTCGGAAGGGCGTTCACGCTGATCGAACTGGTGGTCACCCTGGCGGTGATGGGTCTGCTGCTGGCCCTCGTGGCCGCGGCGGTGGGGCGGACGTCTCGGGCGACGCGTCAGGAGCGGGCGCTGGGCGAACTGGTGAACATGCTCACCGCCGCGCGCACCGAGGCGCTGCGGCGGTCGGTGACGGTGGACGTCCGGGTGTCGCTCGGCGGGGACGCCGCGGCGGCCGAGGGCGGTGGGCCGGTGGGGTTCCGGGCGAAGTTCGGGGATCGCGAACGCCGGTGGCCGGCCGAGGGGCTCACCGCGCTCGACCCCGAGGGTCGGCCGATCCCCGCGTGCCCCGACGAGCGTTGGGCGGCGGCGGGCCCTGCGGGCGGAGGGGAGGTCGGCCGTTCGGCCGTGGGAACTGGCGGGGGCGCGGCGGGCGCGGCGGGCGTGGGGGCGGTG
>JACVCL010000016.1 GCA_016742075.1 Phycisphaerales bacterium
GCCCAACCCCAGCCCCAACCCCAACCCGGCCCTCAGGTCAGTCGGGGACGGCGGCCGAGGTCGGCGGCGCTACCGGAGCGCCCTTGAGGAGCGCCGCCAGACGGGCCCGCTCGGCCCGCAGTTCGGCGAGGCGGAGTTCGGCGATCTGGCGGCGTGCAAGATCGGTCCCCGCCGCGTCGGCGGCCCGCTGCACCTCGGCGGCCTCCGCCTCGATCGCCGCCAGCCGGCGCAGGGCCGACTCGGTTGATCCCGGCAACGCCGGGGCGGTCGACTGGGCGTCGGTCGGCGTCGGACGCGTCGCCGCCACCTGCCCGGGCCAAATGATCTGACCGAGCCTGTTGTTGAGGGCCTGCCGCTGCGCCGCGTTCCCACCGAGCCGGTTGGGCATGGCCCGCCACTGCCGCTCGAGCGCCGGATCGCGCCAGGGGTCGCGGACGCCGTCGAGGTTCTCGCCGACCGCCACGGGCCCCGCGACGACGCCCGACCGGTTCAGGCCCACCCCCGGCGCCATGGGCACGGCGTCCCACCCCCGCGGGCCGGTGAGCTCGACCGGCAGCGGCGCCCAGGACTCGCGGGTCAGACCCTCGCGGGCCAGCCGGCGCTGCAGCGCCAGCCCCACCACATCCGTGGACACCATCCCGCGGCTGCGCAGATCGTCGAACCGGCCAAGGGGGATGTCGACCTCCACCACGCGCGTCGTCCACTGCTCAGGGGGGATCTTCTCGTCGAGCGCCGGTGCCGGCTGCTCGCCGCCGATGCGGACCGCGCCCTGGTTCATGATCAGGGCGTCGGCCTCGCCCGGCTGAATCACCGGCGGCAGCTCGCCGTTGGGCCCGAACCGACGCAGCACTCGGCCCTTCACCACCTCCCCGGGATCGTGCGACATGATCACCGAGGGCAACCGTGTGGTCGGGTCCATCAGGTCGGCCGGGTCGGCGTTGGCCGCGCGCGCCAGAGGCACACCGTCGAGTTCGGTCAGCACGTCGCCGACGCGGAACGTCCCGTTCTCCGCCGCCGGGAAGCCGCGCACGGTCGCGCTGATCGAGATCCCGTCCGGACCGGGGATCGAAGCGTAGTTGATTCCGACCGCGCCACGCGAAGTGATCGTGAACCGGCGCGTGAACGCCGCCACCAGCCGCAGCCGCTGTTCGGCCGAGAGGCCTTTGTCCCGCAGCAGCTCGCGGATGTGCCCCAACGAAATGTCGCGTCCCTCGGCCAGCTGAACCTGCGCCGCGTCCCGATCGTCGAGGGCGGGGGCGTCGAGCCGCCGGACGATGGCCGGCAGGTTCGGGGCAGAATCGTCCGCCGCCGGCGCCTCGGCGGGCGCGGGGTCGGGCCTCGCCGCGGCCGGCCAGCCGGGCAGCACGAACGCCGCCCCGACGATCGCCGCCGCCAGACTCCGCCGCGACCTTCGCATGATGCGTCTCCGCGTTCCCCGCCGCGCGTTCCACGGGTTCGCGCCGGCGGGGGATCCGGGGAAGAGTTTATCCCGCGTCGGGCGCCGCCAGCAGGCGGGCCAGCCGGGGCGATTCCGAGGCCAGCCAACGCACTTTCCGGAGCACCATCCGCAGAAACGACGAGCCCGACACGTCGGCGAACCGCCCCGTGGCGGCGATGGGGACTGTCGCCTCGGCGATCATCGCCTCGATCATCAGCGGCACCAGCGCATCGACCTCCGGCTGCGAGATCATCGCCCCGGGAACCGAGTCGTACCCCGAGACGAACGCCCTCAGCCGGGCCTCGTCGAGGCCGTCGGGCCAGTGGTCGGGCGTGTCGGCGGTGCGGAGGAGCGAGAACTGAAGCACGCCGTTGGCGATGTCCATCACGCGCGGCTCGAGCCGCGCGGTGTCGAAGTCGAGCAGAGCCCGCACGCGAGGCCCGTCGAACAGCAAATTCCCCGGGTGGTAATCGCCGTGCACCACGTGGCGGGGGAACGATCCGACCCCGGCCGCGGCTGCCGCGGCGCCCGCCTCGGCGTAGGCGGTCTTGAGGTCGGCGCAGCAGTCGGCCAGAGACAGGTCGGAACGCCCGGGGATCGAGTCGAGCTGCGAGGCGACGGCCGCGTTGTCGTGGTACGAGTGGCCCGGCAGATCGGCCAGGTGCGCCGTGGCGAGGGCCAGGTGAAACCTCGCCAGCACCTCGCCGGCCGAGCGCGCCTGCTCGCCCGAAAAGTCGAAGCGTGTCCCCTCCACGTGCTCGAAGAGCTCGTAGATGCGGGAGTCGAAGCGCACCGCCGTCTCGTGGTGGCGACGCGTCGGCACCAGCCTCGCCACCGGGAATCCGGCGTCGGCGAGCGCCAGCTGGATCGCGTGCGCACGGGCCACGCGCAGGGGTTCATCGCGCCCCGGCGCGCGCCGCTTGAGCAGGAACCGGCCCTTCTCCGCCTCCACCACCAGCTTGGGCGACCGGCGCGACCCGCGTTTGAGCCACTGGATCGAGCGGATCGCGCCGGTGTCCCAGTGCGAGAGCACCACCGCCAGCTCCGAAGGCTCGAAGAGGCCCGCCGCGTCCTCCCCGGTCATCGGCGGCACGCCGGCGGGCCCTCCGCCGGCCGCGGGGCCCCCCGGCACCGGGTTCGACGAGGCGGAACTCACCGATCGGGCTCTCCTATGGAGCACGGAGCCGGACGTCCGACGGGCTCCCGCTGCTCACTCCGTCACTCCGCGTTCTGCACCTGCTCCTTGATGCGGTCGATGGCGCCCTTGATCTCGACGATGTCCCTCGAGATCTCGGCGTCGCCCGACTTGCTGGCGATGGTGTTCGCCTCGCGGAGCATCTCCTGCGCCAGGAAGTCGAGCGTGCGGCCGATGGGCCGGTCGTCCGAAGCGGTGATCAGCTGCTTGAACTGCCCCATGTGCCCCGACAGGCGGGCGATCTCCTCGGAGATGTCCGACCGCTCGGCGTACACCGCCACCTCCTTGATGAGGTCCACGGTGTCGACCCGCACCTGCGCATCGGACAGCATGTTCTCGACCCGCGCCCGCAGGCGGCGCTGATAGTCCTCCACCACCCGGGGCGCACGCTCGGCGATCCGCGAGAGGCCCTGATGGATCACCCCGTGGTGCTGCAGCAGGTCTTTCACCAGCAGCTGCCCCTCCTTGGCGCGCATCGCCTGCAGGCCCTTGCACGCCGTCTCGAGCAGACGCAGGAACACCTCGCGGGCGTGATCGAGCCGGGCCTCCTCGTCGGCCGGCGGCTGCAGGACGCCGGGCAACACCAGCAGCGCCGAGACGTCGATCTTCAGCGACCCGTCCGCCACCTGCGGCGTGCGCCGCAGCTGCTCGACGTACCGCGCCAGGGCCTCGTGGTTGATCTGGTGCGCCGCGTTCGCCGACGCGTTGGACGATTTGCCGATCAGCGTGATCGTGCCCCGCGTCAGCCGGCGGCGCAGCTCGGCCTCCAGCTCGGGCTCCAGCCCCTGCAGCTCGTCTGGAAGGCGGATCGTCGCCTTGAAGTACTTGTTGTTCAGCGACCGCAATTCGAGGAAGTAGTGCACGCCCCCCTCGTGCGACGACGCCTCTCCGAACCCGGTCATCGAGCGGATCATCAGCCTGACCTCCGCCCCCCGACCCGCCGCGGAACATTACTGCGGCGCAGGACCGGTGGCGGCCGGTTCCGAAGAGCCGGCACCCGTCGCCGCGGGCTCGGCGGCCGTCGTCTGCGAGCCCGACCCCGTCGCCCCGGTCGCGCCGGTCGCGCCGGTGCCCACCGGCTGCGGAGGCAGGTTCTGCGGCTGGCCCGCGGGCGCCCTCACCTCGGTTGGCGGGGCCTGCGGCGGCCGGACCATGAAGTTCAGCCCCACCGCCACGCCCACGAACAGCACGAAGAACATGATCGTCGCCGTGGTGAGCGCATCGCCGGTCTTGGCGCCGAAGGCCGTCTGCCCGGCGCCGACGTCCGAGCCGAACGCCGCCGAGAGCCCGCCGCCCTGCGGCCGCTGGATCAGGATCGTGATGATCAGAAAGAACGACACCACCATGAACAGCACCACGAGGGCGCCGGTTCCCAGGGCGTTCCAGTTCATCTCGGCGAGCAGGGCGGTCATGGTGCGCACGGTCCTTCCGGTCGGTCTCTGAAGAATTGGGGGGCGGAGTATAGGAAGTCGGGCGTTGTTCGCCGACCCCGGCCCGGATCTTGGGCTGGTCGTCAGATTGGGAGGAATTCGTTAGGGTATTTCGGCATGTCGACTTCTCTCCCCGAGAATGCCCTGGGGCCGATTTCCAGTACACTCCGACCCGGTTCGGGAGACCCGACCGCCGAGTGAGCGATGTGCTTCATCCGGCCGGGTCTCGGTCTTTGGAATTCGGCCTTGTCGCCAGCCTTTCGATCCGGCGTCGCCCCGACGCATCCCCTAGACCGTCCGGCCGGCACTGGTGCCGCGCCCACGCCGGCCACGGGCGCAACGGCTCTCCTCGATCGCTCCGTCGATCCACTCGGCGGGCGGGTGCTGGGCCATTTCGTCGAGCGGGCCCTGCCTTCGCATCGATTCGCCCAGCGTTGGTTGGCCCGGGACACCGAAAACGACAGACCCGTTCTGCTGTATCGGCTGGCCTCTCCGCAGCCCCTCTCGGCCGCTGGTTCGCGTCTGTCGCGGTGCCTCTCGCTCCGCGTCCCGCATGCCGTGCCGGTCGAGCGGAACGTGTGGGGATCCTTCGACCTCTGGCTTCTCTGCCCATATCTGGGCGGTCCGGACGGTTTGTTGAGCCTCGAAGCGCTCGTCACGGCCAAGCCCGAGCGACGGCTGGGTATTCACGAGGCCGTCCACGCCGCGCGGCAGCTGATGTCGTGCGCTGCGACGCTGGAGGCCGAGGGGGTTCCCCAAGGACGGTGGCGGAGTTCCGATGTGCTGGTCGATCGACGCGGGGCTCTGCACGCCGAGCTCGTCGGGGTCGAGGCGGCGCTGTCGCAGGAGCCGGCCGCCGAAGGGCCGGCGGTGGTTCGATCGCTGGGAGAGGTCCTGTTCCAGGCGGCCACAGGGGCCCGGGCTGGCGGGGGTCCGCCGGCACGGGCGCTCAATGCGGCGTTGCCGAGGCGCTTCGCCGCCTGGCTCGACTCGGCCTGCGGGGGCGGGTTTAAAGACTTCCGGTCGGCCTTGGCCGCGCTCCCGGGCTGACCGGTCTCACCGCCGCCGCTGCGCCCGGGCCACCGTGAGCCGGATGCCGAGGCTGATCGCGAACACCACCGCGATGAGCACGAGCATGCCCGCGAAGGCCATGTCGCGTCGACTCGGATCGGGCGAGTTGGCCCACACGTAGATCTGGTGTGTCAGGGCCGGGAAGGGCTTGGAGGGGTCACGCGTGATCATGCTCGCGCCGAGAATCGTGAACAGCAGCGGGGCCGTCTCGCCTGCGATGCGGGCCAGCGCCAGGATGATGCCGGTGACGATCGAGCCGGAGGCCCCCGGGAGCACCACGCGCAGAATCGTCTGCGATTTCGTGCCCCCAAGAGCGATCGAAGCCTCGCGGTACGAATGGGGAACCAGCCGGAGCATTTCCTCGGTGGTCCTGGCGACGATGGGGATCATGATGAACGCCAGCCCCGCGGCCCCCGCCCACGCCGAGTAGCCGGTCAGCGGCACCACCAGCAGTTCGTAGCCCAGGATCCCGACGACGATCGACGGCACGCCCGCCAGCACGTCGGCCGTGAACCGCACGGGGGTGGCCAGCCACCGCTCCTTGCTGTACTCCGACAGGTACACGCCGGCGAGAACGCCCGTTGGCACACCCACCGCCGAGGCCAGCGCGACGAGGATGAGCGTTCCCTCAATGGCGTGTCGCATCCCGGCCGGCTCGCCCTGCGCATCGGCCGCGAAGAACGCCCACGACAGCCCGCCCGCGCCCCGGCGAACCAGGTCGGCGAGCACCAGCAGCAGCACGCCCACGATGACCACCGCGCACGCGATGCTGCCCGCGTACGCGGCGGCGCTGGTCAGTCTCTTGGCTCGGTCGTGGAGAGTGCTCACGGGCGGGGATGACGAAGGAAGGCGTCCGGGCGGGCTTGCGGGCTTGGCGAGTGGGGGTAGGAGTGGGGGTAGGAGTGGGGGGGGTCAGTCGGAGAGGGCGGTCCGGCTCTGGCCGCCCACAACGAGGCTGCGGGCGACGATGTTGAACAGCAGCGAGATCACCAGCAGGATCAGCGCCACTCCGATCAACGCCGACCGATGAACCTCGGTGACGGGGTCGTTGAACTGGTTGGCCAGCAGGCTCGCCATCGTCTGGATCGAGGCAAAGGGCGAGGGCACGATCTCGACGCGGTTGCCGACCACCAGCGTCACGGCCATCGTCTCGCCAGCGGCCCGAGCCAGGCCCAGCATCACCGCCCCGAACAGTCCGGCACGGCCGTACCGCAGCATCGCCCGCGAGCTCTGCCACCACGTGGCCCCCAGGGCCAGGCTTCCCTCGATCTGGCTCCGCGGCACGGCCCGCAGCACGTCGCGCGCGACCGCCGTCACGATCGGCAGGATCATGATCGCCAGGATCAGCCCGCCGGCCATCATGTCGCGCCCCTCCAGCGGGATGCGGATCGACTGCCCGGTCACGGGGTTGTCCCGGTAGAACAGGAACTTCAGCCACGTCACGTCGCCCAGCGCCCGGAACACCAGCGGCTCGACGTGCCGCCCCAGGAATGGCACCAGCACGAATGCGCCCCACATGCCGTACGCCAGGCTCGGGATCGCGGCGAGAAACTCGATGAGAAACGCCACCGGAGCCGCCGCGCGCCATCTCGGCGCCACCCGCACGAGAAAGAGCGCTGCCCCCAGGCTCAGCGGCACGGCGAAGACGAGCGCGATCAGCGACGTCGCCACCGTGCCGTAGATCACCGGCAGCGCCCCGAACCGCGGGGGCAGGGTCTCGGTCTGTCGCTCGCCGTCCACGACGACAACCCGGCCGTCGGGCCCGCGCAGCGGCCGCGTCAGCTCGTTGGGACGCCACTCGGCGCTGGTGAAGTAGTCGGCGCCGAAAGCGCGCAGGCTCGGCAGCGCCGCGTGCCCGAGCAGCCCCACCAGGGCCACGAGCATCAGCAGTACCAACGCCGCGGCCCCGCGGCAGAGCAGCCCGAGCGCCAGATCGCCCGAGACCACGCCCAAGCGCAGCTTCAGCGGGGTGCCGCCGGTCTGCCCGGGGTCGGCGGGCCCCGGCGGGGTTGGTGCCGTCGTTCCGCGGCTCATTTCTTCGACGGGCCGAGCGGCTCACCCTTGTAGGTGAGCTGATCGAGCGCCGAGACGACCCTCGCCCGCACCGGCGCGGCCAGCGGCGCGTAGTCTCGCTTGGCGGCGGCGGCCTGGCCGTCGGACACCGCCCAGCGCAGGAACATCACCATCGCCTGGGCGTGCTCACGCGAGGGCAGGTTCGAGAGGTCCTTGTAGACGATCAGGTACGTGAACGCCGAGATCGGATACGCCCCGTCGCCGGCCTGGTTCCAGATGTCCGCGGCGAGCACGGTGCCGGTGAATCTCTCGGCCGCGCCGGACCCGGCCGACGAGACCGACTCGGTGGTGGCCCGCACGAACTTGCCCGCCGCGTTCTTCACCGCCCCATAGGCGATCGCGTTGGCGCTGGCGAAGTTGTGCTCGATGTACCCGATCGACCCCGCCGTCGCCTGCACCAGCTGGGCGACGCCGGTGTTGCCCTTGCCCGCCTGCCCCACGGGCCACGAGACCGATTTGCCCGAGCCCACAGCCGAACTGAACTCCTCGCTCTGACCCGCGAGGTAGCTGGTGAACACGAACGTCGTCCCCGACCCGTCCGAGCGGTACACCGGGCTGATGACCCGGTCGGGCAGCGCGACGCCGGGGTTGATCTCCACCAGACGCGGGTCGTTCCACTGGGTGATGCGGCCGAGATAGATGTCGGCCAGGATCGGACCCGTGAAGTTCAGAGGCTTCTCGACCCCCGGGAGGTTGTACGCAGGGACCACCGCGCCCGCGACCGAGGGGATCTGCACCAGGTTGGCCGCCCCTCCGGCGCCGTCCTGCTCCTTCCGGGTCATCGGGGCATCGGAGCCGGCGAAGTGCACGGTCTTGTCGGTGATCGACTTGATGCCGCCGCCCGAGCCGATCGGCTGGTAGTCGATCGCGACGTCCGGATGGGTCCGGTTGAACTCGGCTACCCAAGCCTCATAGAGAGGCTGCGGGAACGTCGCCCCGGCACCGGTGAGGCGCACGCCCGCGCCCGCGGCGATGGGCCCGGTGCCCAGAACCATCGCCGCCGCGGCGGCGACACCAGCAATCCATCTGCGCATCGCCAACTCCTCGACCCCCGCTCCCGCCGGACGACGGGATTTGAACCGGCGGCCGGCGGGTCGGGGGCTTTGCTGTGTAAAGATCTCGCGAAGATTGGCGGGCCGGGACGGCTTAGCGCGGCGGGGTGCATGAAAAACGCCCGAGGGCATCGGCCCTCGGGCGCTCGGGATGCACGGGATCGACGTCGGTCGGGTTTACGGGAGGGTGATGGTGCACGCCCCGAACGACGAGAGCAGGAGCGAGAGGTCGTTGGCCCCGACGCCGCCGGCGCCGTCGAGGTCGGCCGGGCCGCCGAAGCCGCCGCCGAAGGCCGAGAGCAGGATCGAGAGATCGTTCGCTCCGACCGAGCCGTTGTTGTCCACGTCGGCCTGGCACTTGACTCCGAACAGCCGCGAGCCGGGGGTCGACACGGTATTGCCGGCGGCGTTGGACGCGGTGACGCGCCAGAAGTACTTGCTGGCGTAGTTCAGGGAGGTGGTGCTCGTCCATGACGTCGAGGTCAGACCCGCGGCCGAGGCGACGATGTTGGTGAAGCCGCTGTCGCTGGCGATCTGGATGGTGTAGGTGGGCGTCGGCGTGCCCGAGGAAGCGTTCCAGTTGAAGGTCGGCGTGCGGCTGGAGGGCACGGGCACGCTGGCGATCAGCGCGTTGTCGGCGGGGGTGGTCAGCGAGAAGGCGGCCGGCGGCGTGTTGCAGCTGACCGTTCCGCACGTGGTGCCGGCGCCCTTGAACGACCCGCCCTGCCCCTGGCAGTCGGCCTGATTGAGCGAGGCGCAGGTGCTGTTGGGCAGGCAGCACGCCCCGTTGAACGAGCATGTGAACGTGGCGCAGGTGGTGCCGGCGCCGCCCGCCACGCCGCCGACGGCGGCGCAGGTGGTGGCGTCAAGGTCCACGCACTGGCCCGTCGAGGGGATGCAGCAGGCGCGGGTGGTCTGGCACGGCGAACCGGCGCACGTCGAGCCGTCGCCCTTGTAGGTGCCGCCGTTGGTCTGGCAACCCGCGGCGGTCTGGATCGAGCAGTTGCCGTTGATGCAGCAGGCGCCCGAGCACGACGCCGTCTGGCAGGTGGTTCCGTCGCCCTTGTACTCGCCGCCGATGTTCTGACAGTTGATCGCGTTATCGATCTGGCACTGCGTGCTCGAGAGGCAGCAGGCGCCGGTGGCCCCGCCCGTGCAGCCGACGGTCGAGACGTTGGCGCGGATGTTCCAGTCGCCGTTGGGGCGGCAGAACGTCTGGAGCGTGGCGAAGTTCACCCACGAGTTGACCGCGCACAGGCACAGCGAGCCGCCGACCGAGCGCAGCCAGTTGAACGCCGGGAAGCTCAGCCCGTTCTGGGGGGCGCCGCCAGAGACGGCGTTGTCGGTCGTCGGAAAGGCGTTGTTGTTCTGGGGGGGGGCCGAGAGGCACGGCGACCCGCCCTGGTTCATCAGGTTGGCCTTGAAGCTGAAGCTCCAGGTCACCGGGTCGTTCGGGCCGCCGGCGATGCCGGGGAGGATGATCTGGTCGGGGTCCGACGGATCGACCGAGACGATGAGCTTCGCGGCGTTGGTGCCCGGCGGGATGCGCATGTGCGGGACGATCGAGCCGTCCGAGGCGTAGCTGCCGTTGGGGGCCGTGCCGATGGTACCCGTCGGGTTGCTCTGCCAGACGTCGATCTGCCACTGCACGGTGACGTCGGAGTTGGCGTTGGGCTTCACCCAGAACGACTCGAGGTTGTTGACCTTCAGCGGGAAGTCGGAGTTCGGGTTCGTGAAGCTGGCGCCCATGTAGGTGCCGGTCTCGAACCCGGCCTGCGCCGTCGTGGGAAAACCGCCGGAAACGGTGTCGAACGGGAAGGCCGAGCGCGTCACCTGCGAGTTGCAGACGCGCACGCCGCCGTCGCGGTTCCCGAAGTACCCCTGGATCGGGCCGTCGTACACCACGCGGCCCTTGGTGGTCACGTGGAACACCCAGATGTTCTCGACGATGACCGGCACCTCGACGGCGGGGGAACCGCCGACGACCGGGAGGTCTCCCAGCGTCGGGGGCGTGGCCGGCGCCCCGGGAGCGCCCTGCGCAGAAACCCCGGCCGCGCCGGCGGACCACGCCGCGGCGCACAGGGCCAGCCGGCTCAGCAGATCACGGACTCGCATGCGTCATCTCCAATTTTCGCGGCCGACCGGCCAAGCCGGGGCCGTCCACGCCCTCGGACGCGTTGTTGCCACGGGGCCGCACGACCCCGTTCACAGCACCGGTGCCCAGCCCGTTCGAGGACCTCCCGGGAAAAAGCACCGCAAGGAATGATGAACGAAACCAGAGGATTTTCAAGCAAAAAGGGCGTGTTGGACACGCCCTTTATAGGGTACAAATTTCAAATCGATCCACTGGGACCGGTCTGTAAAACGGTTGTCTGGCCCGGGATTGGCCGAATTCGGCCAATCCCGGCTACGGGCACGTCAGCCCGAAATTCGCCAGCAGGATGCTCAGGTCGTTGGCACCGATGCTGCCGTTGTTGTCGAAGTCGGCCGAGGCCACCCATCCGGGCGAGCCGGTCGACGTGCCGAAGGCCGCGAGCAGGATGCTCAAGTCGTTGGCGCCGACCGAGCGATTGCCGTCGGCGTCGCCGGGGCAAGGGGCCGGCGGCGGGGGCGTACTGATGACGAACTTCACGAACTCGTTGGCTTCGATGACCGCGTTGTTGGTCACGAACGCCGGGGCCTGAAGGGACGCCAGCACGTTCGTGCCGTTGGCCGTGGGGTACGCCGCGGTGGCGAGCCACACCTCGTTGGGTACGGTGCCGCCGAACTCTTCGCGGAGGTTGATGGTGCCCGCGAGCACGCCGGTGGCGCTCGAGGCCGATTGGCGGGTGGCGGTGGTGTCGAACCAGCCGTTCCAGTTGTTGTCGTTCTCGTTGCCGATGAAGGCGTCCCACTGGGCCACCTGCCCGCTCTTGCCCCACGGCGCCGCGACCGGTGTGCCGGGCGTGCGGGCCATGAAGATGAACCGGTCGTTGCCGCCGCCGGCCGGGGTGCTGGCGACGTAGAGGACGTCGCCCAGGATGCCGGCCCACAGCTTGCTGGTGCCCGCGCTGTTCTGGGCCACGAGGGTCGCCCGCGAGTCGAGCGTGCCGTCCATGCGCCAGGGCTGGATGCCGCCGACGACGTTGAAGTTCCAGTTGCCGCCGCCGTTGTTGTCCCAGGTTCCCGCGCCGTTGTTGAACACGAGGTTCAGCTGGTTGGCCGAGGAGGGCACGGTGACGGTGATGGTCCAGGTCTGGCTGGTGGTGTTCCAGGTCATCACCGGGTCGGGGCTGATGACCGGCGACCAGCCGTTGAATCCGTAGTGCAGAAACACCGACGACGCCCCGGCCAGATTGCGCCCGGCGGGGTTGTAGGTGATGGTGACGGGCTGGCCGGCCTGCGCGGGATCGGGGCTGATCGTCGCGACGGGTCCGCCGCCGCCGCCACCGCCGCCGGTGCTGGTGGGGCCGACGAAGACGTGCTGGATGTCGGTGCGCTGTACATTGCCGCGGGTGTCGACGGCTTCGACGTAGTAGTCGATGAGCACGTTGGACTGGCCGCTGACCTGCGCGTTGTACCGCTGGGCCTTGTAGGTGGGGGCGAGGTTGGCGCTGGGCGTGGGCACCGCCTGCGCGGTCATGGGCACCGACTGCCACGCGCCGACGCCGGCGCCGCCGGCGTAGGTTTCGTTCGCGGTGTTGCCGAGGGCGTTGACGCCGTCGGCGTCGGCGCGCCACTTGAGCGTCACCGACTGCAGGCCGCTCACGTCGTACGCGAGCGTCCAGACGGTGAAGTCGCTGGGCTGGGTGGTGGTGCCCCAGTCGATGCCGCCGGGGTTGTACGGGGTGCGCTGCGGCACGAACACGGTGGGCGCCGTGGTGTCGGCCGAGGCGGGGAACGAGTTGATGACCTGATCGGCGAAGCCCACCGCGGTGTTGCACGCGCGGGTGACGTTCGAGTCCCAGGGCTGGACGCCGTCCCAGTACCAGTAGTCGCTGGCCTGCCCGCACAGCAGCATGCGCCACGCCCGGTCGGTGTTCGAGCCGGTGTTGCCGTAGACGTTGGCGATGCTCGTCATCGGGCTGAGCTGATCGGCGGTGTACACGCGGTTCTTCGCCGCGGTCATCACCGCCCAGCTGTTGATGTCGGGGCTGACGCCCTGCGCGTTGGGGGCGCCCAGCCACTTGGCGAACTCGGGGTCGCCGTTGTCGGCGCCGGCCCACGAGCCCGGCTCGACGTGGATGAGCGCCGCCTGCGGCACCGGGAAGCGGCTCAGGTAGTCCTGCACCGTGGTGACGTTGTAGTTGGGGTTGCCCGTCGCCCAGTTCACCATGTTCTGGAAGTTGCTGCCGTAGTAGGCGTCGGAGCCGCCGCCGTAGTTGTCGCCGTCGTGGTGCAGCAGCACGATCATCGGGCGCGCGGCGTTGGTGTTGTACTGGCGGTACTGGTCCATCACCGTCTGGTACAGGAACGCGCCGTAGCCGCCGCGCCCGTCCTCGTTGCCCTCGTAGCGGGCCGCGGGCACGGCGATCATCCGGGTGGCCGCGCCGGTGTTGGGATCCACGTACTGCACGTACGCCGGCTGATAGCCGAACGGCGCGCTCACGCGGCTAGGGGCCCAGAGGTTGTTCAGTTGCACCCACGCGCCGCCCGATGCCGCCGGGTCGGGGTTCACCTGATCGGCCCGGTTCGGCGGCTTGAGGTTCGACGAAGGCGTGTACGGGTAGTTCTGGCACGCGCGGTCGAAGTGGATGTTGTCCACCATCGCCCACTCGATCCCCTCGGCCACCAGGGCCGGGACGATCCGCGTCGCGAAGGCGTTCTCCGGCGGGAAAATGCCCTTGCTGTACGACCCGCCCGGGAACGTCAGCCCGTAAACGTACTTGTGGAGCTGAATCTGCAGGCGGATGTCGCGCGTGTCGAGCAGCGGCATCAGCGGGTGGTGGTAGCCGAAGCCCACCATGTCCATGCGGGTGTTGCCGCGGTTGGTCAGCCAGCCGCGGGCCTGGTTGTACGGCCCGTTCCAGTTGTTGAACACGCCGCCGTTGAACCCGATGTTCCGGAGGTTGTTGAGGTTCTCGATCAGCGATCCCGAGAAGCTCACCTGCGTGCCCAGGTTCGGCAGCCCGAGCCCCTTCTGCACCGCGTCACGCGGCCACCCGGTGTACGGGCCGACGCGCTGCGCGAACACGTCGTAGATGCTGAAGCCGAACATTCCCGAATTCTGGGTGGTGACGACACTGTCGTACGGCCCGTAAATCGGCTGGTGCATGTGCCAGAGGAACGCGACCTGGATCGGCTGGGTCTGCGCCGAGGCCGCACCGGCGAGCATGGCCACGATGGAGGCCGTGGCGAGGGTTCGCGCGGAGGCCGAAGTAAACCGCTTTACCATGAGGACAGATCTCCCGAGATCGATGAGCCGTCGGCCCCTCCCCGGTGGGTGGAGCGCTTCACTACTTTCAGACTAACACCGTTCTGACCCTTGGAAAGCGGAAAAGCGCACCGTGCGCGACGAAATTTCGCTCGGCCCACGTTCGGCCCGGCGGCGAGTGCCCGACGGATGCAATCCGAGCACCAACTGCTGAAGCGTTTTACCACGACCTACCCGGCAACCGGTTCGCTGCGCCGGATCCAGAGCGTCCGGGGCGATCCGTACGATCCACACCATGCCCAAACCGTCGAAAACAACTCGGCAGAATTCGGCACAACGGGGAGTGGCCGCGTCGGCGCCGGCGCTCGCGGAACCGCTCAGGGGTGCCGCGTTCGCCGCGGCGCTGCTCGGGTCGGCTGTGGCGATCGGCGCATCCGCCATCTTGTCGCTCGGCGCGTTCCCCCAGTTCACGCTGCCCGGATGCGGGCCCAAGTCGGCGTGCGCGGCCGCGGCGGCGTCGGCGTGGGGAAAACTGCCCGCTGTGAACGTGCCGGTGTCGTTCGTCGGGCTGGCGTTCTTCCTTGCGATGCTGGCGGCGCTGCTGGCGACGGGGCGTCGGGTCTCCGGCGGGCTGCGGACGATGGCCCGGCTGGGGGCGCTCGTGTCGGCCTTGTACCTGGCCATCATGGTCATCGAGCGGACGTTCTGCGTCTACTGCATCGCCGCGCACGCGGGGAATCTGGTCTTCTTCGCGGCGGTCGAACTGTCGCGGCGTGGCGTGGCGCCGGCGGGCGCATCGCTGCGGGCCGTCGGCGCGGCGGGAGGTGCGTTCGTTCTGGCGCTGGGGGGCCTTGTGCTCGGGCAGAGCCTCGCTGTCTCGGCGGCGAAGGCCGACGCGCAGTCGAGAGAGGATGCCGCGGTCGGCCGGGTCGCGCAGCAGATGAACGTTCGCCCGGCGGCCGAACCGGTTCGGGGGACGTTGACCGGGCGTTACCGTCTCGGGCCCGAGGATGCCCGGGTACGCGTGGTGGTGTTCAGCTGCTTTACGTGTCCGCTGTGCCGGAACGTCGAGAGCGAGTTGCTCGAGATTCTGGCTAGGCGTCCCGACGTGTCGCTCTCGCCGAAGGTGTTCCCACTCGGGGCCGGGTGCAACGCGACGCTGCCCCGCGACTTCCGCAACGCCCGGGGCGATGGGTGCCCGGCTGCGCGGGTGGCCCTGGCGGCGGGTCAGATCATGGGCTCCGAGGGCTTTTTTCAGGCCTCGAAGTGGCTCTTTGAGAAGAGCGGCTCGTTCACCGAAGCCGAGCTCGACGCGCAGCTCACCGTGTGGGGCTACGACCCCGAGAAGTTCCGGGCGGCGATGGCGGGCCCGGAAGTGCAGGCCCAGATCAGGGCCGACACCGAGGAGGCTCAGGAGCTGGGCATCCCGGCCACGCCGTTCTTCTTCATCAACGGCGAGGAGTTCCCCACCACCTCGCTCGAGCCGCGAGGCTCCGTCACGCGCCTCATCGAGCGCGTCGCCGCGTCGGCGCCGACCCCGGCGTCGGCCGATCGCCCGCCCACCGCCATCGACCGGGCGCTGGCGCAGTTCCGCGCCTCGCCCGTCACCCTCGGCACGTCCTCGGGTCCGTCGGCGGCCGTGGGGCCGGAGGGGGCGCCCTTCCAGTTCGTGCTCTTCGGCGACTACCAGGTGGCGTTCCTCCCCGATCTTGACCGCGAGCTGCGGTCGCTGGCCACCTCACGCACCGACGTGCGGTACGTCTTCCGCCACTTCCCGATGCACGGCGACTGCAACCCCGTGATGCGCCGGCCGAATGTCCGGACCAATCCCTTCGCGTGCCGGACGACGGCCGCGGCGATCGTGGCCGGGCGTCTCGCCGGTCCGGACGGTTTCTGGAAGATGCACGGCTGGCTCCTGTCGGTCGGGCAGGGGTACTCCGACAACCGGCTGTTCGAGCAGATCAAGGCGATGGGGCTCGACCCGGCCGTGTTCTTCAGCGAGACCGTGAAGCCCGAGGTGCGGCGGCAGATCGAGACCGACGCCGCGGCGCTCAACGCCGCGGCCCCGGGGAAGGGGGGCGGCGCCCTGTTCCTCAACGGGCGTTTCGTGCCGGTGCCGAAGGTGGGCGAGGCGTGGATCCTCGCGCGTCTGCTCGACGAGGCCGCCAAACCCTCGGCACCCGTCCCGGGTCCGGCGGCCCAATAACGGCGGACGAGGGCGCCGTCGGCGGGGCTATTCTCTGGCCATGATCACCGCGTCGCCGGCTCAGCCGTTGTCCGCCGTGCCCTCGGCCTCGGGCCGATACGGGGCGTTCGGCGGGGTGTACGTTCCCGAGACTCTCGTGTCGGCGCTCGTGCAACTTGAAGAGGAGTACCGCCGCGCCCGCAGCGACCCGGCCTTCTCGGCGGAGCTCGACGCCCTGCTGGCGACCTTCGTGGGCCGCGCCACGCCGCTCTACCACGCCAAACGCCTCTCGGCCTACGCCGCCGAGCGCTCCGGGCGGGGGCAGGCGGCGAACATCTGGCTCAAGCGCGAGGACCTGGCGCACACCGGCGCCCACAAGATCAACAACACCATGGGGCAGGCGCTGCTCACGCGCCGCATGGGCAAGCGGCGGATCATCGCCGAGACCGGCGCCGGCCAGCACGGCGTCGCGACGGCGACGGCCGCGGCCCACTTCGGGCTCCGCTGCGACGTGTACATGGGCGCCGAAGACGTCCGCCGCCAGCGGCTGAACGTGGTGCGGATGAAGCTCATGGGCGCCAACGTCATCGCGGTCGAGAGCGGCTCGCGCACGCTGAAGGACGCCACCAACGAGGCCATGCGCGACTGGATGGCCAGCGTCGAGGGCACGCACTACGCGCTGGGCTCTGTGGTCGGCCCGCACCCGTTCCCGATGATCGTGCGCGACTTTCAGAGCGTGATCGGCCGTGAGACCCGCCGGCAGTCGGTCGAGGCATTCGGCCGCCTGCCCGACGCGGTGGTCGCGTGCGTCGGCGGCGGATCGAACGCCGCAGGGATCTTCTACCCGTTCGTCGACGACGCGGGCGTGCGGCTGGTCGGGGTCGAGGCCGGTGGCCGCTCGCGCAAGCCGGGCGACCACGCCGCGCCGCTCAGTTTCGGCACGCCGGGCATCCTGCACGGTTCGCTGAGCTACGTGCTTCAGACCGACGACGGGCAGACGGCCGACGTGCACTCGTGCAGCGCCGGGCTGGACTACCCGGGCGTGGGCCCCGAGCACTCGTACTGGAAGGACGCCGGGCGCGTGACCTACACCGCCGCCACCGACGACGAGGCGCTCGACTCGTTCACGCTCCTGGCACGCACGGAGGGGATCATCCCGGCGCTGGAAACGGCCCACGCGATCGCCGAGGCCGTGCGGCTGGCCGGCCAGATGCCATGCGATCGCCACATCGTGGTGAACTGCTCGGGTCGCGGCGACAAGGACGTCGACGAGGCGTCGCGGCTGCTGGGGCTGCGCGAGGCGGGGCGCTAGGGGGGTCAGATCCCGGCGTCTTCGCGGCGCCGGCGGGCGAGCGTGCCCGCGAGCCACACCACCGCGTCGATCACGCTGCGGAGGCGGATGGTCATCGCCAGCCGGCGCAGCGCGGGGTCGTCGCGGTCGATGGCCTGCGCCTGCGTGAGGTAGTACCTCGCCCGCCGCCACTGACGATCCTGCACGTGGGCCAGCGCCATGTTGTGGAGGGCCGGAACGTGCGCCGGATCGAGGCGCAGCGCCTTGCGGCAGGCCTCGACGCCGGCGCGCCGGTCGCCGGCCTGCAGGCGGGCCACCGAGAGCAGGTGCCACACCCGGGCCTCGCCCGCGCGGCGTGCCGCCAGGTCCTCGAACACCAGCGCCGCGTCGCGCGGCAGCCGGCAGTCCAAGAGCAGCGAGCCCAGATCTTCCAGGTCCGCGTCCGCGGCGGCGTCCGGGCCCGCGACGCGCAGGGCCGCCAGTTCGCGCCGGACCAGCTTGCGGGCCGCGGCGACCTCGCTGTCGGCCAGCAGCAGCCGGGCCAGCCGCCGGGCGGCGCCGGGGTAGCCGGGGTCGAGCCGCAGGACCAGCCGGTAGCTCGCGATCGCGTCGCGCCGCCGCTGCTGGCGGGTGTAGAGATCCGCGAGGTGGAAGTGGGCCTCGGGGTTCTCGCCGTCGAGTTCCAGCGCCCGCCGGAACTTCTCTCCCGCCTCGGCCAGGCGGTTCATGTCGGCCAGCAGGCAGCCCAGGTCGAGCAGGGTGTCGGCGTCGCCGGGATCTTCGCGGAGGGCCCGCAGGTAGAGCTGCCGGGCACGCTCGAGCCGGCCCGTCTCGGCGTAGGCGGCCGCCAGCCGCGCGTGCACGCGCGGCAGCGCCGGATTCTGGCCCGACGCCTCGCGGAAGCAGGCGATCGCCCGCTCCCACTGGCTGCGGTCCATCATGCTCTCGCCCATGTTGGCGTAGGCCATCGCCAGCCAGTCGCCCGCGGGCTCGGCCTGCACGACGCGGTAGAACTCCACCTCGGCCGCGTCGTGGTCGCCCAGGCGGGCGTGCGCCTCGATGAGGTACACGTGGGGCTCGACCCGGACGGCATCGGCGGCGCGGGCGGCCAGCAGGGCGACCCGGGCCTCTTCCACCTCGTCGGTCCGGAGAAGGTTGACCCCGAGCAAGACCAGGGTCTGGAACTCGTCGGGCGCCAGCTTGTGGGCGGCGCGGAGGGCGTCGGCCGCGTCGGCGTAACGGCCCGCCGCCTCGAGCGTCAGCCCGAGGTTGAAGTGCCAGTCGGCCCGGTCGGGGTTCAGGGCCAGAGCCTCGCGCAGCTCCGACTCGGCCTCGGCCCAGCGCCCGGCCTCGAAGTGCTCGTGGGCACGCTCGACGTGGGATTCGGCATCGAACCAGTCGCTCATCGTTCTCCGAACTCCGCCGGGGAAACCCGCGCGCCGAGCCGATCAAACTTGCGCGTGCGGGCGTGCAGCCCGCCGTCTACGAGCCGATATAGTATCGACGCCGCGGACGGTTCTCCCCATCTTCCGCGTCCTGAAACTCTGCCGCCCTGACTGCGCGGAATCCGGCGAAGCGGGCCGGATCTCGCCGAACCCACCCGATCCCCCGCCGTACCAGACGGACGAGGCTTGTGACGTGCCGAAAACGGTCGGATCAGCCCGAGCGATGATGGCCGCCGCCGCGGCGGCCATCGCGTTGGGCGCCGGGCGGGCCTCGGCCGTGCAGGCGGTGCCGGCCGGGCCGGGCCCCGGGTCGGCCACGTCTTCCGAAGCCACTCGGGATGTTTCCGGGCTTACCCCCGCCGCCCGTCTCGTTCATCCCGACTCCACGGCCCAGACCCGGCGCGAGGCCGCGGCCGAGCTCGTGGCCATCGCCGATCCCCCCGCCTTAGACGCCATCAGGGCGGCGCTTCTGGCCGACCGTCCGGCCGGTGTCCGCACCCTGGCCGCCCGGGCGATCGCCGAGAGCCCCGGTCCCCCTCCGGCTGTCCTGGCACGTTCGCTGGCCCAGGCCCTCGAAAGGACGCCGGAGGGTGCCCGCGCCGCCCTTCTGGCCGCGCTGGCCCGGTTCCACACGCGCGAGGCCGTGGCGCCGGTGATCGCGGTGCTCCTCGAACCGGCGCCCGCGATGATGGCCATGCCGGCCTTCCCCGGCGTGCCGGCGCGCGCGATTGATCAGGCTCAGGCCCTCGGCACCCTTCAGCGGCAGACCGGCCGGACCGACCTGCCCGCCGATCCGCAGGGCCTCAAGGCCTGGTGGGAGTCGGCCCGCGCCATGGACGAGGCGGCGTGGACCGAGTCGGTTCTCGCCTATTCCGCCGAGCGGGCTGGCGAAGCCGCTGCCCGGGCTGAGGCGCTGGCGCGGCGGACGGTGGAGTTGTACCGGCGTCTGCACGCCGCGACACCTGAAGAGGCCCGTTCCGACCTTCTCGCCGAGCTCATCCGCGACGAACGGCCCGAGCTCAAGGCTCTGGGGCTCGATCTGGCCGAGCGTGCCCTGCTCAACGCCCGCACGCTCTCTCCCGCCGTGGCTCAGGCGGCCGCGGCCCACCTTTCCGACGGGCAGCCGGGGCTCCGGGCCCGGGTGGCCAGCCTGCTCGAGCGCATGGACGCCGGCGCCCAAGCCCAGGACGCGCGCGCGGCCCTGGCCACCACCGACGACCCGGCGGTTGCGGCGCCGCTGCTCAGGCTGCTGGCGCGGCATCCGGTGCGGGCCTCGCGGGCGGCGGTGCTGCGTTGGCTGGGCTCGTCGGGCGAGGCCTTCGCCGCGGCGGTCGACGCCGCGCTGGCCCTCGACAGGGCCGGCTGGTTCGACGACCGGGCCGAGCGGGACCTGGTCCGATCGCGCCTGGCGGAACTGCCCGCCGAGCTGCTCACCCCCGCGGCCCTCTCGCTGCGGGTGTCGCTGGGCGACACCGCGGCGGTGCGGGCGATGCTGCGAGCGCCGACGCCGTCGCTCGCCGCGGCGGCCGCCGACGCCCTGGCCGACGATCCCGGGAGCGTCGACACGTTGATCGAAGCCGCGCGGGCGGTCGCCGTGAACGGCGGTGCCGCTGCCGGGGCCGGGAACGGCGCGGGTGGCAGTGGGGGGGGTGCGAGTGGTGGGGTGGGATCGGCCGGGCTCACGGCGGCGGCGATCCGCGCCCTGGCCCGTCACCGGCTGACGGCTCAGGGCTTCGCCGCGGCCGCGGCTCTGCCCGGCCCGGTCACCGATGCCCGGCGCGATCAGATGCTGCGATACGCCGAGCGGCTGCCGGTCGACCAGCTGCTGCTCGTGGCCTCCGCCGAGGCCGACCCCGCCGCGCGAGACGCGCTGCTCACCCCCGCCCTGACGCCCGAGAGGCTCTCGGGCCTGACCGACTCGCGGAACGACCCGCTCCGCGATCTGGTGGTTCTGGCCGCCCGGACGCGGCTGGCGCTCCGCAACCCGACGGGCGCACTGGCGGTGCTCGACGGCGTGCCCGCGGCCGTCTCGCCCGGCGTATTCGGGCCTCTGAAGGTGACGGCGCTCGTGTGGCTGAACCGTCTCGACGACGCCGCGGCGGTCGGCGACCAAGCCAAGACCCCCGCGTCGGCCTGGCTCGACGGCCTCGAGAGCGCCGTGGAGTTGCCGCACGCCGGTTCGGCCGCCGCGAGGATCGCCGAGAAGTTTGGTGCCGGCCTGACCGACGGCGAGCGGGAGCGGCTGGACGCGCTCACCAAGCGGGCTGGCGGCGTTGCGGCGCCTTCGGCGTCGCCCGCCGCGCCGGTCGATCGGCAGGCCGGTCCACCGGGAGCCCGGCCCAAGCCCGGGCCCACCGGCCCCTCCGCCCGGCGGTGACCCGGGTGGAACGGCCGCGCGGGCCGGTGATCAGGGCGCCCAGGTGTCGGCGGTGTGCTGGCGGTCGATGGGCTTGCCGTCGGGCCCGTGCACACCGTGGACCCCGTTGAGCTTGATCTGCCCGCTGGCCAGCTTCGGGAAGTGCTCACCCTGCCACGACGCGGGGTAGTTCGGGTCGTCGATCTCGAGCGCGGCCTTCGTGGGGTGGAGCGGGCGGAAGGTGTCGCACATCACCGCCAGTTCGCCCGTGTAGGTGGCGTCGAGCGACGCCTCGACGGTGCCGGGGTGGGGCCCGTGCGGGATGCCCTGAGGGTGGGCCGTGAGCGATCCGACCTCGATGCCCTTGCGGCTGCCGAAGTTGCCCTCGACGTAGTACAGCACCTCGTCGGAGTCGAGGTTCGAGTGGTTGTACGGCACCTTCACGGCGGCGGGGTGGTAGTCGAGCATCCGCGGGCAGAACGAGCAGATGACGAAGTTGTGCGCCTCGAACGTCTGGTGGATCGGAGGCGGCATGTGCAGCTTGCCGGTGATCGGCATGAAATCGTCGATGTTGAAGATGTAGGGGTAGTAGCACCCGTCCCACCCGACGATGTCGAGCGGGTGATAGTCGTAGTGGTATGAGTGCACGCAGTCGCGGGCCTTGACGCGCACCTCGAAGCCGCCGGGCTTCACCTCGTCGAAGGTCAGCGGCAGCTCGGGCAGCCGCAGGTCACGCTCGCAGTACGGGGAGTGCTCGAGGAACTGGCTGGTGGCTTTGGAGACGTAGCGCCTCGGCGGGCCGATGTGCGAGCCGTTGCACGTCTCGATGCACAGGAACTTGCCGTAGGGCATCAGCGGGTTCGGCCGGCCGTCGGCGCCCTTCAGCGGCTCGAAGACCATCCGGTAGATCGTGCCCTTGGGGATGACGATGTAGTCCTTGGGCCCGAAGCGCAGCGTGCCGAACATCGTGTACACGGTGCCCGCGCCGAAGTGCACGAAGATGCACTCGTCGCCCTGGGCGTTCTTGAAGTGGTAGTCCATCCCCTCTGCCGGGGTGCACACCGACATCTCACAGTCGCTGTTGCCGAACAGGATCACCCGCCCGGTCACCGGGTCGCCCTTGGGCTTCATGCCGGCCGACTTGATGTGCCGCATGCGCATGACGCTGGTTTCGACGTACTCGGGGGCGCACGAGTACAGCGTTGTCCAGCCGGTCACCTGCGTGGGCGGGTGGATGTGGTACAGCGTGCTGGTCGGTCCGACGAACCCCTCGGTGCCGAAGACCTCCTCGCAGTACAGGCGGCCGTCGGGCCGGCGGAACTGGGTGTGGCGGTGCTTGGGCAGTTGGCCCATCTTGGTGTAGTACGGCATGGCACGCCTCCGTCGCGGATTGACCGTGGAAACACGGGAAGTTTAGCCGTCGACCGCCGCCGCTGCGCCGCGCCCGGGCTCTACCGCGCGCCGCAGCCGTCGCAGACGCCCGGCCCCAGCGGACGCAGCCGCCCGCAGTAGGCGCAGGCACGGGCGGCGGACGCTGGTTCTGGTGGTGCTTGCTCGTCGGCGTTCGGCACCGCCGCCGGCCGGCTCGGCGGGCGCTTGCCCGACCAGACGTTGATCAGTGCCAGAAGTGGCAGCGCCAGGAACGCCAGCCCGAACACCGAGCCCAGAAGCGAGATCCCGCGCGTCTGTCCGATGAACAGCGATCCGCCCACGCACATCGACAGGCCCACGGCGAAGAACGGCAGCATGAACACCGTGATCAGCACGCGGCTGAGCAGCCCCGCCGTTCCGCCGAAGTCCTCCGCTCGTTCCGCGCCAGCTCGCTTGTTCACGCCGAGCTCCTCGAAAGGCCCCGGGGGGGCCGTGAGCCACGTGGCCGGACAGGAATAGATCATAACTCAGAAAACAGTCGAACTTCAGCCTTCGGGGCGGCCTATACTCGTTGGCACGCCTGCGGGCTCAGCCCTGTTTCGAACCCTTGGTCGGTGATACCGGCCGGGTGAAACACCCTGGGAATCTGCCGGCATCGGCCCGCCGCCGTTCTGCGTGGGCCGAGGCGCTTCCCGGACGCCCGCCCCGCGACCATCCGTCGCCACCGCGGCCATCGTCCTTCATGCTGTCGGCCCGGCCGCGAGCCCCGCTCGTGGCTCCGGGCAACGGAGTTTCTCCATCGTGTCTATGTCCCCCGACTCGGCCCATCGCCCCGCCCCCCGTTCCTCGCACGCCCACGACCCCGCCCCTGCCCACACCGCCGCGCACGCCGCGGCCGGCCCCGACCGGGGCTTCGGGGCCACCGGCCTCTGCCGTTCCGTGCTCGACGCCCTCCGCGAAGAGGGCTACCACACGCCGACGCCGATCCAGGCTCAGAGCATCCCGCCGATCATCGCCGGGCGCGACCTTCTCGGCTGCGCGCAGACCGGCACCGGCAAGACCGCCGCGTTCGCTCTGCCCATCCTCCACAACCTTCTGAGCGGCCCCGCCGACAAGTCTCACCGCGGCCCGCACGCACCGCGCGTGCTCATTCTCTCGCCCACGCGTGAGCTGGCCACCCAGATCGGCGACAGCTTCGCCACCTACGGCCGCCACTCCGGGCTGCGCCACACCGTCATCTTCGGCGGCGTCGGCCAGGGCCGGCAGGTGCAGGCCCTGCAGCGCGGCGTCGACATCCTCGTCGCCACCCCCGGCCGACTCATCGACCTCATGCAGCAGGGACACGTGAACCTCACCCGCGTCGGCGTGTTCGTGCTCGACGAGGCCGACCGCATGCTCGACATGGGCTTCATCCACCCCATCCGGCGGGTGGCCGCGGCGCTCCCCGAGCCCCGCCAAACGCTGCTCTTCTCGGCCACCATGCCGCGCGAGATCATGCACCTGGCCGACTCGCTGCTCCGCGACCCGGTGAAGGTCACCGTCACGCCGATCGCCTCCGCCGCGCCGCTCATCACCCAGTCGGTGTATGTCGTGCCGCGGAACAACAAGCAGGCCCTGCTGGAGCACCTTCTCGGCGACGGGACCATCGTCCGCGCTCTGGTGTTCACCCGCACCAAGCACGGCGCCGACCGCGTGACCAAGCGTCTGCACCACGCGGGCATCGCCGCCGAGGCGATCCACGGCAACAAGAACCAGAACCAGCGTCAGCGCGCCCTCGACGCCTTCCGCTCGGGCCGCAGCCGCGTGCTGGTCGCCACCGACGTCGCCGCCCGCGGCATCGACGTCGACGGCGTCACCCACGTGTTCAACTTTGATCTGCCGATGGAGCCCGAGAGCTACGTCCACCGAATCGGCCGCACCGGCCGCGCCGGGGCCAAGGGCACGGCCATCGCCTTCTGCGACGGCGACGAGCGCGACCTGCTCCGCGCCATCGAGAAGCTCACCGGCAAGAAGGTTCCCTCCGCCGGACCGGTGCCCGAATTGCCCGCCCGGCGCGAGCAGCCCGAGCCGGACTCCGACCGCGACCACGGCGACCGCCGTGAGCGTGGCGGCCCGCGCCCCCGGCACGAAGCGCGGCCGGCCCGGCCCGGTTCGCCGCAGCCCCGCGGCCAGCGCCCCGCCAAGCCCGAGCACTCCCGACGCCAGGAGGCCTCCCGAAGCCCCGTCGGCCGCGCCCCGGCCCGGCCCCAGCACGGCGCGCCCGGGCACGACCGCACCCACCGCTCAGAGATCGCGCCCAAGCCGCCGATCACCGCCCGGCCCGGCGGGTCCCGCCCGGCCCCCGCCCAGGCCCCGGCCGGCCAGCCGCAGCGGTCGGGGGCCACGCCGGCTCCGGAGGGCCGACCGGGCCCCGGGCCGCGCGGCGGTCCCGTGCCCTTCCAGCAGCGAGGCCGCGGCAAGCCGCACCGCAAGGGCCCCCGACCCTCGAGGTAGCCGGCGGCAGACGGCTCGGCCCGCCGCGATAATCTGCCGCCCGTGTCCGACACCCCCGACCGCCCGATGCTCGCCCGCGCCGCAATGGCTGGGCTGCGCGCCGCGGGGGCTGTCGAGCCGAACCCCTTGGTGGGCTGCGTCATCGTCGAGCCCGCCTCGGGCCGGATCCTCGGCATGGGCCATCACCGGCGGTTCGGCGGCCCCCATGCCGAGATCGAGGCCATGGAGGACGCCCGCCGCCGCGGCCGCGACGTCCGCGGCGCACGCGTCTACGTCACGCTCGAGCCGTGCAACCACCACGGCAAGACCGGCCCGTGCACCGAGGCGCTGATCGCCGCGGGCGTGGGCGAGGTGGTGTTCGCGCGGCGCGACCCCAACCCGGCGGCGTCGGGCGGCGCTGTGCGCCTGGAGCGCGCCGGCATCGCCGCCCGGCTCAGCGACGCGTGCCCCGCCGCCTGCCGGCTCTCGGACCCTTTCGTCAAGCGGCTGCGCTCGCCGCTGCCGTGGGTCATCGCCAAGTGGGCCCTGACGCGCGACGGCCGCATGGTGACGCGGCCCGACGAGCCGCGGTGGATCACCGGTTTCGCCGCGCGGCGCTCGGTGCATGCGCTCCGCGGCCGAGTCGACGCCGTGATCACCGGCATCGGCACGGTGCTGGCCGACGACCCGCTGCTCACCGTCCGCGGTGTGCCCGCCCGACGCCGACCCCTACGCGTGGTGCTCGATCCGCGGCTGCGCACCCCGCTCACCAGCGCGATCGTCGCCTCGGCGGCGGTCCCGCGCCGCGGCGAGGCCGCCGGCGTGCTCATCGTCTGCGGGCCCCGCCGCGAAGACTCCCCCGCGGCCGACCGCCTCCGGGGCGTCGGCGTTCGCGTGATCGCCGTGCCCGAGGCCGACGGCCTATCGCTCGACGGTCTGCTCGCCATGCTGCGCAGCACTTTCGGCGTCTCGACCGCGCTGGTCGAGGCCGGGCCCACCCTCACCCGGGCGTTTCTCACCGCCGGTCTGGTCGACGAGGCTTGGGGCTACGCCGCGGGCGGCGACGAGGCCGGCCCGTTCGCGAGCCTGCTCGACGCCCACCGACACTGGAGCGGCCGCCGCTGGCCCGGCGGCGACCGGCTTGCGCGATGGTGGCGGCCGGTGCTCGACCCGGTATCGTGAAACCCTCATCCACGTCCGTGCGCTCCGCGGCGCTCAGGCCCGCGCCGCGGCGGAGGCGGCCGGCCCGGGGTGTGCGTGGCTGGCCCTCGGCGGGCGGACAAACTCGGCGATCCGTGTGATGACGCAGAAGAGCATCGGTGTGAACAGCAGGCCGAGCACCGTGTTGCCGATCATCCCGCCGAAGACGGCGGTACCCAGGGCCCGACGGCTGGCGGCGCCGGCGCCGGTGGCGAACAGCAGTGGCACCACGCCGAGGATGAACGCCAGCGAGGTCATCACGATCGGCCGGAAGCGCACCCGGGCCGCGTGGATCGCCGACTCGAGCACCCCCTCGCCGCGTGCGCGGTTCTCGCGGGCAAACTCCACGATCAGAATGGCATTCTTGGCGCCCAGCCCGATCAGCAGCACCAGGCCGATCTGCGTGAATACGTTGTTGTCCAGCCCGCGCATCCACAGGGCCGCCAGCGCACCGATGATCACCAGCGGCACGCTGATCACCACCGCCAGCGGCGTGGTGAAACTCTCGTACTGCGCGGCCAGGATGAGGTACACCACCAGAAGGCCCAGGCCGAACACCAGCAGCGCCTGCCCTTCGGTCCGCCGCTCCTGGAACGACAGCGCCGACCACTCAAACCCCGACCCCGGCGGCAGCGTGTCCCTGGCGATCTGCTCCATCATCGCCAGCGATTCGCCCGAGCTGGTCCACGGCGCCGGGATGCCGTTGAGCGAGGCCGCCGGGTAGAGGTTGTACCGTTGCACGCGGTCCGGCCCGTACGACTCGCGGACCGTCGTCACCGCGGCCAGCGGCACCATCGAGCCGGCGCTGTTCCGCACCTCGAGCCGCAGGATGTCGGCCGGGTCGAGCCGGAATCGCGCATCGGCCTGCAGGTTCACCTGCCACGTCCGGTTGAACTGGTTGAAGTCGTTGACGTACGCCGAGCCCAGCTGGGTCTGCAGCGTGTCGAACACCGACTGCAGCGGGATGCCCATCTTGATCACCCGCTCGCGGTCGATGTCGAGGAACAGCTGCGGCACGCCGGCCCGGTAGGTCGAGAACGCCGCCAGCAGCCGGGGCCGGCCGTCGGCCGTGCGCTGGCCCATCGCCGCGCCGATCGTGGCGTCCACGGCCTGCTGCAGGGCCTCTCGCGACACCTGGTCGGCGTTGCGGGCCTGCAGCCGCATGTCGAAGCCCGAGGCATTGCCGACCCCCGAGATCGCCGGCAGCGAGAACACCAGGAAGCTGGCCTCCTGGAACCCCGCCACCGCCGTTCGCAGATCCTCCATCACCGCGTTCACCGACCGGCCGGTCTTCGCCCGCTCGTCCCACGGCCTCAGCACCACCCAGGCGTTGGCCACGTTGGAGGCCTGACCGTCGAGCACCGAGAACCCCGCGAGCGTCACGATGTCCTTGATCCCCGCGACCCCCGCCCCGGCCGCAGCCACGCGGTCGATCACCGCCTGGCTCCGCTCCAGGCTCGCCCCGTCGGGCAGCTGCGCCGCCACCACCACGAAACCCAGGTCCTCGTCGGGCACGAAGCCCCCCGGCACCCGGCCGTTCACCCACCACGTGCCGTACATCACCGCCCCGAACAGCACGATCGTCAGCACCGCCAGCCGCGCGAACCACCGCGCCAGGAACACGTACCCGCCCGTGATCCGATCGAAGACCCAATTGAACGCATCGGCCGCCCAGCGCAGCGGCCGGAACAGCACGAACCCCTTGCCCCGCTGGCCGTGCGCCTTCAGCAGCAGGGCGCACAGCGCCGGGCTCAGCGTCAGGGCGCACACGGCCGACAGCCCCGTCGACGCGGCGATCGTCAGCGCGAACTGGCGGTACATCTGCCCTGTGATGCCCCCCAGCGCCGCCGTGGGCAGGAACACCGACATGAGCACCAGCGTCACCGCGATGATCGGCCCGGTGATCTCGCCCATGGCCCTGATCGTCGCCTCGCGGGCCGAGAGGCCGTGTTCGGCCATGTTCCGCTCGACGTTTTCGACCACGATGATCGCGTCGTCTACCACGATCCCGATCGCCAGCACCAGCCCGAACATCGTCAGCATGTTCACGCTGAAGCCCAGAGCCAGCATGAACAGGAACGAGCCGACGATCGACACGGGGATTGTCAGCGCCGGGATGAGCGTGATCCGGAAGCTCTGCAGGAATACCAGCACCACCAGGAACACCAGCACGAACGCCTCGATGAGCGTCTTGATCACCTCTTCCATCGAAGCCTTGATGAACATCGAGGCGTCGTAGAAGAACTCGGCCTCGGTGCCCGGCGGCAGGGTCGGCCTCAGCTCGTTGAGCTTGCGCGTGAGGCTGCCGGCCAGGTCCACCAGGTTCGCCCCCGGCAGCTGGTACACCACCAGCACCGCGTTGGGCTGGCGGTTAAAGGTTGAGATCGTGCTGTAATCGCGGGCCCCCAGCTCCACGCCCGCGCGGCCCGACGCGGGGTCGTCGTCGACCACCACGTCCTTCAGGCGCACCACGCGCCCCTGCTCGCTCTTGACGATGATCTCGGCGAACTCGGCCGGGTCCGAGAGACGCCCCTTGGTGTTCACGATCAGCTCGAAGTCGGTGCCGGCGGGCGCGGGCGGCGCGCCGATCTTGCCCGCCGCCACCTGCGCGTTCTGCGACGCGATCGCCGCGCGGACGTCCGTCACCGTCAGCCGGCGGGCCTTGAGCTTGTCGGGGTCCAGCCACACCCGCATCCCGTATTCCTTGGCCGGCAGGATGCTGATGGCCCCGACCCCCGGCACCCGCGCGAACTCGTCGCGCCAGTTGATCGTCAGGAAGTTCGACAGGTACAGATCGTCACGCGAGCCGTCGGGCGAGCGGAGGCTCACCACCCCCGCCAGGCTGGTCGACTGCTTCGTGGTCGTCACCCCCAGCCGCCGCACCTCCTCCGGCAGCCGCGCCGTGGCGATCGTCACCCGGTTCTGCACCAGCACGGCCGCCATGTCGACGTTCGTGCCAACTTCGAACGTCACCTCCAGCCCGTACCGCCCGTCGCTGGAGGTCGAGCTCATGTAGAGCATGCCGTCGACCCCGTTTACCTCCTGCTCGATCGGCGACGCCACCGTGTCGGCGATCACCTGCGCGTTGGCCCCGGGGTACAGCGCCTCCACGCGGACGGTGGGGGGGGCCAGTTCCGGGTACTGCGCCCGCGGCAGCCCGAAGAACGACACCAGCCCCAGCAGCACGATCAGGATCGACAGCACCGACGCGAAGACCGGCCGGTCGATGAAAAATCTCGAAATCATCGCTCAGGCCCCCGCCTTCACCGGGTTCACTTTCGCCCCCGGGCGGGCGCGCTGGAGCCCGTTCACCACCACCCGGTCATCGGACTTCAGTCCCCGCTCGATCACCCGCGACTGACCCACCCGCGCACCGATCTCCACCTCGCGTCGCTCCACCGTGCCCGCCGCGTCCACCACCAGCACGTACCGGCGGCCCTGGTCGGTCATCACCGCCACGTCAGGAACCAGCATCGCCTCGCGCTCGCCGAATAGCGCGCGCACCCGCACGAACGCCCCGGGCAGGATCGTGCCCCCCGGGTTGTCGAAGATCGCCTCGATCCGGATCGTCCCCGTCGACTGGTTCACCGCGTTGTCGCCGCTGGAGAACTGCCCCCTGTGCGGGAAGTCCTTCTCCCCCGGCTGCTGCAGCTCGATGGTCAGGTTCGGCCGGCCGTCCTCGCCCGGGCGCCGGTTCTGGTATTTCTCGCGCAGCTTGAGCACCGTCGTGTCGGGCATCTCGTAGGTCGCGTACACCTTCGCGTCGTTGATCACCCGCGCCAGCAGCGTCGCGTCCTGCGCCCCCACCAGCTGCCCCTCGTCGATGTCGATGAACCCGATCCGCCCGTCGATCGGCGACTTGATCTGCGTGAACTCCAGGTCCAGCTTCGCCGCCGCCAGCTGGGCCGCCGCCAGGTCGGCCTTCGCCTGCGCCGCGTCGCGATCGGCCTTGGCCTTGTCTTCGTCCTGCTTGCTCACGGCGTTGCTGGCCAGCGCCTGCGAGATGCGCTCCAGCGTCACCTCCGCCAGCCGCACCTGCGCCCGCGCGCTGGCCACCTCCGCCTCCGCCTGCTTCACCATCGCATCGAACGGGCGAGGGTCGATCGTGAACAGCAGCTCGCCCGCCGTCACCCGCCGGCCGTTCTCGACGTGCTTCTCCTGAAGGAACCCCTTCACCCGAGCCCGGATCTCCACCTCCTCGACCCCGCGGGTCGTGCCGGTGTACTCCAGCGTCTCCGGCACCTTCCTGATCTCGGGGGTGGCGACCGTCACATCCGGCGGCGGAGGGGGGGCATAGGTCGCCGGGCCGCTCGGCTTGCACCCGCCGATCAGCACCGACAAGGCCAGGCCCACGGGCACCATCAGCCGACGGCCACGAGGCTGCAAACCCGGAGTCATGCCGACACACCTTTCCTGAAACCCCCCCAAGAGGCGGTAAATCTATCCGCGCTACTCGGCCGCGAACGCCTCTTGCACCGCGCCGACATGTCCCGATACTGGATCCCTGTCTCAGGTGGTGCATCCAGCCCCTCACCCCGGGAGTCCCCATGGCGAAACGGCCCTCAACCCCGCCGCTCCTCGCTGCCCTCGGGCTGCTCGTCTTTGTCGGCGGCTCGTGGGTCCTGGGCGTCAACCCTTTCGCAACCCCGGCCAAGCCTCCCGCGCCCGCGGGCGCTCCGGGCCCGGCGTCCCCCGCCGCACCCGGCGACGCCAAACCCGCCGGCCGCTCGACGGCCCAAGCGCCGGCCCCATCCGCCGCGTCGAAGACCATCCGCATCGGCACGTGGAATATCGAGTGGCTCGGCCGCCCAGACGAGCGCTCCGGCGCCGCCCAGAACATACCCCAGTCCGCCGATGACCTCGCCGACTACCTCGTGGCGGCCGATGTTCAGGCCGTCGCCCTCCAGGAAGTGGTGGCCACCGGCCGCGGGAAGCTCCGCTCGGCCGAGCTCGACCGCACCTTCGAGACTGTCAAGGCCAGAACCGGCCAGGTGTGGGACTATGTCCTCTTCCCCGGCCGCAACGAGGGCGCCCAGCTCACCGGCGCGGCGTGGAACACCGCTGTGCTCTCGCCCCAGACCGCCGAGGGCCGGCCCTTCGACCCGCGGAAGGATGAACCCTGGCCGGTGCCCATCGCCCGCCGCCGCGGCGCCGGCGGCGCGGGCCTGTGGTCCCGACCGCCCTACGCCCTCAAGCTGACCACCGGCCAGGGCACCACCGACTTCGTCCTGCTGGTCGTCCACATGAAGGCCGACTTCCAGGGCGACTTCTCGGCCCAGCGCGCCGACGAGGCCGGCGTGCTCGCCGAGGCCATCCCGATCACCAAGCGCACCTTCCGCGACGACGACATCCTCATCCTCGGCGACACCAACGTCACCCAGCCCGCCGAGCAGGCCCTGGCGGTCTACACCGGCGCCGGCTTCCTCGACCTCAACGCCCGGAACCTCCAGACCCACTGGCGCGGCGGGGCCACCGACCGCATCTTCGTCCCCCCCGATCAGCCCGAGTTCTCCGCCCGCTTCTTCGAGGTCGAGAGCGACACCTACCTCCGCCGCCACAACTGGCAGCCGCGCGACTACAAGCGGCGCATCTCCGACCACTACATGGTTCTCACCAGCCTGCGCGTCATGCCCGACGACGACTGAGCCGGCGGGCCCCCGCCCACACCCCAAAGGGGTTACCATCGGCGCATGGCCGCCAGCCCCGACCCGCAGACCGGTTCCACCGGCGCCCCGTCAAGCCCCATCCAGGTGCTCCTCGCCCCCGTCGCCGCGTTCATGCGCCTCCAGGCCGCGGGCGGCGTGGTGCTTCTGGTCTGCACCGTGGCCGCCCTGGTCTGGGCCAACTCCCCCTGGCAGCACGCCTACCACAACCTCCTCCATCTCCGGACCGACATCCACTTCGGCTCGTGGGGCATCGAGCTCTCGCTCGAGCACCTGATCAACGACGGCCTCATGGCCATCTTCTTCTTCGTCGTCGGCCTCGAAATCAAGCGCGAGCTCGTCGCCGGCCATCTCTCCTCCCTGCGCAAGGCGCTCATGCCGCTGCTCGCCGCCGCCGGCGGCATGGCCGTGCCCGCCCTCATCTTCACCGCCACCGCCTCTTCCCTGGGCGCCCGCGACGCCCTCCACGGCTGGGCCATCCCCTCCGCCACCGACATCGCCTTCGCCGTCGGCGTCATGAGCGTGCTCGGGTCCCGCGTCCCCATCTCGCTCAAAGTCTTCCTCACTGCTCTCGCGATCTTCGACGACCTGGGCGCGGTGGTCGTCATCGCGTTCTTCTACACCTCCGAGGTCCGGTTCTTCCCGCTCGAGATCACCCTCGGCCTGCTGGTCCTCTCCGCCATCATGAACCGGGCCGGCGTCCGCTCGGCGATCCCCTACGCCCTCGTCGGCGCCGCCATGTGGGTGCTGCTCCTCCGCTCCGGCGTTCACGCCACTGTCGGCGGCGTGCTGCTGGCCATGACGATCCCGGCCAGCGTCCGCGTCGGCGTCGGCCCGTTCCTCGCGCGAGCCCGCGCCGCGGTCGACGACTTCCGGCTCGCCGGCGGCGATCAGAACGACACCCTCACCAACCAGGCCCGCGAGAACGCCGTCGAACGCCTCCGCCAGGCCTGCGACGACGCCCAGGCTCCCCTCGCCCGCATCATCCACACGCTCCACCCATGGGTCGCGTTCCTCATCCTGCCCCTCTTCGCGCTCGCCAACGCCGGCGTCACCGTCACCGGCAGCTTCACCGACGCCTTCACTGGCGGCGTCGGCTCGGCCGTGTCCCTCGGGCTGCTTCTCGGCAAGCCCGTGGGCATCGTCCTCACCGCCTACGCCGCCGCCAGGCTCCGCCTCGCCGAGCTCCCCGAGGGGGTCACCCGCACGCAGATGCTCGGCGCCGGGTGCCTCGCCGGCATCGGCTTCACGATGAGCCTCTTCATCGCCAACCTCTCCTTCCCAGCGGCACACCCCGAGATGCTCCCCGCCGCGAAGATCGGCATCCTCACCGGCTCGGCCATCTCCGCGGTGCTCGGCTTCCTCATCCTCCGCTCCGCCGGCCCGCCCGCCCGCGCCGACAACGCCCCCTGACACAGCAGCCGCCGCGCGACCGGCCGGTATAGTCCGAACCCACTCGCACAGGATCCCGACCATGACCAGCACCATGCTCTGGACGCTCGCCTCGTTCGCCGCGGCGATCTCCGTCGCCGGATGCGCCTCCAAGCCTCCCGAGAGCACACCCCCCGGTTCCCGCTCGCCCGCCGTCACCCC
>JACVCL010000143.1 GCA_016742075.1 Phycisphaerales bacterium
GGGGTGGAGGGTGGGCATGGGGCGGCCTTTCAGCGGACGGTCTGCGTGGCGTGCTGCCAGTCGATGACGTCGAGGTCGGGGAGCGCGTCGGAGACGCCTGGCACGGCGAGTCGGCGGAGCATGTTGAGGCACTGGGCGCGGTGGTAGTGGCCGTGCGTGAGCACGTGGAGCATGGCGCACGCGGCGGTGAAGCGGTAGGTTCGGCCCTCGTAGGTGAGGGCGACGATGCGGTCGGGATCGGCCCTCACGCCGGGGATGAGGGCGCCCAGCTCATCGCTGGCGGCGTCGAGGTCGGCGCGGAGCGAGGCGACCGTGGCCTGATCGGGCGTGGGAAAGGGGCGGAGCGGGCGGTCGCCGATGCGGTCGGCCCAGCGTCGCATGGCGCCCACGATGTGCGTGAGGGTGGCGCGGAGGCCGCCCTGCTCGCCGGGCCCGATGGGGAACGAGGTGCCGAACTGCTCGGCGGTCAGGCGCTCGCACAGGCTCAGCACGGCGTCGGTGGCCCAGCGGTCGTGCGCGAGGAGCATGTCGAACGGGTCGGAAATCGTGGGCAATCGCTTCCCTCCGCCGGTGCGAACCGGATCAGGTTCAACGGGTGCATCTCAGCGGCCGCCACGGTGGACCGGCCGCGCCCCGAGCGCTGGAGGCCATTGTAGGGGCTCGCCGGGGCGGCCGGGGGGTTAGACTCGGGCTGCCGTGCCGATGCCCGAACCGCGACAGGTGGCCGAGACGTGCGACCGGCTGTACCGCGCCGCGGCGGCGCACCGGGCGGGGTCGGCGGTGGTGGATGTGCCGCGCGGCTGGGCCCGCTTGGCCCCCGGGCACGACGAGGAGCAGTTCGCCTCGACGGCGCTCAACCGCGTGCACTGGCTGACGCTCGACGCGCCGCTGGGGCGCGACGACGTGGCGGGCGCCGACGCGGTGCTGCGGGCCAGCGGTGTGCGGCGGGCGTTCCTGTGGCTGTCGCCGGCGGCGGCGTCGGGCGCGGCAGGGTCGCACCTTGGGGCGTTCGGGGCCGTGCGCGTGCCGTATGTGCGGTACCTGGCGCTGGCGAAGCCGGTGGGGCCGGTGGGGAAGGTGGAGAAGGTGGGGCCGGTGGCGGGGGGGCCGTTCGCGGTGCGGCGGCTGGCGGGCGAAGAGGTGGCGGAGGTGCTGGGGGTGGTGTCGCCGTGGTTCGGGGCACGCGGCGTGCCCGCGGCGGTATCGATGGCGCGGGCGGGGCTGGCGGAGTTTTTCGCCGCGTTCGAGGGGCCGCTGACGGTGGCGGTCGGGGGTCTGCTGATCGACCGGCACGGGGCGACGCCGCACGGCTACCTGGGCTGGACGGGGACCGATCCGGCGCACCGGCGGCGCGGAGCGCAGTCGGCGCTCATCGCGGCGCGGCTGGAGCGCTCGGGCGAGCTGGGCATCGACTGGTGCGTGTCGGAGACCAACAGCGTGGTCGAGACCTCGCTGCGGAACCTGGAGCGGGCGGGGTTCGCCGAGGCGGCGGAGTGGGCGGTGTACCGGTGGGACGCGTGAAGAGCCGGCGCCCGCTCACCACATGTAGATGAGCAGGGCGTGGCCGTTGCTGGCGGCGTCGGTGACGGTGGTCTTGAGCACTTCGAAGGAGAACATGAGGTCGTCGAGGGCGTCCGAGTCGCCGCTGTCCCAGGAGCCGGGGTAGATGTTCGCGGCGTCGAAGGCCTTGCCGTTGAAGCGGGCGCGGAGCTGGTCGGGGGTGACGGATCGGAGCGCGGCGGCGACGGCGCGGACCTCGGCGGACGAGAGGCCGCGGGCGGGGCCGTAGCCGACGTCGACGTCGCCGATGGGCTTGCCGCCGGCGAGGATGAAGGCCAGGGGCTTGGCGGGGTCGGGCGCGGGGTCGAGGGTGGCGTCGCCGCTGAGCAGGAAGTGCAGGGCGTGCCAGTCTTTGCCGAGTTCGACCTCGGGGGATTCGTCGTCTTCGTCGAAGTCGCCGCCGTCGCCGTCATCGTCCTCATCGTCGCCGAAGAGAAGATCCTCGATGCTCTCGGGGTCTTGGAAGAGCGCTTTGAGCTGTTCTTCGGTGACCTCGCGCATGGCCAGAATCATGCTCATGGAGATGCTCCTTGAGTGCCGGGCGGACCGCTTGTGTGGGGTGATGGTCGGCGGCGGGCACGGAGGCACCGTCGGGCCCCGGAACGATGACTCGGAGAGTGTACCGACTCTCTGGCCGTGCGCACGATGACTTATCATGTGACGGTGGACGCCCCATCCGCCATTCACGAGACGGTCTTGTACGCCGAGGATGTCGCGGCCGCGTCGCGGTTCTACGGCGAGGTCATCGGGCTGCGGGTGCTGCCGGGGTCCGATGACACGAGCGCGGCGTTCCGCCTGCCGCGGGGCGATGCGATGCTGCTGGTGTTCAACGCCGGTTACGCCGAGCGCCCGGGTCGCGGCGTGCCGGTGCACGGCGCCCGGGGCGCGGGGCACGTGGCGTTCCGCGTCGAGCCGGGGTCGCTCGACGGTTGGCGGTCGCACCTGGAGGCCCGGGGGGTGCCGATCGAGCTCGACCGGCCCTGGCCCCGCGGCGGGCGCTCGGTGTACGTGCGCGACCCGGCGGGCAACTCGGTGGAACTGGTGGACGGCGAGATCTGGGCGCGCTGAGCGGCGGCCCGCCGCCCCGCGGCTTACTTCCGTCCGTGCAGGTGCGAGGCGTCGATCCAGGCGACGGTGAAGCCGAGGGACTCGAGGAGGCCGGAGATCTGCTTGGCGGCGTTGTCGAGGCCGCGCTTCTGGAGGAGGCCGAAGTGGACCTCGATGAAGACGTTGCGGCAGGCCGGGGCGCGGAGGAGGTTCTGCATGCCCTTGACGACCTCGAGCTCGAAGCCCTCGACGTCGATCTTGACGAAGTTGGGGGCGGGCAGGGCGAGCTTGGCGGCGGCGTCGTCGCCGGTGTGGACGGGGAGCTTGAGGGTCTTGCCGGCGGCGGGCGCCCCGCCCTCGACGACGCGGGCGTTGGGGTTGGCCGAGCCGTCGCCGACGTCGAAGGTGAGTTCGCCGGAGGACTGGCCCAGGGCGGCGTTGACGCAGCGGACGTTGGCGCGGCCGGCGACGGCCTTCTGGAGCTCGGCGAAGCAGACGGGGACGGGCTCGAAGGCGATGACCGTGCCGCCGGGGCCGGCACGGTCCGAGAACTTCTGGGAATAGAAGCCAACGTTGGCCCCGACGTCCCAGACGACGGCGCCGGGGTCGATGGCGCCGAGCATGGCGTTGCCGAACCGCTCCTCGTAGTTCTGCTCGCCGCGGAGCCGCAGAATGGCCCTGGTGAGGCCCATGCTGCGGGCGATGTTGCGGAGCTTGATCATCACCGGCGACGTGTACATCTCTGCGGCTCCAGAGTGGAGGGGGGGCGTGGGGCACCCAAACAGCATCCTGCCGGGCGGATTCTATCGCGTCGGGCGCGATGGCCCGGCGGGGTGGGGGCGCTGGGTTGACGGAGGGTGATCGGCGATCGGTGGGCGGGCGCTCGGTGCGGGGGGCGTGGAGCGGCGGTGCGGCGGGGCTGGCGAAGGGGGAAGGTCCCAGAATCCGGTGGCGTTGGGCCGCAAAGTCATCAAAGTTGCTGCATTTGCCGCGGTTGTCCTTGCTTCACCCGCGATCGTGGGGCATGGTGGCTTCGTGCAGGGCACGGAGGTCGGCTGAACAGGCCGGCACCGGCGGTCTACGCCCGATGGGCCGCTCGCGAGAAAACCGTGCTGGAGTCGATCGGGTGTGACTCTCTCGAAAGGTGCAGCACATGAAGCTGGGTATCGCTTTGGGCACGGCCCTTGTGGCCGGGCTGTCGTCGTCTGCGCACGCGCAGATTTCTGTTCCCGCTCAGACCGAGTCGGCCACCACCAGCGGGCTTGCCACGCCGATCCGCTCGGGGGATCGCACGTACCAGGCGTATTACGCGGCGTCGAACTTCACGACGTCGGTGACGGCGCCGACGCAGCTGACGGGTATGCGGCTGCGGCTGGCGATCGACAACAACTGGCGCGGGCCGGCGTCGGGGCAGTCGTGGCCGTCGCGCGAGCTGACGCTGGGCACGTACGAGATCGTGCTGGCCAAGCCCAGCAGCACGCTGGTGACGCAGGGGAAGTACCCGTCGCTGGCGTCGACGTTCTCGTCGTTCACCGATTCGCCGGTGGTGGTGCGCTCGGGGACGCTGACGATCCCCGTGGGCGCGTTCCAGGCGAACGCCTCGGGCGTGCAGCCGTGGGGGCCGCTGTTCAACTTCACGACGCCGTACCTGATCAACCCCGGCGAGGGCATGGTGCTGCAGCTTCGGCTGACGAGCTTCATCCCGGCCGACGAGCCGCAGCCGTTCTTCGCCAGCGGCACGTTCGTGGAGGGCCAGGCCGACGCGGTCTCGGATCTTTCCAGCGCCACGGCCGCGAACCCGACGGGGTTCACTGCGCCGCTGTTCGTGAACTTCGTCCCGACGCCCGGCGCCGCGGCGCTGTTCGCGATGGCGGGGCTGGTGGCGGTGCGCCGCCGGCGCTAGGGCCGGGCGGGCACCGCTGACGAGTGACGCTGAACGCATGCGCGGGCCGCCCGGATCGGGCGGCCCGCGTTCGTTGGCGGGGTGCCGCGGGTGGGTGGGGGTGTGGGTGCGGGCGTGCGGGAGATGGCAGGAGTCACGGGCGGGGCGTCGGGAGCCGATAACTTCGGGATGCTCCTCGCCGAATCCGGATCAAGCCTGTGGGCCTCGACGCTGCTGTCGCCGCCGATCCTCTTCTTTGTGCTGGGGGTGGTGGCGGCGGCGGTGCGGTCGGACCTGAAGATCCCCAAGGCCTTCAGCAACATCCTGTCGCTGTACCTGCTGTTCGCGATCGGGTTCAAGGGCGGGGCGAAGCTGCACGAGAGCGGGTTCACGGGCGAGGGGCTGATGGCGATGCTGGCGGCGGGGGTGCTGTCGGCGGTGACGCCGGTGTGGATGTTCTTCATCCTGCGGGGCCGGCTGGGCGGGGCGACGGCGGCGGGGGTGGCGGCGACGTACGGGTCGGTGAGCGCGGTGACGTTCGCGGCGGCGGGGGCGATGCTGGGCGACCTGGGCGAGCGTTTCGGGGGGCACATGGTGGCGGCGATGGTGATCATGGAGTTCCCGGCGCTGATCGTCGGCGTGCTGCTGGCCCGGGCGTTCGCCGACGGGCGCGAGGCCGCCCACTCGCCCGCGGGTGCGGCGCCGCCGGAGCACGACGAGGACGACGCCCGGCGGCCGCGGGCGGCGGGCGGCGGCGGGCACCGGGGGCTGGGCCACGCGCTGGCCGAGGCGTGCACGAACGGGTCGATCGTGCTGCTGATCGGCAGCCTGGTGATCGGCGCGGCGACGACAGCGAAGGGGCGCGAGATCACAGCGCCGCTGTGGGAGACGCTTTTCTACGGCGTGCTGTGCTTCTACCTGCTGGACCTGGGGCTGCTGGCGGGGTCGAAGTTCGGCGACGTGCTGCGGGCGGGGAAGACGGCGGTGGCGACGGCGCTGCTGTTCCCGCCGGTGAACGCGGGGCTGGGTCTGGCGCTGGCGTGGGCGATGGGGCTGGGCAAGGCCGACGCCTTCCTGACGATGGTGATGGCGGCGAGCGCGAGTTACATCGCGGCGCCGGCCGCGCTGCGGATTGCGCTGCCCGAGGCGCGGGCCAGCGTGTACGTGCCGATGGCCCTGACGCTGACCTTCCCGTTCAACATCGTGCTGGGCCTGCCGCTGTACTGGATGGTGGTGGGGCGGGCGTACGGGCGCGTCGGCGCCGCGGCGTGCGGACGCGCCCCCGTGGCTGCGTGCGTCGGGGGTTCCGCCGACCGTGCGCGGCGCGAAGGCTGAGTCGGTGGGGGTGCACTACATGGCCT
>JACVCL010000144.1 GCA_016742075.1 Phycisphaerales bacterium
CCCGCCCCTCCCGGGGGGCACCGACCGCACCGAGAGAGCCCACCATGCGACGCACGCCGCTCACGGCCCTTCCGCTCGTCCTCATCGCCGCACCGGTCCTCGCGGCCGAGGGCAAGGCCATGAACCCGATCGGCTTCGACCTGCTCCAGTACGGCGCGGCCATCGCGGTCTTCCTCGTGGCGCTCATCGTGCTGCGGATCACCGCCTGGCCCAAGATCGCCGCCGGACTCGAGGCCCGCGAGGCCAAGATCCGTTCCGAGGTCTTCGCCACCGAGGAGGCCCGCAAGAAGGCTGAGGATCTCATCAAGCAGCACCAGCGCGAGCTGACCGAGGCCAAGGCCTCGGCCGAGCGCTCCATCGAGCAGGCCCGCGCCGAGCAGGCCCGTCTCGCCGCCGACCTGAAGGTCAAGGCCGAGGCCGAGCTCAACGCGATGCGCGACGAGGCCCGCCGCTCGATCGAGGCCGCCAAGAAGGCCGCCGTCGCCGAGATCTACGAGCACGCCGCCGCCCTCTCCACCGCCGTCGCCCAGCAGATCCTCCAGCGCGAGGTCCGTCCCGACGACCACCGCCGCTTCGTCGATGAGATCGTCGGCAAGGTCGCCAAGGACCTCGCCGCCTCCAGCGCCTCCTGACACCCTTCCCGCCAGGAGCACCCCATGCCCCTCTACGACGCGCCGCCCGAAGCCCTCGACAAGGTCTACGCCCAGAGCCTCTTCGAGCTCGCCGAGGCCCAGGGCGGCCGCGCCCGACTCGAGACCATCTCCGGCGAGATCGACGAGATCCTCGAGCTCATCCGCGGCCACGCCGAGTTCTCCGAGTTCCTCGCCTCCCGCCTCATCGGCGCCGCCGAGCGCGAGCAGTCCCTCGCCCGCATCCTGGGCGGCCGCGTCGACACCCTGCTCTTCAACTTCGTCAACATCCTCAACCGCAAAGACCGCCTCCCCCGCCTGCTCCCGGTCTTCGGCGCCTTCCAGCAGATGGTGCAGGACGCCTTCGGCAAGGTCGAGGTCGACGTGTACACCCGCTTCCCCCTCGACCCCGACCAGCTCGCCGGCCTCGCCTCGCGCCTCCGCGACGTGCTCAAGCGCGAGCCCGTCATGCACGCCTACATCGACGAGACCATGATCGGCGGTGTCAAGATGCAGGTCGCCGACAAGCTCATCGACGCCTCGATGGCCACCCAGCTCCGCAAGATGCGGGAGATGCTCCTCCAGGACGGCATGACCACCCTGCGCTCCGGCGCCGGCCGGATGGTCGAGGGCTGAACCGATGCGCGCCGCAACCTCCGCCATGACCAACGCCCTCGCCGCCGCCCTCGCCGCCTCGCTGCTGCTGGCCCCCGCGGCCGCGGCCCGCCAGGACGGGCGCGACGCCCCCCAGGCCGAGGCCGCCCCGCGCAACCCCACCCTCGTCGTCGAGGGCTCCGCCACCGTCGAGGTCGAGCCCGACCAGCTCATCGTCCAGGCCACCGTCCGCACCACCTCCGCCAAGGCCGCCTCCGCCACCGACAACAACGCCAAGAAGGCCAAGGCCGTCGTCGAGGCCCTCGAGAAGCTCGACCTGGGCGGCGGCGCCGTCACCACCTCGCGGTTCACCGTCCAGCCCCGCTGGTCGTACCCCAAGGGCCAGGCCGCCAGGCTCGAGGGCTTCGAGGTTCTGACCACCGTCGCCGTCCGCACCGCCGACGTGCACAAGGCCGGCGAGATCATCGCCGCCGCCATCGAGGCCGGCGCCAGCGAGATCGGCGGCGTCTCCTTCGGCCTCTCCGACCCCGCGTCCCACCGCGGCAAGGCCATCGCCCAGGCCGCTGACAACGCCCGGCGCGACGCCGCGACGCTCGCCCAGGGCATGGGCGTCCGCCTGCTCCGCCCGCTGCGCATCGCCCTCGATCGCGCCTCGGGGCCCATCGCCCCCGCCGCCGACTACCGCGCCGCCCCGGTGGCCGCCGCCGCGATGCCCGACATCACGCCGCCGACGATCCGCGCCGACACCATCCGCCTCTCGGCCTCTGTCACCGTCGTCTACGAGGTCGAGCCGACCCGCAACCCGTAACACTCCCCAGCCAGCCCCGCCGGCCCGCCGGCCTCTCCCGACCCGCCAAGCGAAAGAACCGCCATGAAGATCAAGACCGACGAGATCACGAGCGTCATCAAGCAGGAGATCGCCCAGTTCAAGCCCGTCTTCGAGGTCTCCGACGTCGGCCGGGTCATCGAGGTCGGCGACGGCATCGCCCGCGTCTACGGCCTGGGCAACGCCATGGCCGGCGAGCTGCTCGAGTTCCGGACTTCCTCGGGCGTGGTGATGGGCCAGGTCTTCAACCTCGAGCTCGACACCGTCGGCGCGGTGATCTACGGCGACTACCTGACGGTGAAGGAGGGAGACGAGGTCGTCAGCACCGGCCGCCTGCTCGAGGTCCCCGTGGGCGAGGCCCTGCTCGGGCGCGTCGTGAACTCGCTGGGCGTCCCGATCGACGGCGGCCCCGCGCTCGACACCAAGAAGTTCCGCCTCGTCGACATCATCGCCCCCGGCATCGCCGCCCGTCAGCCCGTCACCCAGCCCCTGCAGACCGGCATCAAGGCCATCGACTCGATGATCCCCATCGGCAAGGGCCAGCGCGAGCTCATCATCGGCGACCGCAAGACCGGCAAGACCGCCGTCGCCCTCGACACCATCATCAACCAGAAGCAGTACTGGGGCACCCCCGAGGCGGTGGTGTGCATTTACGTCGCCGTCGGCCAGAAAGAGTCGACCGTCGCCGGCGTCGTCGAGACCCTCCGCAAGGCCGGCGCGATGGACTACACCATCGTCGTCTCCGCCTCCGCCTCCGACGCGGCCCCCCTCCAGTACCTCGCCCCCTACGCCGGCTGTGCCATGGGCGAGTACTTCATGTGGCAGGGCAAGGACGGCAAGACCCCCAAGCACGCCCTGTGCATCTACGACGACCTCTCCAAGCAGGCCGTCGCCTACCGCCAGCTCTCGCTCCTGCTCCGACGCCCGCCCGGCCGCGAGGCCTTCCCCGGCGACGTGTTCTATCTCCACAGCCGCCTCCTCGAGCGCGCCACCAAGCTCAGCGACGAGAACGGCGGCGGCTCCCTCACCGCTCTGCCCGTCATCGAGACCCAGGAGGGCGACGTCTCGGCGTACATCCCCACCAACGTCATCTCCATCACCGACGGCCAGATCTACCTCGAGCCCGAGCTCTTCTTCGCCGGCGTCCGACCCGCCATCAACGTCGGCATCTCGGTCTCCCGCGTGGGCGGCAACGCCCAGATCAAGGCCATGAAGCGCATCGCCGGCTCGCTCCGCCTCGACCTGGCCGCCTTCCGCGAGCTCGAGGCCTTCGCCCAGCTCGGCACCGAGCTCGACAAGGCCACCCAGGCCCAGCTCGACCGCGGCGCCCGGATGGTCGAGCTCCTTAAGCAGCCCCAGTACGTCCCCTACGACGTCATCGACCAGGTCATCTCCATCTTCGCCGGCAGCAAGGGCTTCCTCGACGACGTGGCCATCCCCGCCGTCGGCGCCTTCGAGAAGGGCCTGCTCGCCCACATGAAGGGCCCCGGCAAGGGCGTCCGCGACGAACTCGCCAAGCTCCGCGACATCGACAAGACGATGGAGGGCAAGCTGGGCGAAGAGATCAAGCGGTTCAAGGCCGGCTTCAAGGCCTGAGCCCCGCCCCCAACCCCCCGGTTGGCCCCGCGCCGGGCCCCCGGCCCGCCGCGCGGCGGCTGCGCGCCGGCCCCGCCGCCGGGTCGTCATCGGAACCGATGATGCAAGTGCCTGATGGTGCAAGGCTTCCGTGTATTTCCCAAAATTGCGCTAGTCACCGGCCGCTTTGTAAGCGACACTGATGGAGAGTCGTGTTTCCGCTCCGGCTCGTCCCGGGGTTGTGGTTGCTTTGACTGGAGCCCGTCCATGCCCGCCCGCCACCGCGCGTCGCTTTCCCCAACCGTTGCTCTCTCCGCCGCTGTGCTGGCCTCGCTCGCCGGGCACGCGCTCGCCGACGCGCCGACGCCGCTGACCTTCCGGTGGGTCTCGCCCACCGCGGCCCCCGGCTCGTCGCCGCTGCCGATCGGCGCGGCGCAGTACCTCGAAGTGGCGGTGGTTCCGCCCGACGCTCCGGGCGGCCCGCAGTGGGGCGGCGCCGAATTCGGTCCGACCGCGGGCGACAGCCTGTGGTTCGACCTCACGCCCGTCGGCTCGACGCTGGCGCGGGTGACGCCCGGCGCCGGCGCGGCCCTGAACAAGGTTCGGGCCATCAGCGGGTTCACGCAGCTGCTCGGCGGGCCGCTGTCGCTGGGCTCGGGGCTCACCGTGGGCGACCCCGGCGGCACCGTGCTGCCGCAGTTCGACATCGGCGAGACGGGCGGCCCGGCGGCCGGTGTCAACGCGTCGCAGTTCACGAACGTCTTCGCGGGCATCCTGGGCGTCCGCTCGGGCTCGTCGCTCACGGTCGGGGGCGCGGGGCTGCAGATCGGCCAGACGGGGGTGGGCGGGCCCTTCGCCTCGCTGTTCCAGCTCGACGCCGGCGCCACGGCGCAGGTGAGCGGGTTCCGCCTGATCCGCGGCGGGGCGAGCGTGCTCGGCACGCTGACGGTCAACGCCGGCACGCAGCCCAGTTTCATGGGCGAGACCGCCGCCGAGCAGGCGGTGCGCATGATCGTCGGCCCCGGCGGGCGGGTGGACGTGAAGAGCGGGTTCTTCCAGCAGATCTCGGGCAGTGTGCTCGTGACCGGCGACGGCTCGCACTTTGACTTCACCGGCGCGGCCAACCCGCAGCTGGTGCTGGGCGACGCCGGCGACAGCTCGCCCTCGGGCCCCGAGTTCCGCTTGGACTACGGCGGCAAGGCCTCGGTGGCCGGCGGCGTGGTCGACCTGCGGCGGGGCGTGTTCACCGTGGGCCGCAACGCGGTGCTGGAGACCAACCGTCTGGTCATCGGCCCCGGCGCGGTGCTGCGGGGCGTCGGCAACGTGAACCCGCCGCCCGGCGGGGGCAGCCTGACGGTGCTGCTCGAGGGCAAGATTTCCCCGGGCCTCTCCCCGGGCACCATCGGCATCAACGGCGGCATCACCTTCGGGCCCAACAGCATTTACGACATCGAGCTGGCGGCGCCCACCATCTGGGACGCCGGCACGATGACCGGGCCCGTGGGCCTCGACGGCGTTCTGCGCGTGTCGGTGCTGCCGGGCCAGGGGCTCTCGGCGGGTGACACCTTCGACATCATCGTGTCGACCAACGGCATCTCGGGCGACTTCCGCGAGCTCGTGAGCACCGACCCGCGGTACACCTACACCTACATCATCACCCCGCCGGTGCTGCGCGGGGCCGAGCAGCGCGTGCGGCTGACCGTGGCCTCTTCGCCCGGCGTGTGCAACGGCGACGTGGACGGCAACCGCAGCATCGGCGCCAACGATCTGTCGATCCTTCTGCTGTGCTACGGCACGCAGCTGGGCGACATCGGCTATATCCCCGGCGCCGACCTTGACGGCAACCGGTTCATCGGCGCCAACGATCTGACGCTGCTGCTGCTGCGGTTCGGCCAGAGCTGCCAGTAACCGGCGGCCGGCGATCGGTCTTCGCGTGAGCACGGGCGGCGCCTCCCCCGGGCGGCGGCGTCGCCCGGACGCCGCGCCTCTACCCATGGCGGCGCGCGACGCGCCCGAGCGCTCAGGCGGCGTGATGCGCGGCCGGCCCCGCCGGGGCGGGGGCGCGGATGGGCGTGACGGCGCGGAAGTAGCGTGCGCGAAGATTTTTTTCGCGGGGCGGGGATGTTC
>JACVCL010000145.1 GCA_016742075.1 Phycisphaerales bacterium
CCCCCGCCCGCGCCCCCAGCCGCCCCCCCAGCCGGCACGGCCTTCGCCGCGGGCGCGGCAGCCGGTCCGCCGTGCGTCGCCGCGGGTCCCTCGCCCAGAAGCGCGCGCAGTTCGTCCTGGTAGCGGTTGAAGCCGAGTTCCTTGAGGATCGGCCTCAGCCGTTCCAGCGGCATGCGGGCCACCTCGGCGTGGCCCAGGGCGAAGTCCACCGGCACATCGTGCCTCAGCGTGATGAGCCGGCGGCTGAGTTCCAGTTGCGGCGCCGCCGCGCGAAGGTTCTCGCCACGCTTGCCCTTGATCTCCCCCGCGTGGGCCAGCAGGTTGTCGAGCGACCCGTACTGCGCGATGAGCTCCGCCGCGGTCTTGGGCCCCACCCCCGGCACGCCCGGCACGTTGTCGGCCGTGTCGCCCATGAGCGTGAGCATGTCGATGACCTGCTCCGGCCCCACGCCCTTCTCCCGCCGCAGGGCCTCGGTGTCGATCAGCGCGTCGGTGTGCACGTCGTACATCTCGACGCGCCCCGGCGCCAGCAGCTGCTCCAGGTCCTTGTCCTTCGAGACGATCCGCACCTTCAGATCAGGGTCGGTGCCGGTCAGGCGCGTCGCCAGCGTGGCGATCACGTCGTCGGCCTCGAAGCCCGGCGCCGCCAGCACGGGCACGCCGATCTCCCGCAGCAGCCCGATGCACCGATCGACCTGCGGGCCGAAGGTCTCCGGCGGCGCCTCGCGGTGGGCCTTGTACTCGGGGTACAGCGCGCTGCGGAAGGTCTCGGTGTCCTTCCCAACGTCGATCGCCACCGCCAGGTAGTCGGGCTTCAACTGCCGCAGCAGTTTGAGCAGCATGCCCACGAAGCCGAACGTGGCGTTGGTCGGCTCCTTGGTCACCGGCGAGGTCATCGGCGTCCGGATCGCGTGGAACGCCCGGAAGAACTGCGCGTGGCCGTCGATGAGGTAGAGCGTCTTCATGCGCCGGCGCCGTGCACCGCCGCCAGACGCGCCAGATACGCCGGGCTCGCCGCCTTCCCGCGCCGCGCCATCACCGTCGTCATCACCTCGGTGAAGCGGTCGAGCCGGTAGGCCTGCTTCCGCTCGTCGGTCACCCACGAGAAAGCTGCCACGCAGCCCGACACCGGCGCCGTGGCCGCCAGCATCGCCCCCGTGCCCACCACGCAGCCGGTCATCAGCCTCGTGCAGATGGCGAACTTGGCGTGGTCGCCGATGATCGCCCCCAGGTACTGCAAGGCCGTGCGCTCGCGGCTGCCGCCCGGCGTCGCCACCGCCGTCACCTCGCCGTAGGTGTTCAGAAGGTTCGAGTTGGTCGTGCCGGCCCCCAGGTTGGCCCACTCGCCCACCCACGAGTCGCCCAGGTGCCCGTCGTGCGCCTTGTTGGCCAGGCCCTGGAAGATCGTCCCGCCCACCTCGCCCGCCACCTTGCACACCGGGCCGATCGCGGTGTGCGCCTTCAGCAGCGTCCGGTCGATCACCGTCGAGCCTGCGCCCACGAACGCCGGGCCCACGATCACCGCCAGCGGCCGCACCGTCGCCCCGGCCTCGATCACGATCGGCCCGCCCGAGGCGTCGAGCACCACCGTCGGCAGCACCTTGGCGCCGGGGTCTATCCGCACCGGGTGCGGGCCGATCACCGTCACGCCCGCCGGCGGGTGCGTCCCGGGCCCGCCCGCCAGCAGCCGAAGATCGGCGTCGAGCGCTGCATCGCGGAAGCGGATGACGTCCCACGGCCGGTGCAGCAGGCACGTCTCGGCCTCGGCCCGCGCGAAACCCGCCGGCGTCGCCCCGCCACCGATGAGCCCCGCCACCTCGCGCCATGGCCCGCGCGCCGCCACCAGATGCCCGCTGCCGCGCTCGTGCAGCGCCGACCGGGCCGCCAGGCGCAGCGCGGCCTCCGGCAGCAGGGGGGCCCGGCCGCTGAGCAGCAGCACCTCGGCATCGTCCCGGGGCGGGCCGACCGGCAGATCGGTGAGCTCGCCGGCCACAGCGGCCATCGCCTCGGGCGCCAGGGCCCGCGCGAGCGGGGCGGTGCGCCGCAGCCGCTCGAGAGTGGTCAGCGCGCCGGTGCGCACCGCCCATGCGGGGCGCAGATCGGTGAGCGGCCCCAGCCGTCCCAGGCCGTCGTCGAAGATGATCGCCTCGGGCATCGCAGCAGTGTAAACACCGGGCTGATACGCTGCGCCGATGCTGCGGGCCGTGATCTTCGACTTCGACGGCGTCCTCGTCGACAGCGAGCCGATGCACGAGGATGCCCTGCGCGAGGCGTGCCGGCCCGACGGGCTCACCCTCCGCCACAACGGCTACGTCGGCATGCCCGACCGCGAGGCGCTGGCCCTGATCCTCCGCGAGAACGGGCGAGAGCCCGCCGGGCGCGAGATCGAGCGGCTGCTGGCGGCCAAGAGCGTCATCTCGGCCCGCATGCACGCCGAGGGGAAGGCCCCGCCGTTCCCGGGCGCTGGCGAGCTGCTCCGCGCCGCCGCCGCCGAGGTGCCGGTGGCGGTCTGCTCGGCCGGCATGCGCAGCGACATCGAGCCCACGCTCGCCAAACTCGGGCTGGTCCCGATCGTCCGGGTGCTCACCAGCGTCGACGACACGCGGGCGCTGGGCCTGCCCTCCAAGCCCGACCCGGCCTGCTACCGGCTCACCTGCCAGCGGCTGGGGGTGAACCCGGGCGAGGCGGTGGCGATCGAGGACTCGGCGCACGGCGTGGCCGCGGCGGTCGGGGCCGGGTGCGTGACCATCGCCGTGCTGCACACCACCGCGCGCCAGCACCTGCCGCCCGGCGCCGGCATGGTGGTGCCGAGGATCGGCGACCTGTCGGTGGACATCCTGCGGCGGGCGGCGGCGGGGCCGGGGCGATGAGGCTGTTCGCCGCGGCCTACCCGCCGCCCGAGGCCGTGCGGGCGTGGCTGGGGGCGCTCGCGCCGCTCGGGCTGCCGCCGCACCGGGCGACCCCCGCCGAGCAGGTGCACCTCACGCTGCAGTTCATCGGCGAGACCGACGCGCGCGAGCTCGACGACGTGAGCGAGTCGGTGGCCCGGGCCGCGTCGGGCATGGGGGCCATCACACTGACGCCGCGCCGGATCGTGACCTTCCCGCTGGCCGGCGGCGGCCGGCGCCCGACGCCGCCGCGCCTGGTGGCGCTCGAGACCGATGCCCCCGGCACGCTGGTCGAGCTGCACCGGCGGCTGGCGCACCGGCTGGCCCGGCACGTGCGGCGGCCCGAGCGAGAGCGGTTCGTGCCGCACTTCACCCTGGCGCGGTTCGCCCCCGGCGAGCGGGCCGCGCCGGTGGACGCCGCGGCGGACTTCCCGCCCTTCGAGATCGGCGAGGTGCGGCTCATGCGGAGCACGCTGAGCCCGGGCGGCGCGACGCACCACGTGGTGGCGGCGTACGGCCTCGCCTGAAAAAACAACGCCCGGGCAAAGGCCGGGCGTTGCGTGAAGCCGGGGGGATGGGGCCGCGGGGGCGGCCGGGGGGATTACTTCTTCTCGGCGGCCTTCTTGTAGTTCGCCAGGGCTTCCTCGATGCCCTTGACCATCTCCTCGTCGGCGTCCTTGTCCTTCTTGACGAGATCGAGGGCCTTGGTCTGGATCTCGACGGCCTTGGCGGTGTTGCCCTTGACGAAGTGGGCGCGGGCGAGGGTGTCGAGGATCTGCGGCTCCTCGTGCTTGGTGACGTCGGCGGCCTTCTCGGCGGCGGTCAGGGCCAGGTCGAGGTCCTGCTGCTCCTTGGTGAACTCGGTTTCGGGGCCGACGATCATCCACGACAGGGCGTTGAGGCCCATGGCCTCCTTGGCGAGATCGCCGGAGACCAGCGACTGGCCGTAGGCCTTGGCCTTGGCGGCATCGCCGAGGCGGACCATCGCCTCGTACTTGGCGACGGTGACCGACTGGTAGCGCTTGGGGTTCATGGCCAGCAGCTTGTCGGCGGCGTCGATGACGGCCTTCCAGTCGCTGTTCTGGCGGGCCTCGATGTAGGCCTCCTCGGCGTCCTTGGACTTGGCCCGCTCGGCCTCCTCCTTCTTGCGCTCCTCTTCCTTCTTCTTGGCGTGGGCCTCGGCGTCGAACTTATCGGCCACGACGTCGGCGACGACCGCGTCGAGGCCGTCCATCGGGTGGCCGATCCAGGCGATCTTGCCGCCCTTGTCGACGACCATCGCCGTGGGGATGCCGTTCTGGTTGGCGGCGGTCATGAAGGCGGTGGCGGTCTTGCCGTCGACGTCCTCGGCGATGCCGTAGGCCATCTTGTCGCCGCGCTTATCGACGAACTCCTTGGTGGGGGTCATGCGCGGGCGGGGCCAGATGGCGACGCCGACGACGTGGACCTTGTCGTCCTTGTGCTTGGCCTGCAGCTCGTTGATGTGCGGGATGCTGGCGATGCAGGGGCCGCACCAGGTGGCCCAGAAGTCGAGGACGTAGACGTGGCCGGGCTGCCAGGAATCGACGGGCTCGCCCTTGAGCCACTTGACGTTCTCGAGCTTGGGGGCGGCGTCGCCGACGCCCAGACGCTTGCGCTTGCTCTCGGTTTTCTCTTTCTCGGTCGCGGCGGGTTTGGCGGCGGCGGGGGCCGCGGGCTCGGCGAGGGCGACCCCGGCCCAGAGGGCGAGGATCGACGCGACGCCGGCGAGGCGAAGGGTGGAGCGGGTCCGCATGGAGGCTGGTCCTTGTGTCGAGGCCGCGGCGGGCGGGCGCGCGGCGGTGGTGAGGGCCCGGGCCGCGACGGTGCGGCTCGGCCGCTTCTTCTGATGATGAATGATGGTACCGGGTTCACCCGGGCCGGGTTCCGGGGAAGCCAATAGTTGGCCGAACAAAGTTCAGCCTTTTCGGCCTCGGTGGGCGGTCGGGGCCGGGGGTGGGGGTTCAGGCCGATCGCGGGCTGAGTTCGCCCACGTGCTTGGCGAGCGCGGCCTTGATCCACGCTGAGAACAGCCGGTAGACGATGAACAGCACCACGGCGAAGGCCCCGAGGCCGAGGTAGGCCCAGGCGCCGCCGACTTCCTTGAGCTTCTCGAGCGAGCCGACCGCGACGCCCAGGCCCACGGCCACGCCGGTGCGGGCGGCCATGCCCAGGGCGGTGCCCCCGAAGAAGGCGGCGAAACGAACCTTGATGGCCGACATCACGAGGTTGGTGAGGGCGAAGGGGGAGTTCGGCGGGAAGCGGAGCAGGCCGACGACGAGCGTTTCGGTTCCCAGGCCGCGGTCGACCAGGGCCTCGCGGATGATGCGGGCGCGGGGGTTGAGCTCGATCTGGCGCATGACGCGCTCGCGGGCGACGGTGGCGCCCCAGGCGTAGCCGATGCACGAGCCGCCGAGGATGCCGAGCATCGCGATGGGCCAGCCCCAGACCGGGCCGAAGAAGACGCCCGAGGCGAAGGAGAGGGCGTAGGTGGGCAGCAGGGCGAAGCCTGTGCCCAGGGCCATGGCGAGGGGGAAGACGATGTACGCCGCGCCGGCGTGGGACTGCACCCAGTCACGCACGCTGGTGGCGTAATACATGAGGACCATCCCGTTGATGCCCGGGAGGGTGACGGTGATGATCGAGAGAGCGGTGACGAGCCAGCCGACCGCGCGGACCTGGCGGAGGACCTCGCCCGCCAGCCCGGGCTGGGGCGTGCCCGTCGGCGGCGATGGGGTGCTCTCGGCGGGCCCGCCGGGCGGGTTGGCGGGGGGGTGGGCCAAGGGCGGCAACCATAGGGGCCCGGCGGGGGGGGCCCGGGGGTCGGGGCGGGG
>JACVCL010000146.1 GCA_016742075.1 Phycisphaerales bacterium
CGCCCCCCACACCCGCCACACCCCCCACACCCGCCACGCCCTCAACGCCCTCAACGCCCTCAACGCCCTCAACGCCCTCAACGCCACGCGCACCACCGCCGCGGGCGTCGCCATCGCGCCCACCCGCGCCCGCGCCCGCGCCGGTTGGCTCGGCCGGGCCGCCGGTGTCGCCGGCGACGCGGCCCACCAGCCGCGCCAGGTCGCCGCTTTTGAACAGCGCATCCACCCCGCGCGAGCGCAGCATGGCCCCGAGTTCCTCGGCAGCGCGCCGCCGACCCTCCATATCCCGCATCGCACGCCGGACCGACTCGGGCGTCCGCTGCCACCGCGCCGCATCGACCAGTTCGCCCGGCCGCAGCCGCAGCGCCCATTCCAGTTTCAGCAGCAGGTCTTCCGAGGGGCCGCTGCCCCCCTCGCCCGAAAGCCCGCGCTCCAGCAGCGAGAGATACGCCTTCGAGCACCCCGCGGCCTCGGCAAGCCGGGCCAGGGTGAGCCCCAGCTCCCCCCGCCGGGCCTTGAGAATGTCGCCGACCGATCGCATCGCCGCCTCCTGAGCGCCCAGATGACGACATACCGTACATTTTCCTTGCAAACAGTCAAGCGCTGAGTAAACATACCCGGGTCGGTTCAGCGACCAATGAACACCGGGAGGTGCCGATGCTCAGCCTCGAAACCGTCGATTTCCTCGAAAATACGCCCAACCATCCGAGAGACCCGGCCCCGGGCACCCCCGCCCGGGCACCCGCCCGCGGGGCTGGAGGGGGGGAAGGCGGGGTGCCGGGTGGCGGGCAGAGCGGGGGGCCGAATGGGGGGCAGGTTGGGGGGCTCGATCTCCGCCGCTGTCGCTCGGCCCAACTGGCCGACGTGCTCGCCGCCCGCGCGATGTTCCTGGAGCCCGACGAGCGGGCGCTGGTGCTCTCGATCTACCGCGAGCGGCTGACCGTGAAGGCCGCGGCGGGCATGCTCGGGCAGAAGCCCGCCACCGTGCGCGCCCGTCTGCGGCGCCTCACGCGCCGGCTGCTCAGCGACGAGTTCGCGTTCGTCATGCGCCAGCGCGAGCGGTGGCCGGCCCGGCGTCGCCGCATCGCCACCGCCGTGGTGCTGCACGGCCGCACCTACCGCGCCGCCGCCCGGGCCCTGGGCCTCACCTACGACGCGGTCCGCCGCGAAATGCTCGTGGTGCGCACGGTGCACGCCTCGGCACGCGGCGAGACCGTGGCGCCCGCGCAAGCGGGAACGGGGGTGACCCATGCCGCGTGAAGAGTTCCTCGACGTGCCCCGCAGCCGGTTCCAGCCGCCCGCGCCGACACGGGCCGCCTGCGAGGCCGCGGGCCTGCTGGGCGTGACGCTCGACGACCTGCACCGCGAACTGGCCCAGACCGCGCTGCGCGTGCCGTGGATCGCCGGCGCGGTGGTGCTGGTCACCGGCCCCAGCGGCTCGGGCAAAAGCACCCTGCTGCGCGACATCGCCGACGCCGCCGAGCGCCTGGGGCACGAGGCGGTGTGCGCGGCGGAGATCGACCTGCCCGACCGTCCGGTGCTGGAACTGATGGGCGCCGGCAAGGGCGGCACTACGTGGCGCGTCCGCGGCGCCATGCGGGCGCTGGCCTCGGCGGGGCTGGGGGAGGCCGGCGTGTTCGTGCGCCGGCCCCGCGAACTGTCGGATGGCCAGCGGGCCCGCCTGCGCCTGGCGATGGCGATGCGCCGCTGCCCGCCGGGCGGCGTGCTCATCGCCGACGAGTTCGCCTCGGGCCTCGACGCCCTGACGGCGCGGGCCCTGGCCTGCGCCGTCCGCCGCTTCGCCGGGCACCGCGGGGCGCGGGTGGTGCTGGCGTCATCTCGCGATGATGCGCCGGCGCTGGTGGGCCCCTGCCCGGTGGTGCGCCTGGAGCCCGACGGCGCCGCGGCCGTGGAGCACGGCGCGCCCGCGGGGGGCCCCGGGCCGGGGGTCGAGATCGGCCCCGGCACCATCGCCGACTTCGACCGGCTGGCCCGCTGGCACTACCGCGCCGCCCGCCCGGCAACATTCGACGCGCGGGGCATTCGGCGCGCGGTCGATACCGCGAGCGGCCAGACGGTCGGCGTGCTGGTGCCCAGCCTGCCCACGCTCAACGGCGCGTGGCGCACCGCGGCGTGGGGCGAGGGCTTCGCACCGGGCGACAAGCGCCGGCTGGCCCGGCGGCTCAACGCCGAGGTGCGGTGCATCTCGCGCGTGGTGGTCGACCCGCGGGCCCGAGGGCTGGGCGTGGCGACGGCCCTGGTGCGGGCGTACCTCGCGGCGCCGCTCACGCCGCGCACCGAGGCCGTCGCGGCGATGGGGCGCGTCTCGGGCTTCTTCGCGCGGGCGGGCATGCGCGAACTGCGCGGGGCCCGCCCGGCGCGCGACCTGCGCCTGCTGGCGGCTCTGCGCGGCGCGGGCGTCGAGCGGTGGCGGCTGGCCCAGCCCGGCGCGGTGCGGGCGAGGCTGGAATCGTGCGACGAGGCGGCGAGAGAGGAGGTGCGGCGGGCGCTGCGGGCGTGGGCGTCGGCGGGGCGGAGGGGCGCGGCGTCGGCCGACCCGCTGCTGCTGGCCTGCCGCGTGCTGCCGGCCGAGCGGAGCGTGTACGTGCGGCCGTGACGGGCTGGTCGGGAGGACGGGTGCGACTCTTTGGGGGGGTGCGGCATGGGGACGAAATCGCAGCGGCGGTGCGCGCTGCAGGCGGCGGACGACGTGGGCGCGCCGGAGGCCGGCGGCCCGCCGCGCGACCGCGCGGCGCTGTCGGCGTGGATCGAGCGGTGGCTGGGCGTGCGCTTCGCCGAGCGGGCGCTGCTCGAGGGCCACGCCTCGCCGATGGACTACCTCGCGTGGGCGTTCTTCGAGCCGGAAGACGGCCCGCGCGACGCGGTGGTGTGGGCGGCGCGGGGGTCGGGCAAGACTTTCGCCGCGGCGGTGGCCACGCTGCTCGACCTGGTCTTCAAGCCGGGGGTGGAGGTGATGATCCTGGGGGGCAGCCTGGAGCAGAGCGGGCGCATGCACGCGCACCTGCGCCGGCTGTTCGAGCGACCGGGCCTCTCGGCCCTCGTGCGGGGGCGCGTGACGGCGCGGGAGGTACGCCTGCGCAGCGGCAGCGTGGCGCGCCTGCTGGCGCAGAGCCAGACCAGCGTCCGCGGCGCGCGCCCGCAGAAACTGCGGTGCGACGAGGTCGATCTCTTCGACCCCGAGGTGTGGGAGGCGGCCCAGCTCGTCACCCGGACGGGCGACTGCGGCTGGGGCGACGGCCGCCGCCCGGCCCGCGGGGCGGTCGAGGCGCTCAGCACCTGCCACGTGCGCGGCGGGCTGATGGAGCGGCTGGTGGCCCCGCCCCCCGGCGAAGGCGGGCCGGCGCGGCGGCTGTTCCGGTGGACGATCGTCGACGCGCTGGAGCGCTGCCCCGAGCGCCGGGCCTGCGCCGGCTGCGGGCTGTGGGACGAGTGCGCCGGGCGCGCCCGGGCCGGCGCGGGGCACGTGGGCATCGACGATGCGCTGGCGCTCAAGGCCAGGGTCGACCTGACGACGTGGCGGTCGGAGATGCTCTGCGAGCGGCCCCGCCGCGTGCCCGCGGGGAGCGAGGCGGTGTATTCGGAGTTCGACCGGGCGGTGCACGTGCGGCCCGGCGGGCCCGAGCCCGGCGACGGCGCACCCGCCGGGCGCTGGGTGTGCGGCATGGACTTCGGCTTCCGCAACCCGACGGTGATCCTTTGGGCGGTGCTGGAGGCCGGCGGTGGCGCGGGTGAAGGTGGGGGTAGGGATGGGGGTGGGGGTGGAGGGGGGGTGCTGCGCGTGGTCGACGAGTGCATCGAGCGCGGGGTGACGGTGGAGCGGCACGCGCGGACGATCGCCGGCGGCCGCGCCGGGCGATGGCCCCGCCCGGTGCTGGTGGCGGTGGACCCGGCGGGCGAGGGGAGCAACATGCAGACCGGCGAGAGCGACGTGACGGTGCTGCGGCGGGAGGGGCTGACGGTGTCGACGCCGCGCCTGGGAGTGATGCCGGGAGTGGCGCTGGTGCGGCGCAGGATGCGGAGCGCCGACGGCGCGGTGCGGCTGCTCATCGACCCGCGATGCGAGGGGCTGATCGACAGCCTCGAGCGCTACCGATACGCCGGCCCGCAGGACCGGCTGCCGGCCAAGGACGGCCACGATCACGCGTGCGATGCGCTGCGGTACCTGATCGCGGCGGTGGACGGGCAGGTCTCGCGGTGCACCGTGCGGAGGTACGGGGGGTGAAGGCCGCTGGTTGGCAAAATCCCTAGACCGCGGGCTCGGCCGCAGAATTTGGGGGCACCATCAGCGCTGCATCTGCGCTGTGCCGCTGGACTTGGGCGTAATTCTCCACCAGAGTATCCGGGTTGTTCGATGGATAGGCGGGCGATGGAAAGGGCCAAGGGCATGCCGATGACCACACGGACGCGCGGGGCGGGGTTCACGCTGATCGAGCTGCTGGTGGTGGTGGCGATCATCGGCATCCTGCTGAGCGTGCTGCTGCCGACGCTGGGCACGGCGCGGTACGCCACGCGGTCGCTGAAGGGGCTGTCGAACCTCAAGCAGTTGGGGGCGGGCTGGCACATGTACGCCACCGACAACCGCGACCTGATGCTGCCCGGCCGCTTCGGGGACCTGGGGGGTGGCGCGGGCAACCCGGCGAATCTGTACGACGTGGGCAACGGCAAGAAGTTCAGGCCGCGGTGGGCGGCGAGCCTGGGGCCGTACGTCGACCTGTTCGCGTTCACCAACCCCGACATCGCCAACGACCGCCAGGACTACACCGGCGAGGTGTACCTGTGCCCCAACGCCTCGGACCGCAGCGACGAGCGCAACCACGGCTACGGGTACAACCACCAGTTCCTGGGCAACGGGCGGCTGGTGAACGGCAAGTTCCGGTACTGGCCGGTTCGCCGGGCGAAGGTCTCGACGTTCTCGGGGACGGTGATGGCGGGCGACTCGCTGGGCACGGCGGCCGGGGTGCCCGAGGCGGCGCGGCTGCCGTACGAGAACAACGGCACGAATCAGAACAGCATCGGCAACGAGTCGTGGCCGCTCGACCCGCCACGGCTGACGGCGACCAGCGACCGCGGCTCGGGGAACTCGGCGAGCCCGCGAGGCGGGGCCGATGCCCGGCAGCGGGGCGGGCGCGCCAACATGGTGTTCTGCGACGGCCACGGCGAGGCCATGACGCTGGTGGACCTGGGCTACCGGCTGAACGCCGACGGCAGTTTCGTGGAGTTCGGCGGCGGCGCGAACGCGCCGAGCAACCGGCTGTTCAGCGGCACGGGGCGCGACGACGACCCGCCGGGCATCCCGCCGTAACGCCGCCCGCTCAGCCGGTGACGCGCTCGAGGATGGGCACGGCGATCTCGACGAGGATGTAGAGCCCCGCGGCGAGGGCGATCATCGCGAGGATGATCTGCGTGGCCATGACGACGACCGCGCGGGCGAAGCCGCGGAGCCCGGCGTGGGGCGGGGCGGGGTGGTCGTCGAGGCCGGGGTGGCGGACGCCCTTGTAGGCGATCGAGACGAAGAGCGCCAGGGGGATGATGGTGAGCCACCACCAGTCGTGGGCGCGGGGCGAGAGCTCGCTGATGGGGTCGAGGATCGGGCGGTAGGCGGCGGCGAGCAGGGCGATCACGGCGCGGCCTCGGGCGGCGGAGTGCTGGGGGGCGCGTCGTCGGCGCGGCGGGCGGGCGTGGGGGGGGGCGTGGTGGGGCAGTGAACAT
>JACVCL010000017.1 GCA_016742075.1 Phycisphaerales bacterium
CCACACCCCTCACCGTCCACTCCTCACTCCTCTCCCCCCAACGCCCGCTGCACCCCACCGCTCCGCGCCCGAGCCACCCTGCACTGGGCGAAGCCAAACGCCCTGCCCGGTCGAAGACTCAGGCGAACCATGCCGGCCACTCCCGCCACCACGCCTCTGCGGCTCGCCGACGATCTGGCCCTTCGCCAGCATGCCCGTGCCCTGGCCGCGCTGATCGCCGGAGAGGTCCGCGTCGGCCGGCACGACCGCCTGCTGTACGCGACCGACGCGTCGCTGTACCAGGTCGAGCCGCTCGGCGTGGTGATCCCGGCCAACATCCAGGACGTTTTGGCGGTTGTCCGGTACGCCGGTGAGCACGGGCTCCCACTGCTGCCCCGCGGCGGCGGCACCTCGCTGGCCGGGCAGTGCACCAACCGGGCGCTCGTCGTGGATTTCTCCGCGGGCTGCCGACGTCTTCTGAGGGTCGATGCCCCCGCCCGCCGGTGCGAGGTTGAGCCCGGTATCACGATCGACGACCTGAACGACGAGCTCCGGCCGACCGGCCTCTTCTTCGCCCCCGACCCCGCGACCAGCCGGCAGTGCAACGTTGGCGGCTGCATCGGCAACAACGCGGCGGGCACACGCTCGATCCTCTACGGCCGCACCGCCGAGAACCTGCTCGGCGTGTCGGCGATGCTCACCACCGGCGAGACGTGCCAGCTGCATGAGGGCTCGGCGCGGACCGACCCGGTCGCGGGGCGTCTCGCGGCGGGAGTGGCCGACATCGTGCGCCGGCACGAGCGGCTGATCCGCGAGCGATTCCCCAGGACATTGCGGCGCAACGCCGGCTACGCCCTCGACATGATGCTCGAGGACATCGACGACGCGCACCGCCGCGGCCTCTCGCCGCTCGACACCCTGAATCTCGCGCATCTCATCTGCGGGGCGGAGGGGACCCTTGCCGTCGTCACCGCCGCGGAACTCACACTGCATGAGTTGCCCAGGGCCAAGGGCCTGGCGGTGCTCGGATTCGCGAGCCTCGACGAGGCCATCGACGCGGTCGTGCCGCTGCTGGGCCTCAGGCCCTCGGCCGTCGAGCTGCTCGACGACATGGTGGTCGGGCTGGCCAGGGCCAACACCGAGTACGCCCGGTATGTCCGGCTGATGCCCCAGCCCGCCGGCGGCGGTGAGCTCGCGGCGGTCCTCTACGTCGAGTTCTTCGCGTGGCAGGGCGGCGCGACGGAGATCGAGGCCAGGTTCGCCGACCTGCGGGCGCTCATGACGCGACTGAACCCGCGGGCGGCGGTTGCGGCGTACACGGGCGCAGCCGAGATGGCCCAGGCCCTCAAGCTCCGCAAGGCGGGCGAGCCGCTGCTCCACGGTATCCCGGGGTCGCGCAAGCCGCTGGGGTTCGTCGAGGATAACGCCGTCCCCGTCGAACGGCTGGCGGAGTTCGTCCGGCGGTTCCGCGAGATCGTCGCGTCCACGGGCACCAAGGCCGCGTTCTACGCCCACGCGTCGGTGGGCGTGCTGCACGTGCGCCCGCTGCTGGACCTTCGCGATGAGGGCGACCGTCGGCGGATGCACGAGATCGCCCGTGAGGTTGCCGAGCTCGCCCGCAGCCTCGGGGGCGTGATGTCCGGCGAGCACGGTGATGGGAGGGTTCGCGGCCCGCTCCTTGAGGCGTTCTACGGGCGCGAGCTGATGGACGCATTCCGTGAGGTGAAGGCCCTCTTCGACCCGCGCGGCCTGCTCAACCCGGGCAACGTCGTCGCCCCGGGGCCGCTCGAGTCGATCACCGAGACCACCCGCATCCGGCCGACGGGCTTCGACGTGCACGGGCCAGAGGTTGACACGTTCTTTGACTACACCGAAGAGGGCGGGTTCGACCACGCCGTCGAGCTGTGCAACGGCTCGGGCGTATGCCGAAAGAAGACGGGCGGCACCATGTGCCCCAGCTACATGGCGACGCTCGACGAGCGCCACAGCACCCGCGGCCGCGGCAACGCGCTGCGGCTGGCCATCACCGGGCAGTCGCTGGCGTCGGGCGCCGACTCGCCCTGGGGCGACCCGGAGACCCTGAACACCCTCGACCTGTGCCTCTCCTGCAAAGCCTGCAAGACCGAGTGCCCGACCAACGTCGACGTCTCCAAGTACAAGGCCGAGTATCTCGCGCAGACGTACCGAGAGCAGGGCACGCCGCTCAAGGCTCTGGCCCTCGGGAACATCCGGCTCATCAACCAGATCGGCTCGGCCTTTGCCCCCCTCTCGAACTGGGCCGCCTCACTGCCGCTCGCCCGCTGGATCAACCGGCGCCTGTTCGGCCTCTCGCCGCGGCGCTCGATCCCGCGTTTCGAGCGGCCGCTGCACGGCCGGCTTCCCCGGCGACCGCCCCCCACTCCGGGCTCTCCGGCGGTCATCCTCTACGCCGACTGCTTCACCACGTACAACGAGCCCCGCATCGGCCTCGCCGCCGAGCGAGTCCTCTCGGCGTTCGGGTACCGGGTGGTTACGCCGCGGGCGGCCTGCTGCGGCAGGGCTCAGATTTCGACCGGGCTGCTCGCCGATGCACGATCTTGCGGATCGCAGGCCGCCGAGCATCTGCTCGCGGCGGTGGCCGAGCACCGGGCCGTCGCGGTCGTGGCGTGCGAGCCTTCGTGTCTCGCGTCAATCAAGGACGACTGGCTCAGGCTCCGCCTGACGGTTCCGGCCGAGCGGCTGCGGACCGTCGCGGCGATGTCGTTTCTGGTTGAGGACTTTCTCGATCGGCGCTGGGACGAGCATCCATCGCGGCCCGATTTCCGCCCCGTGGAGGACCCCGTGGCGCTGCACGCGCACTGCCACCAGAAGGCCCTGTGGGGCGCCGACACTTCGGCGCGGCTGCTCAGGCGTTTGGCGGGTGAGCGGCTTCGGGTGCTCGACACCGGGTGCTGCGGCATGGCCGGGAGCTTCGGCTACGCGGACCACCGGTATGACTTGTCGATGACGATCGGCGAGTTGTCGCTGTTCCCGGCGATCCGGTCGATGGATGGGCGGGGAACGGTGGTGGCGCCGGGCACGTCATGCCGTCACCAGATCCACGACGGCCTGGCCCGTCGGGCCCTTCACCCGATCGAACTCGTCGATCAGTTGATCGCGCTGGCCGGCGGTGCGTTCTGAGCAGCCGCCGCCTTCGCTCGCTCATCGCGCAGACACGCCCGCCGAACTCTCGCCAGAGCGAAGGAGCGATGTGAGCATCTGAAGGTCCGCGGCCGTGCCGGGCGTGCCGTCACGGTCCACGTCCGTGGTCGAGCCGGGCCCCGGCGAACCCTGGTTAAAGGCGTACAGGTCGTCGGCGTTCACCTGGTCGTCATCGTTGACGTCGCCGCGACGCGATGATGGCAGCAAGAACAGAGCGTTGGGCTCGTCGGAGGTTGGGAACAGGAACCTGAGCGCCCCGGGAAGTCTCGCCGCCCACGCCGCCTCGTTGTGCTGCTGGAAGAAACCGACGGCGTGCTCCAGATCACGCTCGAGCACGAACGCGCCCCCGCTGCCGCCGCTCCGGGCCGGATTGATCAGGTTGTCCCGCAGGTTGTACGTCAGCCAGTAGTTGTCGCTGGCGGTGCCCGAATCGCCCGAGTCGAGGTAGAGGCGGATCGGCCGCCCGACGCGGCTCTGGCCGATGACGCGGTTGTAGAACCCCTGGGTGTACACGTTCCACGCGCCGCTGAAGGCCCCGATCTTCCGCCAGGTTCCGGGGTAGTCCCACCCCATGTACATCGACGCCTGACCGCCCATCGACGACCCAATGGCCCCGGTGTCGTCCGGGCCGGTGAGCGTGCGGTACTGCGCATCGATGAGCGGCTTCAGCCGATCGCGAAGGAACACGAAGTACCTCGCGTTGCTCCAGCCGCCCGAGTCGGGCGCGGCGTAATCGCTCAGACGGTTCGGACCGTTGTCGACGCCGACGAGGATGGCCTCGCGCATCCGCCCCGCCGCGATCAGCGACGCCGCCGTGGAGTCGGCGTTCCACGTGCCGAAGGGCCCGGGCTCGAAGACGTTCTGCCCGTCGTGCAGATAGATCACCGGATACCGCCGCGTGGTGTGCTGGGCGTACCCGCGGGGCACGATCACGCGGTAGGCCCGCGTTTCGTTGAGTTCGGGCGAAAAGACGGCCGTCGAAGGCGTGGAACCGTTCAGGGTGTACTGCTTCGCCGGACCGGCGATGGCCGCCGCGGGCACGTAGTTGAAGATCTGGCCGTCCTGCACCAGCAGGGCATCCAGCGAGGTGGAATAGACGCCCGAAGCCGGATCGCGCACCGTCCCGCTGTCATTGGTGAAGTACAACTCGACATCCTGCCGCGCCAGCCCGAAGCGTCGAGCCGCCCAGCGCGATTCACCGGCGCCTCGGCCCGGCCCGGCATCGTGCATCGTCACCGCCGCGAACGGCCCCGTTCCGCCCTGCCGCCAGTAGAGAACGGGCGCGTTGAAGCCCGAGTGGTAGAACACGGTTTTGCTCGACGGGCTCAGCGACGCCGTCGGCGTCGACGCGTTCACCGGGGTGCCGATGGCCGAGCCATTGGTGCTCAGCCCTCCCTGACCGGGGGCGTCGTTGCGGATGTAGAACTGATACGAGTACGACCGGTTGGTCGGAAGGCTCACCGTGGCTTTCCACACCGGGTACGACGACGGCTCGAGCTTGACCGCGTATCGGAGGTCGCCCCCGCCAAGTTCGGGCAGCGATCCCAGCACGAACACCGACTGCCCGACGACCGTGGTCTGGCTCACCTGAAACGTGACGTCGACCCGCTCCTGAGCCGGGGCCCGTCGGGCCGCGATCAGAAGCACCAACCCAGCCAACACGCCGCCTAGAAGCGTCTGATCACGCACCGCAGGCACCTCTCAACCCTTGCCCCGTGGAGTCTAGTCCGCGGGCCGGGCTACACCAGTCCCGCCCACGAAGCCCGAAACTTGGCGGCTTCGGTGCCGGGCCGCCCGAAGGCCGCCGGATACGCTCCCATCGGCCCGAGGGGGACAAAGGAGGCGTCCATGAAACGTCCGCTCGCGTCGATCGCTGCGGTTCTCGGTCTCTCGATGGGGTTGGTGCTCGGGGCCGGGCTTACGCGAACGTCCACCGCGGCACCGTCTTCGCCCGCCGAAGGTCCCAAGGCCCCCGCCCGCGACCCCTCAGCGGGCGACTTTGCCGACGGCCGGGCCGCCCTCAACGCCAAGGACTGGCCTGCCGCTCAGAAAGCCTTCGAGCGGGCGAACCGGGCCAAACCCAATGACCCCGACATCCTGAACATGCTCGCGTTCTCGATGCGGAAGAACGGCCGTCTTCAGGACGCCCGGAACACGTACTTCCGCGCCCTCGAGCTCCGAGAGAATTTCCCACAGGCCCGCGAGTACCTCGCCGAGTGCTACCTCGAGCTGGCCCTTGAGCAGTACACGATCCTCCAGCAGGCGGGCAAGCCCGGCGAAGAGCACGTGGCGACGCTGAGGGCCGCCTTCGCCGCGGCGGCGGACCGCGCCAAGGGCGTCAATCCCGCTCCGGCCCCCGATCGCAAGTGGTGAACGAGCCACGCCCGCCCCGGACGTGAGCATCAGTCCTCGAGGCGGTAGGTCTCCGGGTCGTTCCCGGTCCGGCCGCCCGCGGTGCCTGACGGGCCGGCAGGCCGTGTTCCCGACTCGTCCGCCTCGTCGTGGATGCTGCGGGGCAGCGGCGCGGGCGGCGGGGCCTTCCCCGCCAGACCGCCTCCCTCCACCGGCGGCGGCACACGCAGATTCTCCGCCTCACGCTGCAACCGCTCGGCGCGGCGGATGTCGCGCTCGATCTCGCCCCGAGCGTTCACCACGGCCCATCGCACCATGAGCATCATCCGGAAGCTCAGCACGCCGAGGTACACCTGCGCGGCCGCGAACCCGATGACAAACAACAGCCCGAACGCCTTAAGCACCAGCGTGATGCCGACCGTCGGCAGGAAGGTGTACGCCGCCGAGAACAACCCGAAGAATGCGAGGAACCAGCCTGTCCCGAGGTAGTGGTTGGAAAGGTGCGAGTCGGTCGCCCAGTCGGCCAGGTTCGACAGGTAGATGCACAACAGCACGAGCCCGGCGATGCCCACCCACTCGAGCACGAGCGCCGGGATCGCGAGGATCCACAGCGACGGCACGTGCATGGCCACCGCCCACAGCACCGCGGCCGCCAGACCCCCGATCTGCGTACGCAGCAGCCACCGCCGCAGACGTGGCCAGGTCTCAAACTGGTCGGTTGCCCGGCTGCCCGGCGGCAGAGGCCGCGGCCGCAGCACCATGAGCACGCCGACGAACCACACCACCGCCGGACCCAGCAGCGCCCGCAGCGTTCCGGGGCCTGTCGGCGGGGGCGCCGTGGCGCCCGAGAACCCGAACGAGACCCCGCCCAGGATCTTCCCGGCGAGCCCGAAGCCCAGAAGCACAAAGCCCGCGATGAGCAGGCGCAGGTAGGCCGTTGGCGCATCGCCGAGCTTGTAGCCCACAACCCCGCCGCGCCCGCCGCCCATGGGCGTGCCACACTCGGGGCACTTTCCGGGCACTCGAAGCCCGCGGAGGTTGTACCCGCACTTGATGCACGGCTGATCCTGAACGATCACCTCGCCGGCGGGCGGGGGGCCGTGGGCCGAGCCGGCTGATGCCGCATCCAGCGCTCGCGGCGGCGTGAGCTCCTCGGGACGGCCCGGCATCGCGCATCCGCACTCGGGGCATGTGCCCTGGAGCGGCAGTCCCCGGAGGTTGTACCCGCAGCCGGCGCACGGAAGATCGGTGTCCACCACCTCGCGCACGTGCGCCGGTGTCGCGCCGCCGCCGGGACCCGCTCGCCGATGGTCCATGACGGATCAGTGTACCGCGTGACTGCTGATCGGCCGGTGTCAGCCGCGGACCGAGGCGCCCGTGCCGGCGGCGGCCTCCACCGCGTTCCGGAACATGCGGAGCCCCGGCGTCTCGCCCGCCTCGCCGCGCCGGATGTGCTCGGGCAACGCCGTCCAAAAGGGGTGAAGCGTCCAGGCGAGGTAGCGCTCCGGATGGGGCATGAGCCCGAAGATGCGTCCCGTCGGGTCGCAGATGCCGGCCACGCCATCCTCCGATCCGTTGGGGTTGTCGCTGCCGACGTACCGAAGGGCGACCTGCCCGGATTCACGCAGGCGGTCGAGCACGCCCGTGGCGGCGACAAACCTGCCCTCTCCGTTGGCGATCGGCAGCATCATCAGGGCCGGGTGCGATGAGCCCCACGAGGGCAGACCGCGCGTCCAGACGCACCTGCTCTGCGGGTCGGCCGACACCCGGCACCAGCGATCGATGAACCTGGCCCCCGCGTTCTCCGCCAGGGCCGTTTCCGGGGTCGGCGCCGCGTCTGGCCACTGACCCGTCGGCCGCCCCGGCAGCAGGCCCACCTGCGTCAGCACCTGGAAGCCGTTGCACGCCCCGATCATGCACACCCCGCGCTCGGCCGCGCTGCGCAGTGCGGGATAGAGCCGCTCCCGCAGCCGCAGCGCGAACACACGCCCCGAGGCCACGTCGTCGCCGTACGAGAACCCGCCCGGAAAGCCGAGCAGATCGAACCGCTCGATTATCGACGGCTCGGCGATCACTCTGTCCACATGCAGCAGATCGCACGAAGCCCCCGCGAGGTCGAACGCCCGGACCATCTCTGCGTCGCAATTGGTTCCCGCCGTGCGGATGACCAGGGCCCGTGGCTTCATCGCGACACCTCCATCACCAGTCCAGCGTGCCGAAGAACGCCCGGCGCAGGTCGGCGAGCGGAACAGCCGCCGAGGCGGGGCCAGGCCCGTGCACGCGGAGCACGCCGGAGGTGTTGAGCGTGCCCAGCCTCACGAAGCTCAGCCCCACGATGGCCTTCGATACCTCGCGCACTCGGGCCTCGGGAACCTCCAGCACGTAGCCGCCGACCGCCTCGCCGAACCACTCTCGCTCGGCGGCACGCGGGGAACCGTCGTCGCTCTCCTCGGTTTCCGGCCACACAAGATCAGCCCCGAACCCGGGTGAGGCGATGAGCATCTCGGCGAGAGCCACCAGCGGGCCGCCCTCGCTGCAGTCATGCGCCGACGCCACCACACCGCGGGCGATCAGGTCGGCGACCGCCTTCGCCGCCCCGGGGCCACCGGCAGGCTCCCGGGGGCCGCCGCGCAGCACGCGGCCGCCGCCGGCGTCGATCAGAGGGTCATCTTCGCCCTCCGCGGCGGGGTGCACGAGCACCAGGACATTCCCGGGGTGCTTGGCGTCCATGGTCACACACTTCGCCACGTCGGGCACGATGCCGATGCCGGTGATCAACAGTGTGGGTGGGATCTCGATCAGGCGCCCGTCCTGAGTCCGGAACTGGTTGTGCAACGAGTCCTTCCCGCTCACGAACGGGGTCCGGTACAGCTTCGCGGCGTCGTAGCAGCCCAGGCACGCCCGGACGAGCGCGCCCATGTTCGAGGGGTTGTCGCACCCCGGCCAGCAGAAGTTGTCGAGAATGGCGATCCGCCGCGGATCGGCCCCGACGCAGACGAGATTGCGGACACACTCGTCCACCGCAGCGATCGCCATCCGGTAAGGGTCCCCCCCGAGGGCCGGATCCCCAACCGCCGTCTGAAGCCCGCAGCCCACCGCCAGTCCGCGGCGGCTGCCGGGCACCGGGGTCAGCACCGCCGCATCGCCCGGCCCCGATCCCTCGGGCCCGACGAGAGGCTTCAGCACGGTCTGGCCCTGCACCTCATGGTCGTACTGGCGGACAATCCACCGCTTGCTGGCGATCGTCGGATGGGCAAGCAACCCCAGAAGGCGGGCGCCGAGATCCGGGCGCGCTCCGCGCGGCGGCGCCTGAACCGCTGCCGCACGAGGGGCCCACACCGCCTCACGCGCCGGCATCGGAATTCCATCGTGGAGGAACGAGGCCGACAGACGGCCGACCTCTCGCCCCTGAAAGTTCAGAGTGATCTCGGCGCCGGGGGTGCCGAACACCCCAAGGTCCGCCGCCTCAACCCCCTCTTCGGCGCAGATCCGGCGGAGCGCTCCCAAGTGGTGCTCGGGCACGGCGAGGATCATCCGTTCCTGGCTCTCGCTGATCCAGATCTCGTCGTAGCGGAGCCCGGCATACTTGAGCGGGGCGCGGTCGAGATGCACCTCGGCGCCGAGAGCCGAGCCCATCTCGCCGATGGCCGAGGAAAAGCCCCCGGCGCCGCAGTCGGTCACGGCTGAGAAGAGCGGTCCGCCCTCCGCCTCTCGGGCCCGGAGCAGCGCGTCCAGAAGGCGCTTCTCTTCAATGGCGTTACCGATCTGCACCGCGTGCGCAAACTCGTCGGCGTGCGTGCCGGTGAGCTCGGCCGAGGAGAACGTCGCGCCGTGGATGCCATCGCGGCCCGTCCGCCCCCCCAACGCCACGATGCGGTCGCCGGACCGCGCGGCGCCGAACACCTTGTCGGCGGGCAGCACGCCGATGCAGCCGCAGAACACCAGCGGATTGCCCACGTACCGATCATCGAAGTGCACGGCGCCGTTTACCGTCGGTATGCCCATGCGGTTGCCGTAGTCCCGCACGCCGTCGATCACCCTCGCCAGGATCCGCGCCGGCGGAAGGCACCCCGCCGGCACATCGGCGAGGCCCGGCGTGGCCACGCAGAAGACGTCGGTGTTGGCGATAGGCTTGGCCCCCAGGCCGGTGCCCATCACGTCGCGGATGCACCCGCCGACCCCCGTGGCCGCGCCGCCGTAGGGCTCGATGGCGCTGGGCCGGTTGTGCGTCTCAACCTTGACATTCACCGCCGTCCGGTCGTCAAACCGCACTACGCCGGAATTGTCCTTGAACACCGAGAGGGCCCAGTCCACGCCCTCCGCGATCAGCTCGTGCGTGGCCGCGGCCACCGTGCTCTTGAGAAGGTTGCTGATCGTGACCGACCCGTCGGCGTTCACCGTGACGCCCGGCCGGCCCTCCCAGACCACCCGGGCATGCCCTGCACCGGCGGAACCGGCCGCCTCCCGGTAGGTCACCGTGCTCTTGAGCGTCTTGTGGACACAGTGCTCGCTCCAGGTCTGAGCGAGCGTCTCCAGCTCGATGTCGGTCGGCTCGCGACCGAGTCGGCGGTACTCGTCGCGGATCGCCCGCATCTCCGCAAGGCTCAGAAAGAGATGGCCGCTCCGAGACAGCCGCACCAGCTCGTCGTCGGAGAGTTCGCGGAGCGGCACCGATCGCACCGTCTGCTCGGCCGGCGGCGGCGCCGGGAACCGATCGGGGGCCCACGGCTCGGTCCGGGCCTGTTCGATCGCCGGGTTGTAGAGGAGCCGCCGGGCCAGCGCGCCAGGATCGGCCTCTCCCTCGAACCGAAGGTCGTACCGCCACCCGGTCGACGCGCGGACCCGAACCCCGGGGAGCAGCTCCGCCACCGCCGACTCGACCGTCAGCGCCACCGGATCCATCACGCCGGGCAGCGGGTGCACCTCGATGACCTGTTCCCCCGGTGCGACCGGCCCGGCACCCTCCGTCGACCGCTCCAGCACCGGGCTCGCGAGCAGCGCCGTCCGCAGACGCTCGCGCTGGGCAGCGCTCAGTTCAGCTTCCAGCAGATACACCCGCGACGAACGCGCCGCGGCCAGAGGGAACCCCAGCGCACGGGCCTCTCGAACCAGCGCCGCGGCCCGCGGGTCGCCCGACGCATCGGTGGGACGAACTTCGAAGCGGTGGATGGCGGTCCGGCCTCGACTCATGCGGTGATCGTAATCGCACGGCCATCCACCCGTGGCCCTGCGGCGGGGATGAGCAGTGTGAAATCCGCCTACACTGCGGCCCGATGCCCCCCCCCTCTCCACCCAGCGCCGGACGGGCGCGCCGGCCCGCCAAGCCCAGGGCCGCGCCGGCGGTGGCCGAGCCCGGCTTGCCCGCGGTGGAGCTCTACACCGACGGCGCCTGCTCCGGCAATCCCGGGCCGGGCGGTTGGGCCTTCCTGCTCCGCCACCCCGCCAGCGGAAAGCACCTGGAGCGCTGGGGCGGAGAGGCCGAAACCACCAACAACCGCATGGAACTCCGGGCGGTGATCGAGGGCCTCTCGGCGCTCACGCGACGATCGCGCGTCGAGGTTTACTCAGACAGCCAGTACGTGCTCAAGGGGCTCGACGAGTGGCTCGAAGGCTGGAAAGCCAAGGGTTGGAAGACCGCGGGCAAGCAGCCGGTCAAGAACATTGAATTGTGGAAGGCGCTCGACGCACTCCGCGCCGACCACGCGCTGACCTACCACTGGGTCCGCGGCCACAACGAACACCCCGAGAACGAGCGGTGCGATGCCCTGGCGGTGATGGCCCGCGAGCGCGTGGCCCGAGGCCTCGACCCGTCGGGGGACGACGCTCTGGACTAGGCGTCCCGGTTGATCAGCCCGGCAGGCCCATCGCCCGGCGCTTGGCCTCCCACTCGGCCTGCTCCCGCTTGTTGTCCGTGTCGATCTGCGCACGACCGGACTTCAAAGCATCGAGTTCCAGCCGTGTGAGACGGATCGACTCGAGCTCGTAGTCGCGGAACGCTTCCATGGTCACCGGGACGATCGGTTCGATCAGGCGGGCCATGGCCGTCGCGTACTCGCGGATCTCCCGCTGGGCATGGGCGTCCATGCGCAGCGCGAGAAACCGCAGGATGTTGTGCAGGTCGCACTTCCAGTACCACTCGGTGTAGGTGCTCAGGGGAAGGCCGATGCGGGCGATCTCGCGGGCCAGGCCCTTCTCGGTGAGCTTTGTGTAGTCCAGGTAGGCGGCCTCGCACCGATCGAGAAACGCCAGGAATTCCTCCGCGGTCGCCACGTCGATCGGCCCCTCGCCCCCCTGCCGGTTGCTCTGCGACTGCTTTCGGATGTTCTCGACCGACGGTCGGTAGAACCGGTCCGGCATCACGCTGTAGCGGCCCGAGTACTCGTTCACGTTCGCGGTTCGGTGCCGGATCCACTGCCGGGCGATGAAGATCGGCATCGAAACGTGGAACTTGAACTCGACCATCTCGAACGGCGTGGTGTGACGGTGACGAAGCAGGTAGCGGATCAGCCCGCGGTCTTCGCTGATCTTTTTGGTGCCCATCCCGTACGACACGCGGGCCGCCTGCACAATCGCCTGATCGGCGGTCTGCCCCTGCGGCACGAGCCTCGGCATCGCGTCGATCAGCGCGATGAACCCGTGGTCATCGATGTTGACTTGTTGACGGATCGCGCCGCCCATGACATCCACGAGCGGGGTGCCCTCGTCCGGGGAGACGCGCTGGATCGGGGCCAACGATGGCTTGAGCTCGGCCAGATGGGGTTCCGATGACATACGAGCAGTGTACGGGAAGGCCGGCGGCTCGCGCACGGCTTGCGCGGTGCCACTCTATCGATCACCCGCGGACAGGGCGCCTCAGTGGTGACTGGCCGTCTCGCGGAGCAGGCGGCCGGGCATGAGCATTGCCAGCACGCCGGCCCCGGAGAGGATCACCGCAAAGCCGAAGAAGGCCATCGAGATCCGGCCCGGCGGCAGCAGCGATGCCTGCCGTGGGTCGCCGGTGCCCAGGACCCAGGAACCGATCCACGGGGCCAGGGCGCTCACCCCCCAGCCGACCCCCATCAGCAGGCTGCTCACCATGCCGGTGCGCCCCGGCAGCAGCCGCTGGCCGAGCGCGAGGCTGCTGGGAACCGTGGCGAACACCCCCATGGCCGTGCACGCCGCCACGACGTACGCCGGCAGCATCGCCCACCACCCGCCACGCTCCCCGCCCGCGGCGTTCCAACCCCAGTCAGCCACCAGGGGGAACATCGCGATGAAGACCGCCGCGGTGAAGCTGATCCACACGAACGGGGCCTTCTCGCCGCCGGGGCGGATCTTCATCCCCGCGACCACCGCCGAGATGCCCATGCCCACGGTCATGGCCGAGGCGAGGTTGCTGTTGAGCACCGCCGCCCTCGCGGCGTCGCCGGGGATCTTCGCCGCCGCCCACACGTTGAACATGTAGAACATGCCGATGTTGGCGACGAAACGCAGGCTGTTCTGGACGCTCATCACCAGCACCGTGTTCCAACGGTGGCGAAGGTCGGCCGGGTCGAACGTGTGAAGCTCGTGGTGGTTGTGATGCCGGTGCGGGGTGCGGGCGATAACCCGGTGCAGCGCCACCGCCGTGAGCAGGCCGGGGATCATGAGCCACGCGAGGCTCTTGAGGCCGAACGCTTCGTTCATCCGCGACGCGATGAGCGGGCCGGCCGCCTGCCCCAGCATGCCCGCCGCGATGAACACGCTGATCGCCATCCCGCGGCCGCGGCGGAACACCCGCCCCCCCAGCTGGCCGGCCAGCGCCGCCCCGACCGGGTGGTACATCCCCGTGCCCACCACGCCGACGATCTGCAGCGCGATGAGCTGCCAGAAGTTCTGCGCAAAGCCGATCGACGAGATGCACACCGCCCCGATCGCCAGGCCGAACGGCCCGCACACCCGGGTGTTGAACCGATCGGTGAGCCACGCGAACACCGGCTGGCAGAGCCCGGAGAACACCGGAGTGATCGCCACAACGATTGACACCTGCGCCGCCGAAAGGCCCAGGTTGTTCTTGAGCACCAGCAGCAGCGAAGTGAAATAGATCGGGAACACGTCGATGACCGTGTGCGACGCGTTCAGAGCCCAGTAACGGAACCTTGGGCGCGAAGGGTGGTGGTGCTCCGCGGCGCGCAGCCCGGATTCGGCGGGGGAGCCCGCGGAGACCCGGGCGGCCAGGGGCCCGTGAGCGGCGATGGCATCGGCGACGGACGACATAGGGGCGGGTGAGGGTAGCGCGGCCGCGGGCCGTGCGCCGCCGCTACTGGCCCTGGCGGCGGCCGACCACGCCGAAACCGGTGACCAGCGCCCCGATGAACGTCACCAGAACGCTCCCCCCCGCGGCGGGCCAGGTCCAGCTCATGGCCCGCAGCCCCTCGTCCACCTGCTTGTCTTTGGCGCGGTACAGCATCGGCGGAGTGATCTGGAGCATGGCGTAGTACTGCCACATCCGGTCTCGCTTCTCCTCTTCGCCGACGCCGACGACCGGCTTGTCGTACGGGCCCGGTGCGAACAGGGCGTCGATCTTCCCGAGGGTGGTGTCGGTGAGGCGGATCGACTGTTCGGGCGGGCCGTCCGGCAGGAACTCGGCGAACACGTAGCGCCATTCGCGTCGCCGCACCAGGCCCCACGTTGCCGGGTCAAAGTCGGCCGCCGGGTACCTTGCCGCCGCGATCAGCCGCGGCTTGACGGTGCCCTGCGCGATGAGCCCCATCAGCTCATCGTTCGAATCCACCCTGGCCATCGCCATGGGCATGATCTTGAACCAGTCGGAGTGCCGCAGCAGACCGGGCAGACGCTCGCGGTCGAAACCGCCGAGCGGGAAGCGGGCCTGCTGCCCCCGCCAGTGCACCACGATGGTGACAGGGTCCTCGCCCTTCGCCGCCAGCGTCTCGACGCGGATGGCGTTCCCGCCGAACACCGCCTCCTCGCCGCTCAGGGCGTCGTAGAACCACACCATCGGACGCTGCTTCAGGTCATTGCGGTGGCTCAGCCGCTCGGCCATCTGCCACGAAGACAAGCCCAACGCGATCAGCCCGAGGGCGATCATCGCCGAGCCGATCAGGATCTGCGTGCGCCCGGTCATGTCAGCACAAGAGCAAGGTCAATGGGGCTTATCGCCGCCGTGGCCGGTGTCGTGATCGATCGGCAGCCCTTTGGCCTTCTTTTCCTCGGCGGCGCGGCGCGAGAGTTCGAAGGCGCCGGAGGTCGTCAGCTCGGCGTTCGTGGGCTGCACGCCGCCGGCGATGCGCTCGGGCTTCTCCATCGGCGTGACCAGTGCCCGGCTGTTGACGTCGAGCAGCGTGAGGCCGACGAACAGCACCGCGGCGAAGAGCGTAGCACTCACCACGATCGTGTTCAGGGCCTTGTCCCACCACAGATGCATGAAGAACGCCGCCACCAGCAGGGCCTTCACGGTGGCGATGACGATCGCCATCACCAGGTGGGCGGTGTGCGACATGGGCAGGCGGCTCGTCCACACCGTGAGGGCGGTGAGCACCAGCAGAATCGCGAACACCCAGAACATGAGCCCGAACGACGCCACGTGGACGTGATGCCCGGCGTGGGCCTCGTCGGACGCGAGGGTCTCGTGCGGGTCGAAGCGGCCGTCGTCGAGGTCGAGCTTCGGCTTGTGATCGTGGGCGTGGGCCATTGGGGTCGGGTCCTTCGGCGGCGGGATCAGGCCAGGTAGAGCAGCGGGAACAGGAAGATCCAGATCACGTCGACCAGGTGCCAGTACAGGGCCACGTTCTCGAGGCTGGTGTAGTGCTTGGGCCCGTAGTGGTTCTTGGCGGCCTTAATCATGCACCAGCTGATCAGGAACACCCCGACCAGCACGTGGAACCCGTGCGTCGCGGTGGAGATCCAGTAGACGCTCAGGAAGATGTGGTCGTGCGCCCCCTGCACCTCACCGGTGTAGGCGAAGTTCGCGCCGGGGAGCTTGCCCTTCTGGATCTTCGGCCAGTACTCGAGGATCAGCTTGGTGGCCAGAAAGAACAGGGCGCAGAGGTTGGTGATCGCGAGGTACACCAGGATCTGGCGACGCTTGGCCAGCTGCGCCGCCCGAACGGCCATCACCACCGTCCACGAGCTCAGCAGCAGCACGCAGGTGTTGATCGCCCCGATCTGCCAGTCGAGGTAGTAGTGCGCGGCCTCGTACCAGTTGCCGGGGAACTTCATCCGGAACGCCGCGTAGGCCGTGAAAAAGCCCATGAACAGCAGCACTTCCGTCGAGAGGAAGAGCCACATGCCCAGCTTGGCCCCCTCGGCCTCGTCCTCGGCGTTGCGCCAATGGTGGCCCGGGACATACGCCTCCCACGGCAGCAGATCGCGATCGGCGGTGAGGTCTTTAGTCGTGATGCTCGACATACAGGCTCCGGGGTGATCCGGGGTTTCCGTGGGTCCGACGGGCCGGGGGGCCGGGGGGCCGGGGGTCCGGTGGTCCGGGGGTCCGGGTGAGGGGGGTCAGTGGTGGTCGCCGTGGACGCGCCGGACCTCGGCGGGGTCGGGCAGCGGGTAATCGCGCGGGTCGACGTGCGCCGGGACGACCGTGTCGTAGTCGTACGGACCGTGCGTGACCACGGGCTCGCGGTGGAAGTTGTGCTCGACCGGCGGGCTCTCGGTCTCCCACTCCAGCGACAGACCGCCCCACGGGTTCTTCGGGGCCTTCGCGCCGGCCACCAGCGACTGCGCGAACACCGCGGCATGGATCAGGAACCCGACCAGCAGCAGCAGCGCCCCGGCGGTGGAGATCTGGTGCAACAACTGGAAGTGCTCGTCGTACGTGGCGTAGCGCCGCGGCATGCCCTGCGTGCCGAGGAAGAACTGCACGAAGAAGGTGATGTTGAAGGCGATGAACACGATCACCGAGGCCACGCGGGCCCAGAACTCGTTGTACATCCGGCCGGTGAACTTCGGCCACCAGTGGTGGAGGCCGCCCATGAAGGCCAGCACGGTGCCGCCCATCATCACGTAGTGGAAGTGGGCCACGACGAAGTAGGTGTCATGCAGGTGGATGTCGGTCGCGAGCGTCGCCAGCGGCGGACCCGTGAGCCCGCCAATGGTGAAGCAGAAGATGAAGAACGCCGCGTACAGCATCGGCGTGTTCCAGGAGATCGACGCCTTGTAGAACGTGGCCAGCCAGTTGAACACCTTGATGGCGGTCGGGATCGCCACCAGGAAGGTGAGGCCAGAGAAGACGATGTTGGCCGCCGCGGTCTCCGAGAGGAACATGTGGTGGCCCCACACCAGGAAGCTGATCGCGGCGATCGCGATCGAGCTGAACGCGATCGCCTTGTACCCGAACAGCCGCTTGCGGCAGTGCACGGCGATGAGCTCGCTGGCGATGCCGAACCCGGGCAGGATCATGATGTACACCGCCGGGTGGCTGTAGAACCAGAAGAAGTGCTGGAACAGCACGGCGTCGCCGCCGAGGGCCGGGTCGAAGATGCCGATCTTGAACAGCCGCTCGAAGACCAGCATCAGCAGCGTGATTCCCAGCACCGGCGTCGCCAGCACCTGGATGATGGCCGTGGCGTACACGGCCCAGACGAACAGCGGCATGTCGAACCAGCCCATGCCCGGGGCCCGCAGCTTGTGCACCGTGACGATGAAGTTCATCCCGGTGAAGATCGAGCTGAAGCCCAGGATGAACGCCGCGAGCACCATCGCCGTGGTGGCCCCCCACTCGGTGGTGGTGGAGTAGGGCGTGTAGAAGGTCCACCCGGTCTCCACGCCGCCGGCGAGGATCGAGTAGATCGCGAACAGCCCGCCGAACACGTACACGTACCACGAGAACAGGTTCAGCCGAGGGAACGCGACGTCCTTAGCCCCGAGCATGATCGGCAGGAAGATGTTCCCCAGCGCCGCCGGGATCGACGGGATGATGAACAGGAACACCATGATGGCGCCGTGGAGCGTGAAGGCGCGGTTGTACCAGACGTTCGGCGGGACCTCTTTCCCGTTTTCCTTGATGCCGGGATCGAGGAACACGCCTCGGGTGACCGGGGTGACGGTGCCGTCGTTGGCCCGCTCGAGAACGGTCTGGGTGGGAGCCCAGAGCTCGAGCCGCACCGCCATCGCGGCGACGCCGCCCAGGAAGAATGCCAGCAGGATCGCCGAGAGGTACATGACGCCGATCTTCTTGTGATCGACGGTGTACACCCACGACCAGATGGTCTTCCAGAGGGTGTCCTTCGGGGCGAGGTAGCTCACATCGTGGTGGCCGGACATGGGTTCGGTCTCCGAGTCGTTCGGTCGGGGGGGCGGGGGGGCCGGGGGGACTGGCCTGAGCGGTTCGGGTCAGCGGGGCTTCATCAGGTCTTCGGGCTTTTTGCCCTGCTTGGCGGCCGCGTCGGTGAAGGTCTTCTCGGTCTTCGCCTTGTTCAGGGCCTCCGACCGGCCCGCGTCGCTCAGATACTGGATGTACGTGATGATCGCGATCATCTCGCGGGGCTTGAGGTTCGGGTAAGCGGGCATCTGATTGGGGTAGCCCTCGACCACGTTCAGCCCGGGGGTCAGCACCGAGTCGCGGATGTAGTTCTCATCGACCACCCGCGAGGCGGCGGCCTTGTCGCTGCTCTTGCCGAGGTCGAACTTGTGCGTCTGGCCCCAGATGTTCTTCCACGACGGGCCGGTGCCCTTCGAGCCGTCGACGCTGTGGCAGGTGGCGCAGCCCTGGATCTTGTGCAGCGACTCGCCGAGCGAGACAAGGTCGATGCCGCTGGTGTCCTGCTGCGTCTCCAGCCACTTGGCGTAATCGGCCTGCGAAAGCACGGCGATCTTGGCGCCCATCTGCGAGTGGAAGTCGCCGCAGTACTCGGCGCACCAGAGAAAGTACCCCGTGCCGTCGATGGCCTTGACGGTTTTCCCGTCGTCGTCGAGTGTGTGCGTCGGGGCCTTGGCCTCGAACCACAGGGTGGTGTAGCGGTTGGGCAGGCAGTCGCGCTTGATCCGGAAGTCGGGGATGTAGAACGAGTGGATGACGTCCGTGGAGGTGAGCACCAGCTTGATCGGCTTGCCCGCCGGGAAGGCGTACACCGGCCGGTCCATGTTCGTCAGCTTGGTCCGCTCCCGCGGCGTGACGCCGTTGGGGTACGTCACCTCCCAGTCCCACTTCTTCGCCGTCACGTACACGGTCTCGGCGTCGACCGGCGGCACGAACTTGTGGATGTACACCTGGAAGCCCCAGATGAACATCACCAGCATGAGCAGCGTGGGCACCACGCTCCAGGCGATCTCCAGCGGCGTGTTGTGGCTCGGGCTCGGCTGAGCCGGAACCCCCGCGCGGCGACGGTACTTGATCCCCCAGTACACCATCAGGACCATCATCGGCACAAAGAACGCCGCCGAGACCCAGAAGATGAAGTCGTACACCTGATCCGAGCTCCGCGCGAACGTGGAACCGGAGTGACGGAACCACAGCCTGGTCCACCATCCCTCCGGCTCGGCCGTCTGGGCGAGCGCGTACAGGCCTTGGGCGGCTACGTTGTCCAGGATGCTCAACCAACCACTCGTCATACGTGGACCCTAACCCGGGGAAGCGTGATCCGATCGAAAAGAGCGGCCATCCTAGGAGGAAATCGCCGCCGGCGGGCTCGCCGATGCCGTTTTTGCCCCCGATTTCGCGGCCCGCGCCGCCCTGTGCCGTGCGGCGTTTGTCAGGACCAGCACGCCGATCGTCCCGAACAGAACGACGATGGTCCCGATCGCCGTGACCCGGAGCACGAGGAACGCGCTGGCGGTGTACCGCCCCGTCATCGGGTCGTACTTGAAGCACGAGAACACGATCCGCTCGAACACCGACGCCGTTTTGCCCTCGGCGGCCTCGTTCAGGGCCAGCGTGACCTGCTGGGCCGGGAACTTCAGCTGCTCGAGGTAATTGTGCACCTTGCCGTCGGGGGTCAGGAAAATCAGAGCCGAGACGTGGGAGAACTCGCCCGATTCCGGGATGTACTTGTAGTGAAACCCGACCGCCCGCGCCAGCGCCCGCGCATTCTCCGCGTCGCTCACCCAGAACGACCACGCATCCTCCGGCACGTTCTCGGCCTTGTACCCCGCGAGGTACGCCGCCTTCTTCTCGGCCGCGGCCGAGATCGGCTCGGTGTGGTCGAAGCTCACCACCAACACCCGGAACTGGTCCCCCACGGTCCACGACATCTCGTTCAGGCAGTCCTGCAGGTTCTTCAGGATCAGCGGGCACAGCAGGGGGCAACGGAAGTACGCCATCACCAGCACGACCGGACGGCGTCCGTCGAACGCATCACCGATCCGCACCGCCCGGCCCGACGAGTCCGTGAACCGAAGATCCGGAGGCACCGCGGCGCCCCGCCGCTGAACGATGCCGACGTCCTTCATCTCCTCGGGCAGCTCGCTCTTGAAAAACGATTGCCCGCCGGCCACGCCCGGCCGAGCAACCATCAGCACCGCAGCGGCCGCGGCGATCAGCAGGGTGAACAGGCGTCGCCCCCGCAGATCCATCGCGTCAACGCCCTCCGCCCTTCGACGCGTCGGCGTAGTACCCCAGCACCTTCTGCCGCGCGAGCTCGACGGGAATCCGGATCGTCCCGGCCTTGGGGTCCACCCACTCGGGCCGTCCGTGCAGCGACTTCTCCCACCCGGCGAACGACTCGGCCTTCTCGCGGAACAGCATCTTCTCGCCGCGGACTTGCTCCTGCTCGTACCGCTCATCCAGCAGCGTGCGGTTCAGATACTGAACGAGCACACCGGCCGTCGCCGCCACAAAGAGCACCGTGACGAGCAGGAACAACGAGATGCCCAGCGGGCTGAGCTTCCCGTGAGTCTCCTGGTGATGGGGCTCATTGGGGTCGTGCCGGAACCACTCGTCGTGCTCGTGCAGATCGTGCTCGAGGTCAGCGGTGGTGTGATGATGATGGTCGTGCTGGTGGGCCATGGTTTCGGGGCTCGCAAGGGCTTTCGCTGCGTGCACGCTGATGGATCAGATCGTATTCGTGTGCCCGAGCGCCTCGCCGAGCCGCGGGTCTTTCAGCGGCACCAGCGGCCCCGAAGCCACCTGGCGGACGAGCGCACCCGCCAGCACCAGGATCGGCCCCACCACGCCCACGGCGTCGAGCCAGTGCAGCCCCGATCCCTTCACCTCGGGGCGGATGAACCAGAAGTAGTCCAGCGCGTGCATGGCCAGCAGCCACACGCACATCAGGCCCACCACGCCGCGCTTCCGCCGCCAGGGCCGCGGCAGCAGCAGGATGAACGGCACGATGAAGTGCCCGATCGGAACCCCCCACGCCAGGTAGTTCCACACGCCCTCGCGCCGGACGATGAAGAACAGCGTCTCCTCCGGGATCATCGCGTACCAGATTAGGAAGTACTGCGAGAAGCTGATGTACGCCCAGAACACGGTGAAACCGAAGAGCAGCTTCGACATGTCGTGCAGGTGCTCGTCGGTGAAGCACACGTGCAGACGCCCGAAGCTCCGCAGCAGCACCAGCACCAGCAGCGTCGTCGCCAGGCACCCCACCATGTTCCCGGCGAAGTACCACACGCCGAACATCGTGCTGAACCAGTGGAAGTCCAGCGTCATCACCCAGTCGAACGCCGCGAACGCCGTGGTGAACGCGAACAGCGGCAGGCCGACGGCCGAGAGCTTGCGGGCCCGGGCCGTGTGCCACCGGTCGCCGTCGGCATCCTGCCGGGTGGAATAGTTCCAGAGCGCCGAAGAGAGCCCCATCCAGATGGCGAAGTACAGGAGCGCGCAGCCGTAGAACCGCCAGAGCGTGAGGTACGGCCACTTCGCGGCGTAGAGCGGGTCGCCGTCGATATACGCCGGGTTCATCCAGTTCCACAAGTACGGCGCCTTCTCGCCCGCCGGAAAAACCCGGACGAAGACCGCCTGCAGCACGAACGACCCGATGATCGCCGCGATGCCCACCGGCATCAGCCGCATCACGTTCTCGAACTGGCGCCGAAGCGTGGCCGACCACCCGGCGTTCACCTGGTGCAGAATCATCACGACCCCCATCGCGCCCAGGGGGATGCCCATCACGTACATCGCGGCCGTGTGGTAGGCGTGCAGCGCGATCGACGCCGTCTTGGCGTCGCCCGTGATCCCCCCGAGCACCGTGACGGCGACCAGGCCCAGGCCCACGGCCCCGAGCCCCATCCAGAGCGACCGCCCGGCGTTGTCCGACAAGTAGACATTGTCGGGCGCGAGGGCCAGATCGGCGTGTGCGTGGCTGTGACTCATCGCGTGATCTCCCTCAGTTGGTCCCCGCCCCGGTCGGCCCCGTGGCGCCCGTCGCGGCGGGCGCCGGCAAGCCGCGGTCGCGCCGACGCTCAAGATCGATCCGGTCGGCCTCGCCCGGCACGTCGGCCGGGGTTGCGCCCTGCGAGGCCTGCAGCACGCGAAGGTGGGCCACGATCGCCCACGTCTCGAACTCATCGACCTTCTGCGCGTACGAGGGCATCTTCAGGGGGTACTTCCCGCCGGGGTTCGCCACGCCGTTGCGGATGACGTGGAAGAGGTACCCGTCGTCGCCCTTCTCGCCGCCGTGACGGTACTGGTCCTGGTGGAAGCTCGGCAGGCCGTAGGCCCATCGCACACCCACGAGCCCCTTGCCCGCCCCGTCGCCACCGTGGCACGGCAGGCAGTAGATGTCGTACTTCTTCTGCCCCAGCGCCAGAAGCTCGGCGGTCACCGGCACCGGGATGTTCTTCACGTACTTCACACGCGGAACGCCCGCGTCATCGCGGAGCGGAAGCCCCTTGCCGTCGAGCATCGGCTCCTCGCCGCGGTACACACGGTCGTCGTCACGCAGGTACTTGGCCCGGCGCGAGAAATCGCGACCCTCGAAGCCCGCCGTGAAACCCTTGGCCCCGAACGGCACGGTGCCCGCCACCGGCTCACGCATTGACCGGCCGAACCACCCGCCGGGCTTGCCGTCTTCGTCGGTGTCCTGGAACTCCTTGAAGAACGTCGACCGCGTCTGGGCTTTGAGCTTGGGCTGGTCGTCCAGATCGGGGAAGTACTGCCGGGGCGGGCTGTCCGACGTGTCGCCGCGGCACCCCGCCGCCGCGCACACCGCCGCCGCCGAGGCCGCCGCCGCCACCAGGTTCAACAGGGCGCGTCCGGTCACCGCTCCACCTCCTCGACGTTCAGGGCCCCGGCGCCGCGCAGCATCGCCTCGACGCCGGCGCGGTCAAACTTCGGGTCGGCCGACTCGATGACCACGAAAAACTTGTCATCGCTCGCCCGCGACAGGGCCGGCGTTTTGAGCACCGGGTGGTACCACATCGGCAGACCGTTGGTCAGGAACATCCCCAGGATCGCCGCGATGCCGCCGAAGAGAATCGACAGCTCGAACATGATCGGCATCGACTGCTCCCACGCCAGCAGCGGCTTCCCGCCGACGATGATCTTGTAGTCGATGCCGCCCATCCATCCCTGCATCAGGATCGCGCTGGTCAGGCCCAGGAAGGCCCCGAACCCCACGAAGAACGACACCCGGCTGGGCTTGAGGCCCATCGCCTTGTCGATCCCGTGAATCGGGAACGGTGCCAGCACGTCCCAGCGGGTGTACCCCGCGTCGCGGACCGCCTCGGCCGCGTGCGAGACCGCCGCCGGGTCGGAGAACTCCGCCGCCAGCCCCCACAGGGCCGCGGCGCCGGTCTGGTCAGGGGCGCTCGCCATGGCTCAGTGCCCTCCGTTCTGATGCCCGTTCCCGTGGCCGTGGCCGTGGTACATCGGGTGGTGCGGGTCGGCCTGCGGCATGACGTTCTTGACCTCGCTGATGGCCAGCATCGGCAGGAACCGCATGAACAGCAGGAACAGCGTGGTGAAGATGCCCAGCGAACCCACGAAGGTGAAGATGTCCACCCACGTCGGGCTGAAATAGCCCCACGACGAGGTCAGGAAGTCGTGGCTCAGCGTCGTCAGGATGACGTACCGCTCGAACCACATGCCGATGTTCACCACGATCGAGATCAGGAAGATGAACGGGATGCTCGTCCGCGCCCACTTGAACCAGAACACCTGCGGCGACACCACGTTGCACGTCACCATGATCCAGTACGCCCACCAGTACGGGCCGAACGCGCGGATCAGGAACGCCTCCTTCTCGTTGGGGTTCGCCCCGTACCACGCGATGAAGAACTCCATCATGTAGGCGAAGCCCACCATCGACCCCGTCACCGTGATGATCTTGCACATGTTCTCGATGGTGCGGGCCGTCACGAAGTCCTTCATGCCCGGGTACAGGGCCCGCGCCGGGATCAGCAGCGTCAGCACCATCGCGAACCCCGAGAAGATCGCCCCGGCCACGAAGTACGGCGGGAAGATCGTCGTGTGCCACCCCGGCAGGATCGATACCGCGAAGTCGAACGACACCACCGAGTGCACGCTCAGCACCAGCGGCGTGCTCATGCCGGCCAGCAGGATGTACGCCTTCTCGTAGTTCCACCAGTGCCGGCTGCTCATACGCCACCCCATCGCCAGGATGCCGTAGAAGTACGCCGCGATCCGGTTCGCCGGCAGCGTGATCGTCAGCCTCTTGATGAACCCCGGAAGCGGGTGCGGCGCCCAGAGCGGCCCGAAGGTCACCTTCTCGTCGATCCGGGCGGTCGCCCGGTCGCGCATCGTCGCCAGGTCGGGGATCATCCCCATGTACCAGAACAGCAGCGAGATGGTGAAGTACGTCCCCACCGCGAACACGTCCCACAGCAGCGGGCTGCGGAAGTTCGGCCAGATCCAGTTGTAGTTCGGGATCGGGAACAGCATCCACGCCATCCACACGCGGCCCACGTGGATGCCCGGGAACGTGCCCGCGCAGATCACCGCGAAGATCGTCATCGCCTCCGCGAAGCGGTTGATGCTCGTCCGCCACTTCTGCTTGAAGAGGCACAGGATCGCGGAGATCAGCGTTCCCGCGTGGCCGATACCCACCCACCACACGAAGTTCGTGATATCCCACGACCACGCCACCGGAATCTGCAGGCCCCACACGCCCACGCCGGTGATGATCAGGTACAGGATCATCACCGTGCCCAGCCCCGCCACGTTCGCGGCGATGAAGAACGCGGGGAACCACCACTTCGGCGTCTTGTCCTCGATCCACCCGCAGATCGTCGCCGTCACCGAGCGGAAGTCCCGGTTGCCCAGCACCAGCGGCGCCCGGACACCCGGATCGTCGATCAGCGTGCCGTCCACCGTCGACGGGTCGTGGGCGTCGGGGGTGCGCGGCCTGGCCCGGCCCAGGGCGAACTCACGATCGGGCTGGAACACGGTCATGCCAGGCCTCCATTCGCAGCCGACAGGATCGGCAGGCTCATCACGTGACCCTCGCTCTTGCCGTGCTCACCGCCGCCGTGGCTCCCGCCCGGGGGGTGGTCGCCCCCGTGGTGGCCGAACGGCTCCTCCCACCGCTGCTTCCTCGACGCCGACACCAGGTCCGGGTGCGGGTTGCGCAGCCTCAGCAGGTGCGTCGTCCGCGGCCGGGTGTTCAGGTACGCCAGCATCCCGTAGCTGCGGCCGTCGCTGTGCCACTGGTGCACCAGCGAGCCGGCGCCGTCGTTGGCGTCGTAGTCGTAGATGTCACCGAAGGCGATCGCCTCGGCCGGGCACGCCTGCTGGCACGCCGTCTGCACGTAGCCGTCGGGAATGATCGACAGGTCCGCCAGCTTCGTCTCCACCCGCGCCGAGTTGATGCGCTGGATGCAGTACGTGCACTTCTCCATCACGCCGCGGCTGCGCACCGTCACGTGCGGGTTGCTCTGCAGCGTCAGAACGTCGGCCTTCTTCGCCCGAAGACGGGGCGGGATGAAGTTCTGGTTACTCGGCAGCGGAGCCTTGCCCGCCAGCGGCTCGCCCAGCTGGCCGTACCCGCCCTTGAACTGCTTGGTCGCGTAGTCGAACCAGTTGAATCTCCGCACCTTGTACGGGCAGTTGTTCGAGCAGTACCGCGTGCCGATGCAGCGGTTGTACGCCATGTTGTTCGTGCCCTCTTCGTCGTGAACCGTCGCGTTCACGGGGCACACCACCTCGCACGGGGCATTCTCGCAGTGCAGGCACGTCACCGGCTGCATGAGCATGTCCGGCGCCTCGTCGGAGAACGCATCGAACCCCTTGGCGTCCTCCTCCGTCGAGCTCGCGTAGTACCGGTCCACGCGGATCCAGTGCATCTCGCGGCCCTTGGCCACCTCCATCTTCCCGACGATCGGCACGTTGTTCTCGGCCTGGCACGCCACCATGCACGCGCCGCAGCCCGTGCACTTGGTCATGTCGATCGCCATCCCCCACTGCTGGATGCGCCGCGGCTTGGCCGGCTGCGGGCCGTTCGGGTTCACCCACACCTTGCCCAGAGGCCGACCGCGGGCGTCCCGCTTCACGTCCCCCCGCTCGTCGACCTGGACGTAGTACTTCTCCTGCCCGGGCATGAACGGGTTGACATTCGCCGGGGCGTGCCCCTCCAGGCCGAGCCGGCCCGCGAAGTTCAGCCCGCGGTCGCGGCCGTAGTTGTCCAGCTGGATGCTCTTGTCCTTCGAGATGTCCGCATCGCCGAACTTCTGCCACGCCGGGAGGTCGATCTCGCGAAGGAAGCCTCGCCCCTCCATCGTCCAGTGGTCCTGCACCGTCGCCAGCAGGTACGGGGGGTCATCCGCCGCCGTCACCGTCGCCCCCGACGCCGTCCGCAGCCCCGCCAGCGGCCGGATCGCGTACCCGTCGAAGCCCGCACCCTCGCCAACCCGCCCGACGACCTTCCGGCCGTAGCCCAGCTCGACGACGATCACGTCGTCGGCCATCCCCGGCTGCACGAGAATCGGCGCGCGCACCTTGCGTCCGCCGAGCGAGATCTCCGCCACCTGCACGCGGTTGTAAAGCTGGCCCTTGATCTTCCGGCTCGTGTTCAGGCCCAGACGCTCGGCCGTGCGCCTGCTCACCTGCACCGGGTTGTCCCACGTCACCTTGGTGATCGGGTGGGGGAGTTCCTGCAGCCACCCGTTGTTGGCAAACCGCCCGTCGTGCACCTTCGGGCTGGGCCGGAACACCACCTCCACGCCCTCGGCCCTGGCCGCCACCATCTTCTCGACGGCCGCCTGCACCGCGCCCGTGTTCAGCTTCGGCGCCTTGGCCGCCTCCGACATCGGCTTCACCAGCACGCCGTCGTGCAGCACCCGCCGCCACGCCTTCTCGAACGACGGCAGCGTCTGGTTGTCGACCGTCTTGTTCACGCCCGCGAACGCCGAGAACGCCTCGCGCACCAGCTCGAAGCCGTCGGGACGCGCATCGCCGAGAACCGCCGACAGCACCTCGAGATCGCTTTTGTCGCCCCACAGCGGCTTGATCATCGGCTGAACGACCGAGTACGAGTCCTCGCCGTCGGTCACGTCGCCCCATGTCTCCAGCGGCAGCGCGCGGGGCAGGAAGTGGGTCGCCACCGACGCGGTCTCGTTGGCCTGGCCCACAAAGATCACCTGAATGCCCTTGGCGTCGCGCAGCTTCGCCGACAGCTCCAGGTCGGCCGGCGCGTCGTACGCCGGATTGCCGCCCACGATCACCAGCGTCTTCACCTCACCCCGGCCCAGCGCCTCCGCCAGCGCTTTCACGTCGGCCGACGAAGACGCCGCGGCGTCCCCCCGCACCGGCACATACCGGACGGTGCCGCCCGGAGCGCTGTTCCCCAGCGCGATGTTCAGCGCCATCACCAGCGCCCGGATCGGCGCCGGCAGCGAAGGCCCGGCCACGATCACGCTCTTCCCGGTGTTCTCCTGCGCCGACAGATCACCGACGATCGCCGCCACCAGCCTGGCGTCGAGCCCGGCCGGCACACCGCCGGCCGCGGCCAGCGCCTTCTCGACGGCCGACTTCAACCCCGCGAGGTCCGGCCTCGCCAGAGATCGCGCCCCGAGCAGCGCCGACGCGATCGCCAGCACCGCCGCCGGCATCGCGCTCGGCTTGAGGAACGCCTTGTGGTCGGCCTGGCCGGCCGTGAGCGTCATCACCGGGCCGATCGAGTACACGCGGCTCATCCGCGATTCCGCCGCCTTCCTCGGCGCCGCCCCGGCCATGTAACGCCCGCCCGAGAAGCCCCGGGTCTCCGCGATCGCCGCGGGGTCGCCCAGGAAGTCCGCGTCCAGGCTCAGCACCACCCGCGCCTTCTCGAAGCTGTACCGCTCGTCGAACGCCGAGCCGAACGCCAGCCGGCTGCCGTCGAGGCCGCTCTCGTCGTCGCACGGGTCCCACACGAACCATCCCGCGTTCTTCCAGCGGGCGAGGATCTTGGCCTTCAGCAGGTCGCGCGCCGGGCTCGTCGCCTTCTCCACCAAGAACGCCAGCCCCTTGCCGCCCGAGCCGTCGTAGCCCGGAAACAGCGCCGCGGCCTCCTTCTGGAACTGCTCGAAACTCAGCCGTTTGAGCCCGAGGCCCCCCTCCTCCACAGCGCCGTACATCACCTTCGGATCGCGGTCGGGGTCGTAGAGATCGAGCACCGACGCCTGCGACCAGATGCTGCTCTTGCCGCGGTTCACAGGGTGCAGCGGGTTGCCCTCGATCTTGGTCGGCCGGCCCTCGTAGGTCTCGGCCAGCAGCCCCTCACACCCCCCGCCCGGCAGCGGCATCGCCGTCGCGTAGAACAGCGGCTTGCCCTGAACAACGTCCTCGGGATCGCGGTTGTACGCCAGGATCTTGTGGTCCGGCCGACGGCACCCCGGCAGCGTCGCCGCTCCGGCCAGCGCCAGCGACGCACCCATGATCTTCAGGAACGTCCGCCGCGAGCCCTCCAGCAGTTCGCTGGCGAACGCGGGGAATTCCCGCTGCACAAAGTCGGTGAACTCGCGCGACTGTGCCAGGTCGTCGAGGCTCTTCCAGTACGCCTTCCCGGTGGCGCGGCTGATCTCCCGCGCCCCAACCGGCCGCTCGGCCGGGAGGCCTTCCTTCTTCGACGACGGGCATTGATCGATCTGGCTCATCGCTGTCTCGCCTCTAACCCCCGCCCCTGACCCTCACCGCTCCGCACACCGAACAACCCCGCCCGCACACACCGACGCCGGCTAGTAGTGGCACGCCGCGCACATCTGCGGCGGCTGCAGCTGCTTGGCCTCCACCAGCTTCCGGCCGACCGTCTCCCGCTCAGGACCGCGGATGTGCGCGCTCACCGCCGGAAGATCGGTGATCTTGATCACCGGGCCGGCGCCGGCCACGCCCTCCGGGAACGCCGCGCTGGCGTTGTTGACCACTTCCTTCTCCGGGGCCCGGTGGCAGTTCAGGCACCAGCCCATCGCCAGCGACTGCTCGTGCTTGGCCACGATCGCCCGGTCCATCCGCCCGTGGCACGAATAGCACGACACCCCCGCGTTCACGTGCACCGCGTGGTTGAAGTGCACGTAGTCCGGAACCTTGTGGATCCGGCGCCACTGGATCGGTTTCCCGCTCGCGTACGCCTCGCGCACCTGCCGCAGGTCCACGCTGTTCTTGTGCGCCGACCACAGCTGGTTGTTCAGGTACGCCTGATCGTCGGCCCCGGTGTGGCAGTTCATGCACGTCGCCGTGTCCGGCACGTTCGAGTGCGGCGACACCTCGACCTTCGTGTGGCAGTACCGGCAGTCGATCCCCAGCTGCCCCGCGTGCAGCAGATGGCTGAACGCCACCGGCTGCGTCGGCTGATACCCCACCGTGTCGAAGTCCGGCGTCAGGTAGTACCACCCCCCCGCCACCACCAGCACCAGCGTCGCCGTCGCCCCACCCGCGATCAGCGGCGGCAACTTGTTCATCCACTGCGGAAACACGCTGGACACCGCGGCCTCCTTCCGACCCCGACCAACCCCCGGAAACGATCACCGTCGATCCATCCGAAATCCGAAAACCGCCCGAGTCGAATTCCGGTAAACCCGAAACGGTTACGGGTTGGCCGGATTCTGTCAAGGCCGAATTCCGGTTTACCCGCAATCGATTCTGGTTCTCAATCAGTATTCACTACATCGAAATAGGAGTTCGGGGGCCTGCTCCCCCACCCCCCCACTAGGATCATCCCGATGTCAGCCACCCTCCCCAGCCCAGTCTCCCGCGAACACCCCGTACTCGCCGCGGGGATCACCATGGGCTTCGCCACCGCCGTCGCCATGTGGGCGGTTGGGTTCATCACCCACATCCCCGCCTGGCAAGCGAGTCCACCCGTTGTGGGCATGCTTCTTCTGGCGGTTCAGGCGGCAGGAGCCGTCGTCACCGGCTGGGTCACCGGCTCTCGCTTCACCTTGCGTATCGGTGCCGTCGCCGGCCTCATGGCCGGGCTCATCAATCTGGCACTCGTGCTCCCCGTCGTCGCCACGAGCCACGGTCCCAACCAGCTCCACTCGGCCTGGGCACTGGTCGTCGCGGGTGCCATCGTCTTCTCGACCGTCCTCGGTGCGGTCGGGGCAGCGATCGGCGGCCTGTTGAGGGGCGAGGCCGGGGAAGCACTCGACTCTCGGGGCTGGCTCGCCCGATTTGGGGTGGTCGCAGCGGTCGCGGCAGTCCCCGTTCTCTTCTCCGGTGGCTTGGTCACCTCCGCCAGGGCCGGGCTCGCCGTACCCGACTGGCCGACCAGCTACGGCGCCAACATGTTCCTGTACCCGCTGGCGAAAATGACCGGCGGAATCTACTACGAGCACGCGCACCGGCTCTTCGGGTCGCTGGTGGGCCTCACCACGCTGTCGCTCCTGGTGTTCACGCTTCTCCGCGAGCGGCGGGCATGGGTGAAGGCGGTGGTCGTCGCCGCGTTCCTTGCCGTCTGCGTGCAGGGCGTGCTGGGCGGGTTGCGGGTGCGATGGGCCCAGGAGACCGAGAAGAGCGCGGCCATCGCAGCCTCCGTGGGGGTGACCCCGGAGTCGCCGCTGCCCGACCGCGCCGTCGCCACCGACTTCGCCATCACCTTCGACGACGCCAAGAGCACGTCGCTCGCGATGGTCCATGGCATCTCCGGCCAGCTCACCTTCGCCCTGCTGTGCGCCGTCGCGGCCTTCCTCGCCCTCCGCTGGCGTCAGGCCGACGCCGGCCCGGGGCCCGCCGATCCGCTCGCGCGGAACCTGGCGATCCTCACCTTCGCCCTGCTGGTCATGCAGTTGACGCTCGGCGCCGCCCTCCGGCACTTCCACCACGGGCATGCGCTGCTGGCCCACATCGCCATGGCGCTCGCCGTCACGGTCACCGCGATCATGGCCGGGATGCGCGCCGCCGGCCGGCACCGGCAGGCCCCGCCGCTCCGCCTCTTCGGCATGGCCGTCGCCCACACGGTGATCCTGCAGTTCCTGCTCGGCTGGGCGACTTTCGCGGCGGTATTCCCCTACTCCTCCGACAAGCAGGATCAGCCTCTGGCCGTCGCCGTCGCGACGCTGCACCAGGTTACCGGTGCCGCTCTGCTGGGCTTCGGCACCCTGCTGTTGTGCTGGACGCTGCGGCTCGTCGCGGCTTCGCAGCCCGATCCTTCGCCGGCCCCGGCTGTTCCAGCCTGAACGGACTCGCCCTGCGCAGAAAATCGGCCCGGCGGACGCGCCGCCGGGCCGTTGAGAGCCGAATCGGGCCCCACCGGCCGGGTCACTCGGGCTTGCCGCCCGACATGTCGTACACCCAGGCGTCGGCCGCGCGGGTGAAGTTCAGCACTTCCCCGGCCTTGAAAAACAGTTTGAGCTCGCGCTCGGCGGCCTCGGGGCTGTCCGAGCCGTGGATGAGGTTGAAGCTGTTGGAGACTCCGAAGTCGCCGCGGATCGTCCCGGGGTTGGCCTTGCTGCCGAAGGTGGCGCCCATCATGTTCCGGGCGATCGTGATCGCGCCGTTGCCGCGGACGGCGAGCACGAGCACCGGCGCGCTGGTCATGAACTTCACGAGCCCGGCGTAGAAGGGCTTGCTCTTGTGGGCCTCGTAGTGAGTGGCCGCGAGCTCCTGGCTGATCTGCATGAGCTTGCAGCCGACGATCTGCAGGCCCTTGTCCTCGAACCGCGAGACGATGCGGCCCATGAGGCCCCGCTGCACGGCGTCGGGTTTGAGGATGATGAGGGTGGTCTCCAAGGCGTGGCTCCTGTCGATATCCGGGGTTGGCTGAGGGGGAGGGATCATAGCGGAATCCGCCGGGCCCGCCGCGGAATCCCGAAGATCATCGCCCTCGCCCGGCCGCCGCCGATACACTCCGACGACCGCCGGCCGGAGCCCCGGCCGCACGCCACGGAGGGCATGTCGATGAGCGAGGCCGCGCTGTTGGAGCCGCCGAAAAAGACCCCCAAGCCCGCGGAGAAGACCCGCCGCCGCGAGACCGCCGAGACCATGGCGGCCAAGCAGCGCGACATCTCCGTCTCCGAGTTCTTCGCCAAGAACCGCCACCTGCTCGGGTTCGACAACCCCCGCAAGGCGCTGCTCACCGCCGTCAAGGAGGCCGTCGACAACTCCCTCGACGCCTGCGAAGAGGCCGGCATCCTCCCCGACATCACCGTCGTCATCGAGGACCTGCAGCCCGACCGCCCCGCCACGGCCAAGAGCTCACGGTACCGCGTCACGGTCGTCGACAACGGCCCCGGCATCGTCCGTGCCCAGGTCGAGAATGTCTTCGGCCGGCTGCTCTTCGGAAGCAAGTTCCACCGCCTGAAGATGAGCCGCGGCCAGCAGGGCATCGGCATCTCCGCCGCCGGCATGTACGGCCTGATCACCACCGGCAAGCCGATGCTCATCCAGACCCGGCCCAAGGCCAGCAAGCCCGCTCATCACATCGAGCTGGCGATGAACACCAAGACCAACCGGGCCGAGGTCACCGTCGACGAAGAGACCGACGACTTCCCGCTGCGACGCCTGCGCGAGCTCTCGCCCGCCGTCCGCACGCTGAGCGCTGAAGGCCGGTTCCTCTCCCCGTCAGACTACCCGACCGGCACCTCGGTGACCATCGAGCTCGAGGGCAAGTACCAGCGCGGCCGCGGCTCGGTCGACGAGTTCCTCGAGCTCACCGCCATCGCCAACCCGCACGCGAAGGTCACCTTCGTCCGGCCCACCCGCGAGACCGCCGACGAGGAGGAGCCCGCCCCCGCCGGCCGCCAGGGCCGCTCACGCGTCGCGTCGTCCC
>JACVCL010000147.1 GCA_016742075.1 Phycisphaerales bacterium
GGGATGGGGCCGGTGGGGCCGGTGGGGGCGGTCTGGGCCGGCGCGGGGCCGGCGGCGAGCGCGGCGGCGCACGCGGCGAGGGCGAGGGTCCGCAGGGGCGTGGGCATGAGGGAACGGTATCCGGCCGCGCCCGTGGGGCGCGGGGCGGTTAGAGGGTGCGCAGGGGCGGGCGGTCGGCGGTGCTGACGAGGGCGCGGATGCGGCTGTCGGCCGCGGCGAGCCGCTGGGCGAGCACGGGGAGGTAGGGGCGCTCGGTCTCGGTGTGGCCGGCGAGGATGAGGGCGAGGCCCGAGTCGAGGGCGGCGAGCACCTCGTGGTGTTTCATCTCGCCGGTGATGAAGAGATCGCAGCCTGCGCGTCGTGCGGCGGCGGCGAGCGAGCCGCCCGAGCCGGGGCAGACGCCGATGCGTGTGATCGGTGCCTGCTCGCGCCCGGCGGGCGCGGCGAGCTGCACGGCGGGGTTGCCGAGGCCCGCGCGGAGGGCCGCGGCGACGTCGCCCAGTCCAGTGGGGGCGGGGAGGGTCATCGCGCGGCCGGGGCCGGTGCGGGCGTCCGGTGGCGGGCTCAGGCTGTAGACGTCGATGGCGGGCTCTTCGTAGGTGTGGGCGCGGCGGGCGGCGAGGATGACCGCGGCGAGGTCGCGCTCGCCGCAGACCATCTCGAGGCGCAGTTCGTCGGCGCTCTCGACGCGGCCGGCGCGGCCGACCGTGGGGTTCGAGCCCTCGAGCCCGCGGAACGAGCCGACGCCCGGGGTGCGGAAGGAGCAGGTGTCGTAGAGCCCGATGCGGCCGGCCCCGGCGGCGGCCATGGCGTCGCGGACGCGGTCGGCGATCTCGGCGGGAACGAAGACGACGACCTTGTGGGTCTGGCGCGGGTCGGAGAGCGCGTGGGGCGTGAGGGCGGTGCGGTCGGGGGCCGGCGTGGTGCGAGCGAGAGGGGGGAGGGCGGAATCGAGGAGCCAGTCGGCGATGCCGCCGGGGCAGGCGTCGAGGGCGGTGTGCGGGGAGTAGATGCACAGGCCCGCCCGGGCGGCGCGGAGGAGTGCGCGCGAGAGGCCGCTGTGGCCGGTGAGGCGCTTGATGGGGGCGAAGATCGGCGGGTGGTAGCAGATGATGAGCCCGGCGCCGGCGGCGACGGCCTCGTCGACGACGGCCTCGGTGAGGTCGATGGTGAGGAGGCAGACGGCGGCGGCGCGTTCGCCGGCGGGCTCGCGGGCGGGGTCGCCCAGGATGAGGCCGACGTTGTCCCACGGCTCGGCGAGGGAGGGTGGGGCGAGGCGCTCCAGGGCGGCGATGATCTCGGCGCTGCGCATGCTCGGGGTGGTCCGCGGTGGCCCGGTGGGGTGACGGGTCAGGTTACCCGGCGATGACGGAGACGGCGGCGAGCGCGGCCGAGGCCCCCCAGAGCGCCCAGACGGCCGAGCGGGCCCAGCCGTTGGCGGCGGCGTAGATGACCGCGAACGCGGCGACGACGGCGAGCCGGCCGGCGAGGCCGGGGGTGGTCCAGCCGGCGCCGAAGCTGGCCCAAAGGCCGGGGCTCCAGATCACCGGGGCGGCCCACCACGGCGACACGGGGGTTCTGGGGGTGAGCAGGAGGGTGAAGAGCATGGCCGCGGCGAAGGCGGCGGCGAGGGCGGGCATCCAGCCCGAGGGGCCGCGAAGGCCCAGCGGGAGCCAGACGGCGACGGCGGCGAGGCAGGCGACGCCAGCGCCCCAGGGCAGTCGGATGGCGTCGCGCGGGGTGCTGAGGAGCAGACGGATCATGGCGGTGAGGGAGGCGAGCACGACGATGGCCGCGGCGGCGCGGGCGAAGGGCGGCCTGAAGACGACGGTGCAGACCGGGGCGGCCGCGGCGGCGGCGACGCAGGCGGTCCACCAGAGGAATCGGGTTTGGCGTGTCATGGTGGAGGGGCTCGGTGATGGGGCCGGATGGGGCGTTTGGGCGCGGCGGGTCGGTTGGGTTGCGGGGATTCCGGGAATTCCGGGGTTCCTGGGGTTCTGGGGGCTGAGAGGGGAGAACGGGGCGATATCCGGGGCATCCGGGGGGTGTGAGGGTTTCGAAAAACCGAGAAGCGGGGCTCAAGTTGGGTCGATGGTTAGGGGGTTCGACGGTACATTCTGAGCAGGGCCGACAGGGCAGGATGCCCGCTCCCGGCGTTCGGAGATGGCCCGGCGGAAGGAGCACAAGTTGAAGAGCACGCTCGGGAACGGCCATGGGCACGGGCAGGTTCCGGCTTCTCACGGGCTCACTGGGGCGGGCGGCGAGGGGTCGCCGGGGGCTCCGCGGACGGAGGAGGGCGTTGGGGGATCGAAGAACGGTGGGCGCGGCCCCGGTCGGGGCATGGTGCTGAGCCGTTTCCGCGAGGGGGAGACCGGGGGTTCGGCGTCGAGCATGAAGGGCCACCCCGCCACTCCGAGCCCGACGCCGAGGGACGCCGCGAAGGGCGGCCCGGGGGGCGCGGCGGCGCAGGGGGTGAAGACGTTCGTGCTCGATACGTCGGTGCTGCTGCACAACCCCAAGGCGATCTTTGTCTTCCAGGACAACAACATCGTGATCCCGTTCACGGTGCTGGCGGAGCTCGACCGGTTCAAGACGAAGAACGACGACCTTGGTCGTGCGGCCCGCGAGTGCATCCGGTACCTGGACCAGCTCCGCCAGCGCGGGCACCTGATGGAGGGCGTGTCGCTGGGCAACGGCAAGCCGGCGATCGAGGCGGCGCTGCCGGCGCGGCCGACGGGCACGCTGCGGGTGGCGCTGGAGCTCGACGACCGGCACCCGGCGCTGCACGAGGACATCCCGGATAACCGGATCATCTCGGTGGCGACGCACCTGCAGTCGCAGGGCGAGCGGGTGGTGTTCGTGTCGAAGGACATCAACGCGCGGATCAAGTGCGACGCGTTGGGGGTGACGGCGGAGGACTTCGAGAACCAGAAGGTCGACCTCGACCGGCTGTACACCGGGTACCTGACGCGCCGCGTGAGCGGCGACGTGCTGGATGCGCTGTACAGCGACCGGATGCTGGACCTGGCCCGGCTGGGGCAGAGCCCGGAGGGCGCCGGCGACGGCGGGGTCGAGGCGGCGGAGGTTCCGGAGGAGGCGGTGCCGGCGATCGTGAGCAACGAGTTCGTGGTGCTCATCGATGAGCAGGACGACGGGCACACGGGGCTGGGGCGGCGGCTGGCGGACACCGAGCACCTGATCCCGGTGACGAGCCAGCGGCGGCCGACGTTCGGGATCATGGCGCGGAACGTTCAGCAGACGATGGCGCTGGACCTGCTGCTGGATGACGAGGTGAAGCTGGTCACGCTGATCGGTTCGGCGGGCACGGGCAAGACGCTGCTGGCGGTGGCGGCGGGCATGGCCAAGGTGTTCAACGAGGAGCGTTACGAGAAGCTGCTGGTGGCGCGGCCGATCATGCCGATGGGCCGCGATATCGGCTACCTGCCGGGCGACAAGGACGAGAAGCTCACGGCGTGGATGCAGCCGATCTTCGACAACCTGGGGTACCTGCTCTCGACCAAGGGCTCGCACCTGCAGGCGGCGGAGAGCCACAGCACCGAGCAGCGGGTTCAGAAGCTGATCGCCGACGGCCGGCTGGTGCTCGAGCCGCTGACGTACATCCGCGGGCGGTCGATCCCGCACCAGTTCATCATCATCGACGAGGCGCAGAACCTGAGCCCGCACGAGGTGAAGACGATCGTGAGCCGTGTGGGCGAGGGGACGAAGATCATCCTGACGGGCGACATCGAGCAGATCGACAACCCGTACCTGGACGCGTCGTCGAACGGGCTGACGTACGCGGTGGAGCGCCTGAAGGGCTCGCCGCTGTGCGGGCACATCACGCTGTCGAAGAGCGAGCGTTCGACGCTGGCGAGCCTGGCGACGGAGAAGCTGTAGTCGGCGCGTCGGCGGCGGCGCAGCGGTCGAGCAGCCAGGCCGGCACGCCGATGCCGGCGACCACCACCTCGCCGGTGAAGGCGCGCGAGGCGGGGTCGAGCAGGCCGGGCTTCATCGCGGCGAGGGTGACGGTGACGTCGGCGCGGACGGCGGCCGGGCCGAGGGGTCGGCCGGTGTCGCAGTCGAGGCCGCTGGGGATATCGGCGGCGAGCACGGCGGCGCCGCGGGCGCGGGCGGCGTTGATCCACTCGACGGCGCGGGCAGTCTCGCCGTCGATGGGGCGGTCGAGGCCGGTGCCGAAGAGGGCGTCGGCGATGATGAGGCGGCCGGTTTTGTGGTGACCCCGGCGCTGCGAACGGGCGAGCTCCTGGGCGCGGGAGAGGCCGGCGGGTGCGTCGAGCCACGCGTCGGCGGCGGGGATGTTCAGGCGCCGGGCCATGTCGAGGTTGGCGAGGGCGTCGCCGCGCAGGCGGGCGGGATCGGCGGCGAGGGCGACGGCGACGATGAGGCCGCGGACGGCCAGGCGGCGGGCGAGGGCCAGGCCGTCGCCGCCGTTGTTGCCGGGCCCGCAGACGATGAGGAAGGCGTCGTCGGGGTCGGGGCCCATGAGCAGGGCGCGCTCTTCGATGGCGGCGGCGGCGTTCTCCATGAGGAGCAGGCCGGGGATGCCGAGCTCGTCGGTGGCGGCCCGGTCGAGCGCGCGGACGGCGCGGCGCGAGAGGGTGACGACCTTGGGCGGGGCGTGCCACATGCCCGGGATGCTACGGCCCCCGGGGCGTTACGCTTGCGGGCGACCATGCCCCTGCCGCTGCTCATCCCGTGCATGCTGCTCGCCGCGGGGGCGGTGGGCTGCGCGGTGTACTACGGCGTGGCGTACGGGCGGATCCTTCGGGCCGAGCGGCGTGTGCCGACGATCCGGGCGGGGCTGGGTCTGCCCGCGCCGAGTCCGGCGCCGCGCGTGGCGGTGGTGGTGCCGGCGCACAACGAGCGTGCGGTGATCGGCACGCTGGTGCGGTCGGTGCTGGAGCAGACCTACCCGGCCGATCGGCTGCTGCTGGTGCTGGCGCTCGACCGCTGCACCGACGGCACCGAGTCGGCGGCCCGGGAGGCGGCGGAGGAGGCCCGGGCGGCACGCGGCGGCGCCTGCGCGGCGATGCACGTGGTGACGATCGCGCACTGTCCGCCGGACTGGGCGGGGAAGTCTCACGCGGCGTGGCGCGGGTGGGAGCGCGCCCGAGACGTGCTGGGGGGGGAGGGGGACGGGGGGAGTGGTGGTGGGGTTGGGGGGGGTGATCTGGTGCTGTTCACCGACGCCGACACCGAGTTCCACCCCGACCTGCTGCGGGCGGCGACGGCGTTCATGGTCGAGCGGCGGCTGGACATGCTGTCGCTGCTCTCGACGCTCACGCGCGACCGGTGGTTCGAGCGGGTGGCGCAGCCCGCGGCGGGTTTTGAGCTCATCCGCCGGTTCCCGCTGGACCGCGTGAACGCCGAGCACCGCTCGCGGCGGTTCGCCAACGGGCAGTTCATGCTGTTCCGCCGCGGGGCCTACGAGGCGGTGGGCGGGCACGAGGCGGTGCACGACGAGCTGCTGGAGGACCTGGCGTTCGCACGGCTGCTGCGGGAGCCGGTGCATGGCTTCCGCTGCGGGGTGCACCTGGCCGACGGCCTGCTGCGGTGCCGGATGTACCCGAGCTACCCGGCGTTCCGGCGCGGGTGGAAGCGGATCTTCACCGAGGCCAACCACTGTGAGGCGGGGGCGCTGCGCCACCCCCCCCCCCCCCCCCCCCCCCCCCCCCCCCCCCCCCCCCCCCCCCCCCCCCCCCCC
>JACVCL010000148.1 GCA_016742075.1 Phycisphaerales bacterium
CCCCCCCACTCCGCCACTCCGCCACTCCGCCACTCCGCCACTCCGCCGCGCCTGCTGGTCCGAAGTCTTGCGCCGCCTACTCGTCGCCGCCGTGGGAGGGCCTGTGGCGTCGGCTGCGGAGGCGGGCCACGAGGTCAGGCAGGCTCGCGAAGCGTTCGGCGTCGCGGGCGAGCCAGGCCGCGCGGTCGCGGACCTGGAGGTGGTCGCCGGCGCCGACGATCATCACCTCGGCGGGGAGGTTGATGAGCCGGAGCGTGCGGTCGGAGATCCGGATTCGACCGGCGGAGTCGGGCTCGAGCCGGTTGGCGTACGCGAAGAGGGCGGTCTGGAGTTCCGCCTCGTCGTCCTCCAGATCGAGGCTGGCCTGACGGGCCGCGGCGAGGCGCCCGAATCCCGTTTCGGTGTAGAGGCGCACGAGCCGCTCGCCCTTCTGGATCCAGGGGAGGCTGAACCACACCCCGCCGTCCTTGGCGGGGTCCCACTGGCCGCGGATGTCGGCTGGGATGGCCAGCCGGCCCTTGGCGTCGATCGTGTGTTCGTACTCGCCGGTGAACAGCACGCATCGGGCCTCCACGGAGCGGTCGGACGGGGGGAAAGTACTCCACTATGCCCCACAATGCAACACTTTGCCCCACCGGCCCTGTCGATTGTGGATGAAATGTGGGTGGTTGGGCCGTTGGTGCGATGGGCGCGGCCGCGCCGTTTGCGCAACGTTCGGGGCGATCGGTGGTTATCGAGAGTGCCGCCGGGGATTGGCGGCTAGCATCATCCGTAGCGCTGATTGACCTGGAGGTTGCGATGCCTCAAGCGTCGAAGCCGGTCCATGGGGTGTCGGTGGGAGCGCTCGACCTGCTGCCGAGCGGGCTGTACCTGCTGACGGCGGCGTTCGAGCGGGCGCGTGCGTCGTCGGCGGTGCGGTATGTGCAGCGTTGCGCGGACCACCCACCGTCGCTGGCGGTGGCGTTGCCGAAGGGTCGGGGGATCTCGGTGCTGATCCGCGACTCGCACGCGTTCGCGGTGCACGTGCTGCCCGAGGTGATGCTTCCGCTGCTGCGGCGGGCGGCGGCGCCGGCGGGCGAGGGCGAGGGGGAGGATGCGCTGGACTACCTGGAGCAGAGCGCGGGGGTGACGGGGGCGCCGGTGGTGACGCGGGCGCGGGCGGCGTTCGAGTGCCGTGTGACGATGCACCTGGATTTCGAGAGCGACCACGAGCTGTTCATCGGCGAGGTGGTGCGGGCGCTGCTGCGGTAGGGCCGGGCTAGGCTTGGCCGATGCATGAGTACTTCCTGAGCCGGGCGAGGCGGAGGCGTTCGCCGGCGAACCGTTTCGGGTGGGATTACGCGGAGTTGGCGTCGGTGTTCCGTGGCGCGCCGTGGCACGGGCGGATCATCGACGTGCACTCGCACATCAACGGCCGGCGCGCGGCCGAGGTGTACGCGCGGGCGCGGGAGGATTACGGGATCCGGCGGACGTACTCGATGTCGCGGCTGCCGGAGGCCGAGGGGGCGCGGGCGGTGCTGGGGGACTCGCTGCGGTTCATCGCGGTGCCCGACTACGGGGCCAAGGACCGGCTTCACGCGCACACGCAGGGGTTCCTCGACTCGCTGCGCGACTGGCACGGGCTGGGTGCGCGGATGGTCAAGTGGTGGTGCGGGCCGCGGGGGCGGGACTCGGGCCGGGAGGTGGGCGACCCCCTGCTGCTGACGCTGCTGAACCCGTGGCGGCGGAGGCAGATGGACCTGGCGGCGTCGCTGGGGATGATGTTCATGGCGCACATCGCCGACCCGGACACGTGGTTCGCGACCAGGTACCAGGACGCGTCGTTCTACGGCACCAAGGCGTCGCACTACGAACCGCTGGAGATGCTGCTGGAGGAGTACCGGGTGCCGTGGATCGTGGCCCACTTCGGCGGGTGGCCGGAGGACCTGGGTTTTCTCGACGGGCTGCTGTCGCGGCACGCGAACCTGCATCTGGACGCCTCGGCCACGAAGTGGATGGTTCGGGAGCTGAGCCGTCACCCGCGCGAGGCGCTGGTGGCGTTCGTGGGCAAGTGGCGGGAGCGCATCCTGTTCGGGTCGGACATCGTGACGGCGGATGAGCACGTGTCGGCGGCGATGAGCGACCCGATGAAGGACGACGCGTACGACCTGTACGCCTCGCGGTACTGGGCGCTGCGGACGCTGTGGGAGACCGACTACTCGGCGCTGTCGCCGATCGCGGACCCGGACCTGAAGATGGTGGACCCGTCGCGGCATGACGAGATGAGCGCACCAAAGTTGAACGGGGTCTCGCTGCCGCGGGAGCTGCTGGAGGCGGTGTACTTCGGGAACGCCGAGCGCGTGGTGGAGCGGTGGTACGCCGAGCGGCTTTCCTAGGCATTTTGCCTAGGAACGTGCGTGTGCGGCGTGAGGTTTATGGGCCGTTGCGCCGAACGGGCGAAGGCGGCGGCGTTCTTGCCCAAATTCACCTAAGGCGAAGCACCAGAATCTTGGAATATTCGCGGGCTCGGCCTTGATTGCGCGTCCATGGTGAGGCAGAGTCCTATCCGGCCGCGGTGGCCGGTGGTGGATGCCCTCACTCTCGGAGATCTGATTCATGCGCAGCCTGTACGGTTCGATCGGCGGCCTGGTCGCCGCGGCGGTGTTCGCGTCGGTGGCGTCGGCGCAGGTGCCGGGCGACAACCTGGCGGACCTGGTGTTCTGGCAGCCGGATTACGGCACGAACGTGAACAACGGCTTCGGCGCCAACCCGCCGGCGTCGGCGGTGAACGGGAACAGCCCGCAGGCGATGGTGGTGGACGGCACCGGGCGGGTGTACATCTCGGACGACGCGTTCAACCGGGTGCTGTCGTGGCCGTCGCTGGGGGCGTTCGACGGGAGCGCGACGCTGGGCGTGGGCTCGCCGCCGGACCGGGTGTACGGGCAGCTCGGTTCGTTCACGACGATCACGGCGAACAACGGCGGCGTGACGGCCAACAGCCTCCGGCAGCCGCGCGGGCTGGCGGTGACGGCGGGCGGGGTGCTGTTCGTGGCCGACCAGGAGAACCACCGCGTGCTGCGGTACCCGGCGGGGTCGACGACGGCCGACGCGGTGTTCGGGCAGGCGAACTTCGGGGCGTCGGGTCAGAACCGCGGTTCGGGGGCGTCGTTCCCGAACCCGACGACGCCGGCGAACAGCCTGAGCCGTCCGCGGACGCTGTCGCTGGACGCGGCCGGGAACCTGTACGTGAGCGACACGGGGAACGCGCGCATCCTGCGGGTGCCGGGCGCTGTGAGCGCCGCCGCGGGCGTGCTGCCGAACGCCGACCAGGTGTGGGGCCAGGCCGACTTCCTGAACGTGACGACGGGGACCTCGGCGACGAAGTTCACCTTCGGGGCCCTGGGGCAGTACTTCCGGATCTGCGGCACGGACTACCTGTTCGTGATCGACAACATCAACAACCGGATCCTGCGGTTCAACCTGAGCGGCGGCACGCCGTTCACGGCCGAGGCGGTGTACGGCCAGCCGACCTTCACGAGCTCGACGGCGAACAACGGCGGGATCTCGGCGTCGTCGCTGAGCGGTCCGTGGGAGATCCAGTTCGACAGCGTGAACCGGATGTACGTGACCGACGCGGGGAACGCCCGCGTGCTGCGGATCCCCAACCCGCTGGGCCCGTCGCCGGCGGCCGACAAGGTGCTGGGCCAGTTCGACTTCCTGAGCGGCTCGGGCGGCCTGAGCCAGTTCCAGTTCGGGTTCTTCGGGATGCGCGGCCTGCTGGTGACCGGTTCCCGGGACATCTACGTGGCCGACAACCCCAACCGCCGCATCCTGAAGTTCCTGAGCCCGCTGGAGTCCAACTGCCCGGCCGACGTTGACGGGAACGGCACGGTGGGCGCCAACGACCTGTCGATTCTGCTGACGAACTTCGGCGCCGGGCCGTGCTCGCCGGGCTTCGACGCCCGGGCGGACATCGACCGCAACGGTTCGGTGGGCGCCAACGACCTTTCGGTGCTGCTCACGAACTTCGGCGCCGTGTGCCCTCCCTGATCGGGCCCGCCGCGGAGTGAAATGAACGAGAACGCTCCGCCCCCCGGCGAACCCGGGGGGCGGTTGCTTTTACGGGGTGGAGGCCAGGCGGCTCTGCGTGAGCGCGCTGAGCCAGGCGGCGACGGCGTCGGCCTGCTTGCGGTTGAGCTCGGCGCGGACGCGGCCCTCGACCTCGGTGTGCCCGAGGCGGTCGATGAAGCCCTCGGTGTGGGCGAGCGGCCGGAGCGTGGCGGCGCGGATGCGGCCGGCGAGGACGGGGTCGCCGGGGTCGTCGCCCGGCAGCAGGAAGCCGCCGCCGCCGTAGACGCCGTAGCCCTGCCCGGAGAGGACCACGTGCGTGATGGAGACGTTGGCGGCGTCGAAGTCGATGGGCGTGCGGCCGGCCTTGGGCACGATGAAGAGGTGCACGTGCACGATGTGGCCGGTGACGCCGGGCTCGAAGGCGGTGAGGCGGTCGAGGGGGACGTCGGTGAGGTAGATGTCGGCGGTGTTGTCGTCGACCTGGCGGTAGACCTGGGTGGTGTAGGCGGGGGCGACGGCGGTGTCGGCGACACGGGACTCGAACCTGAGGCTGGAGGAGCCGCCCCAGCCGGCGCCCGAGAACAGCCCGCACCCGGCGAGGCCGAACGCGGCCGGGATGAGCAGGGCGGCGGCGGCGGCGAGGGAACGCGGAGGGGAGGGTTGGCGGTCGATGGTGAAACTGCCTTTCCGCCGCGGCGGGCGGCGTTGGGGCCGATTCTAACGGGGTGGCGGAGGCGGGAACCGGCGCCGGGGATGCGCGTCGGACGGGAGGAGGGGTTGGGCGGGGGCGAAGGGGTATGGTTGTGTGCAGGGAGCGACCATGAGCGGACGACGGATGATGATGGCGGGGGGGGTGGCGGGGGGGGGGGGGGGAGCGTGCTGCGGCGCGGCCGCGGCGCAGTCGGGGGTGAGCGTGACGACGGGCGGGGTGGTGATCCCGGGCGGGGTGATGTGGCCGGGCTCGGGCGGGTTCCCGTCGTTCGGCGGGGGAGGGGTGTGGACGTCGGGCGGGATCTACTACCGGCCGTGGTGGGATCGGAGCCCCTGCATCGGCTGCGGGGCGCAGTCGTGGACGCTGCTGGAGCTGGCGCGTCGGCTGGACCCGCAGCTGGTGGACCCTTCGGCGATGCCGGGGGCTGGGCCGGCGGCGCCGGTGCCGCCGCGCGATGAGGCGCTCGTGGCGTTCAGGGCGCGGGATTACGAGCGCGCGGTGGGCGAGTACACGTCGCGGGCGGCGGCGCAGCGTGAGGCTGAATCGCTGTCGACGGCGGAGTCGCCGGTCGAGGTGAACCGTGGGGCGCAGCGGATGCTGGCGCTGGCGCTGGCGGCGGCGGGTCAGTTCGCTCGGGCGGAGCGCGAGCTCGAGGATGCGTACGCGGCCGATCCATCGCTGGGATCGCGGCGTGTGCACGGAGAGATGATCTTCGCCAGCGGCGAGGACCTGCGGGACCTGACCGCTCTGGCGGTGCGCCGGGCGCAGCTGAGCGCAGCGCGGTCGTCGTGGTTCCTGGCGGCGGTGCTGACGCAGGCCGAGGGCCGCGACGATGATGCCCGGCGGCTGCTGTCGCGGTCGCGGGAGGCCCGTGAGGGTGGCGGCGGTGCCGGCCCGGGAGTGAAGGCGGTTCCGGGGG
>JACVCL010000149.1 GCA_016742075.1 Phycisphaerales bacterium
GCCGTGAGCGGGGCGGGCGATGCGTTGCTGGCGCAGTGCCGCGCCGCGGCCGAGGCGGCGTCCGGGGCGCGGCTGGCGCTGGGCGGGCTGACGCCCGGGGCACGGCGGGACCTGCTGCTGGAGTGCGCCGCGGGGCTGCGGTCGTCGGCGGGGGCGATCGTGGAGGCCAACGCGCAGGACCTGGCCGGGTCGTCGGGCCTCGACGCGGCGATGCGCGACCGGCTGCGGCTGGACGCCGGGCGGGTGGCGGCGATGGCGGCGGCGGTGGAGTCGATTGCGCGGCAGGACGACCCGGTGGGCAAGGTGGTCGAGGGGCGGGTGCTGCCCAACGGGCTGCGGCTGCAGAAGCGGCGCGTGCCGCTGGGCGTGGTGCTGGTGATCTACGAGAGCCGGCCGAACGTGACGAGCGACGCGGCGGCGCTGTGCCTTAAGAGCGGCAACGCGGTGCTGCTGAAGGGGGGGCGCGAGGCGGCGCACTCGAACCGGGCGATCGTGGCGGCGATGCGGCCGGCGCTGGCGGCCCGGGGCGTGGCCGACGCGGTGGTGTTCGTCGACACCACCGACCGGCGGGCCACCGAGCTGCTGGTGGGCATGGACGACCTGATCGACCTGGCGATCCCGCGGGGCGGGCCCGGGCTGATCCGCGCGGTGGTGGCGGCGGCGCGGGTGCCGGTGGTGAAGCATGATGCGGGCAACTGCCACGTGTATGTCGACGGGCACCTCGACGGGCTGGAGGACGCGGCCGAGCGGATCGTGGTGAACGCCAAGGCGCAGCGCCCTGGGGTGTGCAACGCGGCGGAAACCCTGCTGGTGCACCGGGCCGCGGCGGGGCGGATGCTGCCGCGGCTGGCGTCGGCGCTCTCGGCCCGGGGGGTCGAGTTGCGGGGGTGCGAGGAGTCGCGGGCGCTGGTCCCCTCGATGAAGGCGGCGACGGAGGAGGACTGGGGCACCGAATACCTGGCGCTGATCATGGCGGTGAGGGTGGTGGGCGGCGTCGACGAGGCGTGCGCGCACATCCGGCGCTGGGGGAGCCGGCACACCGAGGCGATCGTGACGTCGAGCCTGGCGTCGGCCGAGCGGTTCGTGTCGCTGCTCGACTCGGCGAGCGTGATGGTGAACTGCTCGACGCGCTTCGCCGACGGCGGCGAGTACGGGCTGGGGGCCGAGATCGGCATCTCGACCAACAAGCTGCACGCCCGCGGGCCGATGGGCGCCGAAGACCTGACGACGTTCCAGTGGGTGGTGCGGGGCGAGGGGCAGATCCGCGGGTAAGGCCGCCCCCTCCGGGGTCACCAGAGGGTGCGCAGGCGGATGGTCTCGGGGATCTTCTTGAGGCCTTCCTTGAGGGCCTCGCCGTGCGAGGGGTCGACGTCGACGATGACGTACGAGTAGCGGGGGTTGGACTGGAGGTACTCGGCGACGATGTTGACCCGCAGGTCGGCCATGACCTTGTGGAGGTTGGAGAGCACGCCGGGCACGTTGCGGTGGTAGTGCAGGACGCGGTGGTGGCCGTCGTGGAGCAGGGGGAGCTCGACCTCGGGGAAGTTCACGGCGGTGGCGGTGGTGCCGTTGTTCATGAACTTGATGAGCTTGCCGGCGGCCTCCTCGGCGATGTTGCGCTGGGCCTCGGCGGTCGAGCCGCCGATGTGCGGGGTGAGGATGACGTTGGGCAGGCCCATGAGGGGCGAGCGGAAGGGCTCGTCGTTGCTCTCGGGCTCGTCGGGGAAGACGTCGACGGCGGCGCCGGCGATGCGGCCGCTGCGGATGGCGGCGGCGAGGGCGTCGAGGTCGGCCACGCTGCCGCGGGCGTTGTTGATGAGGTAAGCGCCCTTGCGCATGCGCGCGAGCTGGGGGGCGCCGATCATGTTCTCGGTGGCGGGCGTGGCGGGCACGTGGAGCGAGACGACGTCGGACTGCTCGAGCAGGGCCTCGAGCGATCGGACGGGCTGGGCGTTGCCGAGGGGGAGGCGCTCGGCGACGTCGAAGTAGAGCACGCGCATGCCCAGGGCCTCGGCGAGCACGCTGGTCTGCGAGCCGATGCGGCCGTAGCCGACGAGGCCCAGCGTGCGGCCGCGGATCTCGTGGGCGCCGGCGGCCGACTTGTCCCACACGCCGCGGTGCATGGCGGCCGACTTGTCGGCCAGCGAGCGGTGCAGGGCGATGATTTCGCCGATGGTCTTCTCGGCGACCGATCGCGTGTTGCTGAAGGGGGCGTTGAAGACGGCCACGCCGCGGGCGGCGGCGGCGGCGAGGTCGACCTGGTTGGTGCCGATGCAGAAGCAGCCGATGCCCCAGAGGCGCTGGGCCTTCTCGAGGAACGCGGCGTCGATCTGGGTCTTGGAGCGGATGCCCAGCAGGTGGGCGTCGGCCGCGGCGTCGGCGAGGTCGGGGCCCGAGAGGGCGGCCTTGTGGGCCTCGACGGTGAAGCCCTGGCTCTCGAAGAGCTCGACGGCGCGGGGGTGCACGCCCTCGAGGAGGACGACCTTGATCTTGTGCCGCGGGTAGCTGGTGGGGGCTGGGGCTGGGGCGTGGGTGGTCATGGCGGGCATGCACGATAGATCGTCGGCCCGCCGGGGCGGGGGCTGAACCCCGCGGGGCGGATAACCGGCGTGTCAGCCCCGGCCGCGCCACACTTCCAGCGCGATGAAGGCCCCCTGGATCGCGACCAGCACGACGCCCTCGATCCGGGCGATGCGGCCGCTGAACGTGCGCGACATGGGCACGAGCAGCAGGCCCAGCACGACCATGACGCCTACGGAGAGCGCCGCCTCGGGCCTGAGCCCCGGCGGGGCCAGCAGGCCGCTGAGCCCGTAGACGGCGCCGACGTTGAACAGGCACGAGCCGACGGCGTTGCCGACGGCCAGATCGGTCTGCCGGTTGAGCACGGCGACCAGGCCGGTGACCAGCTCGGGCAGCGTGGTGCCCAGGGCCACCACGGTGAGGCCGACGACGCGGTCGCTCATGCCCAGGCGGCGGGCGATGCCCGCGGCGGCGTCGGCCGCGAGGTTGCCGCCCAGGCCCAGGAGGACGAGCCCGCCCAGGAACATCGCGCCCAGCATCCACGCGGCGCGGTGGCGGCGGGCCATCTCCGAGCCGCCGGTCTGCTCGGCGAGCGGGTCGGCCCGCCGGTCGGCCGACAGCCCGGCGCGGATGGTGAACACCGAGTACGCGGCGAACGCGGCGATCATGAGCACCGGGCCCGCCCGGCCCGCGGCGACGCCGGCCAGCGGCGAGAGCACCGCCAGGGCCACGAGGCCGAACATCGCGATCATGAGCGGGATCTCGGTCCTGACCACGCCCGAGGCCACCGGCAGCGGCCGCAGGATGGCGCACAGGCCCAGCACCACGCCCATGTTGCAGATGTTGGCGCCCACGACGTTGCCGAGGGTGAGCTCGGCGTTGCCCTTGGCCGAGGCGATGAGGTTCAGGGCCAGCTCGGGCGCGCTGGTGCCCCAGGCCACCAGCGTGAGGCCGACGAGCAGCGGCGGCACGCCCAGGCGTGTGGCGGTCTCGACCGAGGCCGAGACCAGCAACCGGCCGCCGACGAGCAAAAGGGCCAGGCCCCCGAGGAAGGTGAGTGCGTCCATGGCTGGCCGGAGGATAGCCGCGCCGCCGCGGGCGTCGGCCGGTCGTCCGGCCGGTTCTTAGAACGGCGCCGGGCTGCGGCACTCGACGCGCCGGCCGGTCGATGGGTCGGTGAACGAAATCTCGGAGGCGTGGAGCATGAGGCGCGGGGCCCCGCCGACGGGCTGGCCCGGGCGCAGGCCGCGGTGCACGCCGTAGAGCACGTCGCCGAGGATCGGATGCCCCAGGCCGCCCGGCCCGGCCGGGCGCGGGAGGAAGGCGGCGTGGCAGCGGAGTTGGTGGGCGCGGCCGGTGACGGGCTCGAAGCGGACGCGGGTGCGGTCGGTTTCCAGGGCGAGCACGCGGTAGCGGGTGACGGCCCGCCGCCCGTGGCCGAGCGGCGGCGGCTCGTCGTGGATCTGGAAGGGGCGGTTGGAGAGGTCGGGGCGGAGGGGGAGGTCGATGACGCCGCATTCCGCGGCGCCGGGGGCGGTGAGCAGGCCGTCGAGCAGGGCCACGTAGGCCTTCTCGACGGTGCGGGCTTCGAACTGGGCCGAGAGGTCGCGCTGGGCCTCGGCGGTGAGGCCGATGACCATGAGGCCCGAGGTGTCCATGTCCAGCCGGTGGATGGTGATCGGCCCCCGTGCCCGCGGGAACACCGCCCGCGCCCGGGCGGGGACGCAGTCGGTCTTCTCCGGGGCGTCGCCCTTGCCGGGCACCGAGAGCAGCCCGGGCGGCTTGTCGATGACGGCCCAGTCGGCCGCTTCGAGCACCACGTTCAGCGGCGGGGTGGTCATGGTTCGGCCGCCGGCGCCCTCCGGGGCGGGGGAACTTCGCGGCGGGTCGGCTGTACGCTATCTCCCCGCACACCGATGCCGCACCGTCCCCCTTACGGATCCCGCTTTCCACCATGACCGCCCACCGCACCCGTTGCTTCTCCGCCGTCGGACTCGCCGCGCTGCTCGCCCTGGCCGCGGGGGCGGCCTGGGGGCAGGTGATCCGCCCCGAGGACCTGCCGCCTCCGCCCGATCCGATGCCGAAGGTGCCGTTCCTGACGCCCGAGCTGACGCCGACGCGCTACAAGCTGCAGAACCCGGCCGCTCTCCCGGAAGCCCCTGAGTGGGCCAGGGCCGAGGCCGCGGTGCTGGGCGACTACGCGCAGCTGACGTTCCCCACCGAGTTCACGCGGGCCGGCGAGGCCTATTTCGACCCGACGGGCACGTGGATCATTTTCCAAGCGACCGAGCGGGCGGGCCCGGGCAAGCCGGCCGAGAAGGAGGGCGCCGGCGAAGCGCCGAAGGAGGCCGTGCCGCCGAGCCCCTACGGCATGCTGGTGGCGAAGGTGATCCGCAACGAGAACGGGCGGATCGTGGGGATCGAGGCGCCGCTGCGGATCAGCCCGCCGGGCAGCGCCAACACCTGCGGCTGGTTCGACCCGCGCCCGCAGCGGGCGGGGCTGGTGATCTACAGCAGCACGATGCGGCCGATCCCGGCCGACGAGGCCTCGCCGGGCTATCAGCGCGGCACGGGCAAGTACCGCTGGGCGTTCCCGCCGCAGATGCAGATGGTGGCGCAGTTCATCCCCGAGTACCGGGCCGACCGCGGCATGCCGCCGCCGATCGGCTGGCTCACCGACCCCAACCCGCAGCAGCCCTGGTCGGGCTACCAGGCCGAGGCGTCGTACAGCCCCGACGCCAAGCACACGGTCTTCGCCGCGATGAACCCCAGAACGCAGGACATCGACCTGTACGTGTGGGGCCAGACGCGCCAGCCCATGCTGCTGGTGAGCGCCAAGGGCTACGACGGCGGGCCGTTCTTTTCGCCCGACGGCAAGCGCGTGGCCTACCGGTCGGACCGCACCGGCGAGGGCAACCTGCAGCTGTTCGTGGCCGACCTGACCTTCGACTCCGACGGCTTCGTCACCGGCGTGGCCGTCGAGCACCAGTTGACCGATGACAAGAACGTGAACTGGGCCCCCTTCTGGCACCCGTCGGGCAAGTTCCTGGTGTTCGCCAGCAGCGCCGTGGGGCACGACAACTACGAGGTGTTCTCGATCGAGGTGCCCCCCCCGCAGGCCCCGCGCGCGCTCCCCCCCCCCCCCCCCCC
>JACVCL010000150.1 GCA_016742075.1 Phycisphaerales bacterium
CGCCGAAGCTGTGCGCAAGCGCCCGCTGCCTCACGCCGACTTCAGCCAGCCCTTCGGTGGCGACAACGACCGGCAGCCGCTGGGCGCCGAGCCGATGCTGGCCACCGAGGTGGAGCTGCGCGCCCAGGCCGGCGGCGGCCTGCAGATGAGGGTTTCGGAATCCGGCGGCCGCCGCACCGTGCTGCAGCTCACCGACGAACTGCATGCGGCGCTGCGGCGCCCCCTGGGTCAGGCGGTGGCGGCCTCCGCATGGGGCCTTAGTCCGCCGACCGCCGCGACCGGCGGCCCCGAGGCACACCCCGGCCCCCACGCACCGCCCCGACCGCAGCAGGCACAGCCCCGCCAGCACCACCGCCAGCAGCACCAGGTTCGGCTGCCCCAGCAGGAACGTGTCCCACGCGTACGGGACGGTGAAGCACGCCGGCAGCAGGTACACCAGCCGGTCGGCCCCCAGCGCCCGGCCGGTCGCCAGTTTCGCGCTCAGCAGGATGCTCACCGCCAGCGCCCCCCCGTTCACCGCCAGGAGCACGCCCGTGAACCCCGCCTCGCCCATCACGCTGAGGGGCGCGAAGACCACCACCGCCGGCAGCGGGGGGTACATGTACGGGAACTCGCCGCCCCCCTCGGGCGGGTACAGGTCGCCGCCCGCCAGCACCGAGCGGCCCACCTGGTACCACAGCGAGTAGTCCTTGTTGTGCCCCGGCTTGCGGAACGCCCCGGCCATCGGCGCTGCGCTCATCACCGCCACCGCGACGGCCAGCGCCACCCACAGGAACCGGTCGAACGCCCGCACCCGCGCCGGCGTCCACTCAACCCCCGCCCGCACCGGGTACACCGCGTGCCCCGCGGCCTCACCAACGTCGACGGAATGGTCGCGTCGCGCCAAACAGACCTCAGGTTCTCCGCGATCTCGCGGGCCGCGTGCTGCGGGCCGTAGCCTAACCGGCCGGGCGGCCCCCGCCCGTTCCCTACACTCGCCGGCCATGCCCGACCCCGTCGCCCCCTACGACATCGAGACCGAACCCACGCCGCCCCGGCTCCCGGGCGAGGTGGTCCTGCGCAAGGACGATGAGCACCTCCACGCGGCCCTGGGCTCCGACCTGTTCCTGCACGCCGGCAACTGCGTCCGCGCCTTCGGCGACTTCCACCTGGCCCTCTCCGGCGGCTCGACCCCGCTGCCCTTCTACCGCCGCCTGATGGTCGACCCCGCCTTCCGCGAACTGCCCTGGAAGCGCACGCACCTCTGGATCGTCGACGAGCGCCGCGTGCCGCCGGACGACGACCGCTGCAACTTCAAGCACATCGCCGAGTACATCGCCGGCCAGTCGGGCATCCCGCGGGCCAACGTCCACCCCGTCGACGCCCTGGCCGACGACGCCGACCGCCGCTACGAGCGCGAACTCCAGCAGCACCTGGCCTGGAGGGAGAAGGGCCACGACCGCCTCGACTTCGTCCTCCTGGGCATGGGCTCCGACGGCCACACCGCCAGCCTCTTCCCACGCTCGACGGCCCTGCGCGAGTCGGCCCGCCTGGTGGCCATCAACGCCGGCCCCGCCGTCACGCCCCCCGACCGCGTGACCATGACCTACCCGCTGCTCAACGCCGCGCGGTTCATCGCCGTGCTCGTCACCGGCGCCGGCAAACGCCCCACCCTCGCCCGCGTCGCCGCGGCCCTCGCCCCGGCGACCGCCGCCCCCACCCCGGCCCCCGCGGCCAACACCCCCGACGACTACCAGTCGCTCCCCATCCTCGGCATCAAACCCGTGGGCGGCGTGCTCCGCTGGTACCTCGACCACGCCGCGTGCCCGTGAGGCCGACGCGCCCTCAGTAACTCCGCGCCACCACCGCCTCCGCCAGCACGCTCAGGCACTCGCGGGCCGGGCCCTCGGGCGTGTGAGCCAGCAGGGCCTTGGACTCGCCCACCAGCCCCTCGGCCACGCGCCGGGCGTAGCCGATCGAACCCGTTCGCTCCACCGTCGCCAGGAACTCGGGCCGGTGGCCGTTGAGCTTGCTGGTCCCGCGCACCATCTCCACCAGTTCGGCCCGGCCCGAGGCCGACGCCTGCCGCAGGTGGTGGATGAGCGGCAGCGTCATCTTGCCCTTGTCCAGGTCGCGCCCCACCGACTTGCCGACCACCCGCTCCTCGCCCGTCAGGTCCAGCAGGTCGTCCTGGATCTGGAAGGCCACGCCCAGCTTCACGCCGAAGTCGTACATCCGCCGGGCCGTCTCGCCGTCGGCCCCGGCCAGGCGGGCCCCCAGTTCGCAGGCCACGCCGATGAGCGCCCCGGTCTTCCGCTCGATGATGTCGAAGTAGGTCTTCTCGGTCAGCCCGGCGTCGCCGCGGGTGGCCAGTTGGAGCATCTCGCCCTCGCAGACCACCCCGGTCACCTCGCCCACGCGCAGGGCGATGGCTTGGCTGTCGAGCGTCGAGCACAGGTGGAACGACCGGGCGATCAGGTAGTCGCCCAAAATCACCGCCACCTCGTTGCCCCGCAGGCTGTTCACGGTGGGGCTGGTCCGCCTCACCTCGGCCTCGTCGAGCACGTCGTCGTGCACCAGCGTGGCCAGGTGGATGAGCTCCAGCGTCGCCGCGAGGGTCACGGCGTCATCGCTCACCCCGGGCCGATCGCCCGGCCGGTGCGCCCCGTGGGCCAGGCCGCTCAGCAGCACCAGCGTGGGCCGCAGCATCTTGCCGCGGTACCGCTCGACGTGCCGGCACAGCTCGGCCACCTGGGGAATGTCCGACCGCAGATGCCGCGACAGCCGCTCGGCGACCCGGTCCAGGCCGCCCGCCACCGCCGCGACCACCCCCGACTCGGCCAGCGCCAGCCGCCCCGCCTTGTCCATCAGCGCGAGCATTTCATGGGGAGTATCGGCCGGGTTTGCCATGAAGTCAAATCTTTCAGAACAACCTGAAAACACCCCCGCACCCCTCTCAGACCGAGTATACCCCCGCCCTGCAGCCTCTCCCGCCGCGGCAGCCTCCGGATGGGTCCGCCATGCCCGTCGAGGCCCCGGGGTTCGGGGATTTCCCCCTGTCTGGGTAGACTTTTGGAGGCCGCGGCGACCTGTGGCGTCGTGCCCCCGCGGCCTCAAGGAGCCCCACGATGAACCGCCTCTCTGTCCTGCTGCTTGCCGCCGGCCTCGCGATCGCCCCCTTCGCCCTCGCCCAGCCTGCGGCGCCGGCCAAACCCGCCAAGCCGGCGGCCCCCGCCGCCCCCGCGCCCACCGCCACCCCGGCCAAGCCCGCCGAGGCCGAGAAGGCCCCCGAGGGCGACAAGCCCGGCGAGGCCCACAAGTGGATGGGCCAGTTCGTCGGCGACTGGACCGTGACCTTCAGCGCCATGGCCGACGGCAAGGCCAAGGAGGTCGCCACCGCGGAGTTCTCGGCCAAGTACGTCATGGGCGAGAAGTTTCTGCACATGGAGTGGGACGGCCGCTGGCAGGGCCAGTTCTACCGGCAGATCGGCAGCCTCGGCTACTGCAACGCCCACAAGCAGTACGAGTACTCGGCGATCAGCTCGCGCGGCACCGCCACCGAGTTCCTCACCGGCAGCGTCTCGTCCGACGGCAAGGTGCTCACGCTCAGCGGCGACGGCGTGCACGACGGGACCAAGGGCAAGCTCCGCGCGGTCGTCACCGTGGTGAGCAAGGACAAGGTGACCGACGAGTTCTTCTTCACCGCCGCCGGCGGGAAGGAGGCCAAAGTGATGGAGGCCACCTACACCCGCGGCAAGGGCGAGGCCAAGAAGGACAAGGACGAGAAGAAGGACGAGAAGAAGCCGGCCGAGGCCCCCAAGCCCTCGACGGGGACGCCGGCCAAGCCGCGGTGATCGGGCCCGGACGATCGGCACACACCGACGAGAGAAAGGCCCGGGAGCGTGGGGCTCCCGGGCCTTGTTGATTGATGGGCGGATCGGCCGAGGATCGCGATCAATAGTCGTCGTCATGCCCGCCGGCGGGGACGGCGGCCTTCTTCTCCTTGATCTCGACAATCGCGGCGTCGGTGGTCAGGAGCAGGCCGGCGATGCTGGCGGCGTTCTGCAGGGCCACACGCTCGACCTTGGTGGGGACGATCACGCCCATCTGGACGAGGTCGCCGTACTCGTGGGTGAGGGCGTTGTAGCCGTAGGTGGTGGTGTGGTTGTTCTCGACGTTGTAGGCGATGACCGAGCCGTCGAGGCCGCAGTTGGCGGCGATCTGCTTGATGGGGGCGGTGAGGGCGCGCTCGACGATGTCGATGCCGACGCGCTCGTCGCCGCGGGCCTTCTTCTTGAGGCCCTCCAGGCCCTTGCGGGCGCGGAGCACCGCGACGCCGCCGCCGGGGAGGATGCCCTCTTCGACGGCCGCGCGGCAGGCGTGCAGCGCGTCCTCGACGCGGGCCTTCTTCTCCTTCATCTCCACCTCGGTGGCCGCGCCCACGTTCACCTGGGCGACGCCGCCGGCGAGCTTGGCCAGGCGCTCCTGGAGCTTCTCGCGGTCGTAGTCGCTGCTGGTCGCGTCGATCTGGTGCTTGATCTGCTCGATGCGGCCCTTGATGTCGGCCGACTTGCCGGCGCCCTCGATGATCGTCGTGTTGTCCTTGTCGACCACGATCTTCTTGGCCCGGCCCAGGTCCGACAGGCTGATCTTCTCGATGTCCAAGCCCAGCTCCTCCATCACGGCCTTGCCGCCGGTGAGGATGGCGATGTCCTCGAGCATCGACTTGCGGCGGTCGCCGAAGCCCGGCGCCTTCACCGCGCACACCTTCAGCACGCCGCGGAGCTTGTTGACCACCAGCGTGGCCAGCGCCTCGCCCTCGATGTCCTCGGCGATGACCAGCAGGGCCTTGCCGGCCTCGGCCACCTTGGTCAGGACGGGCAGCAGCTCCTTGGCGTTGGAGAGCTTCTTCTCGAAGATCAGCACGTAGGCGTCCTCGAGCTCGCACTCCATGGTCGCCGGCTTGGTGACAAAGTGCGGGCTGAGGTAGCCCTTGTCGAACTGCATGCCCTCGAGCAGCTCGACCTCGGTGGTCAGGCTCTTGCCCTCCTCGACGGTGATCACGCCGTCCTTGCCGACCTTGTCCATCGCCTCGGCGATGATGCGGCCGATCTCCTCGTCCTGGTTGGCCGAGCAGGTGCCGACCTGGGCGATCTCCTTCGAGCCGCTGACGGGCTTGGAGAGCTTCTGCAGCTCGCTCACCACGGCGGCCACGGCCAAGTCGATGCCGCGCTTCACCTGGTTGGGGTTGGCGCCGGCGGTGATGTTCTTGAGCCCCTCGGCGTAGAGGGCCTCGGCGTAGATGGTCGCGGTGGTGGTGCCGTCGCCGGCGTCCTTCGACGCCTTGCTGGCCACTTCCTTGATCATCTGGGCGCCCATGTTCTCGTACGGGTCATCCAGCTCGATCTCCTTGGCCACCGTCACGCCGTCCTTGGTGACGGTCGGGGCGCCGAAGGACTTCTCGAGCACGACCACGCGGCCGGAGGGGCCCAGCGTGATCTTGACGGCGTGGGCCAGCTTCTGGATGCCGCGGAGGATGCGCTCGCGGGCGTCGGTGTCGAAGGCGATCTGTTTGGCGGGCATGCGTGAGTTCCTTGTGTGGTGAGTATGTTCGGGGTGCGGATGGCCTGGCTCTTTTTCCCATCTCCGAGCCCACGGGACTAGGCATGGT
>JACVCL010000151.1 GCA_016742075.1 Phycisphaerales bacterium
GTTCGAGGGTGTTGACCATCTCGGTGTAGCGGTTGGGGGGGCCGGTGGGGGCGGGCTGTTTGACCATCTTGATGAAGAGCCCGCGCAGCCCCGCGAGCGGGCCCCCACGGCGGGGGTGTACCGGGGCGTGGTGAACGAGGCCGAGCTGGCGGCGCTGGCCGAGGCGCTGCGGCGGGCCGAGATCATCGCGTTCGACACCGAGACGACGAGCCTGACGCCGCGGGATGCGCGGCTGTGCGGGCTGTCGTTCTCGGTGCGGCCGGGGGAGGCGTGGTACGTGCCGGTGCGGTCGCCCGAGCCCGGCCGGCACCTTGACGAGGCCGCGGTGCTGCGCGTGCTGCGTCCGATCCTGGAGGACCCCCGCCGGCCCAAGTGCGGGCACAACCTGAAGTACGACCTGCTGGTGATGCGGAACGCGGGGGTCGAGCTCCGCGGGGTGGCGTTCGACTCGATGGTGGCGAGCTACCTCATCGACGCGTCGCGTTCGGGCCACTCGCTCGATGCGCTGTGCCTGGCGCTGCTGAAGCACACGAACATCTCGATCGGGGAGCTGATCGGCACCGGGAAGAACCAGCGGACGTTCGACACGGCGCCGCTGGACCGGGCGATCGAGTACGCGGCGGAGGACGCCGATATGTCGCTGCGGCTGCGCGACCTGATGGCGCCGCAGTTGCGGGCGATGGGGCTGTGGGACCTCTTCGAGCGCGTCGAGATGCCGCTGGTGGAGGTGCTGGCGGAGCTGGAGTGGAACGGCATCACGGTGGACCCGGCGGAGCTGGACCGGCAGGCCGAGCGTCTGAACGCGCGGATCGAGGATCTGCGGCGGAAGATCGTGGAGGCCTCGCCGCGGACGTTCAACCCCGACTCGCCCAAGCAGTTGGCGTCGGTGCTGTTCAACAAGCCCACCGACGCCGAGCCCGGGCTGGGGCTGCGGCCGCTGAAGCGGACCAAGACGGGTCCCTCGACCGACGCCGAGGTGCTCGAGAAGCTCGCGGCCGACCCGGAGGTGACCTCCCCGGTGCCCGGGCTGATTGTCGAGCACCGGCAATTGACGAAGCTGGTGGGCACGTACCTGGTGGCCTTGAAAGAGGCGATTCATCCCTCGACCGGGCGCATCCACGCGAGTTTCAACCAGACCGTGGCGGCGACGGGGCGGCTGTCGTCGAGCGATCCGAACCTGCAGAACATCCCGATCCGCACCGACGTGGGCCGGGAGATCCGGCGGGCGTTCGTGGCGGCGCCGGGGTGTGTGCTCATCGCGGCCGACTACTCGCAGATCGAGCTTCGGCTGCTGGCCCACCTCTCGCGCGACCCGGCGCTGATCGAGGCGTTCCGCAACGACGAGGACATCCACACGGCGGTGGCGGCGCAGATCCACGGCGTGGCGCCGGAGCGGGTGACCCGTGAGCAGCGCAACGGCGCGAAGATGGTGAACTTCGGCATCGTGTACGGCATCACGCCGTTCGGGCTGGCCCGGCGGCTGGGGGTGAGCAACGAGCAGGCGTCGGCGATCATCGACGGGTACAAGGCTCGCTTCGCCGGCATCACCACCTTTCTGCAGGAGTGCGTGGCGCAGGCGCAGCGGTTCGGGTACGTCGAGACGATCCTCAAGCGGCGGCGGCCGATCGCGGACATCGGCGCGGGCAACCCGTCGGCGCGGGCCCTGGCCGAGCGGATGGCGATCAACTCGGTGGTGCAGGGCTCGGCGGCGGACCTGATCAAGCTGGCGATGGTCGACCTGCACGCGCGCCTGAGCGAGCATGCCGGGCACCGCCGCGCCGGCGGGCCGGAGATCGACGGCGTGAAGATGCTGCTGCAGATCCACGACGAACTGGTGTTCGAGGCGCGGCGGGAGGTGGCGGAGGAGGCGCTGGCGCTGGTGGTGCAGCGGATGCAGCAGGCGATGAGCCTCGATGTGCCGCTGAAGGTGGATGCGGGGATGTCGGAGTCGTGGTTCGAGGCGTGAGCGGGTTTCGCGGCGGGCTTGGCCACGCGCGTTCCTTGGAGGGTGGGGCCCGATGGGCGGTCGGTGTGTGCGGGTGCGGCCCGAGCGGCGGGGAAGGGGATTCGGGTGCCGAGCGGCTTGACACCCCGGCCGCACCGGCTACATTTCTCGACTCGACCCGGGCGTCTGGCCCGGAATGATCCCTTAATTGGGGCGGTAGCTCAATTGGTTAGAGTACCGGACTGTCGATCCGGTGGTTGCGGGTTCGAGTCCCGTCCGCCTCGCTTGAAACCTCCGCGTTGGCACTCGATGACACGGCGTGCCCCGGAGCGCACAAATCATTGTTGAATAGAGACTTGCGGCGGCCTTTCGTGGCCGCCGCGGTGCGTTTTGCCCCAGCGTCGGTCTTGGCGGGGAGTGACACCTAGTGGCCAGAAGTGCCCGCGGCACGCTGCTGCCGGCGCTGCGATTGTGCCGAGGCGACAGGTGAGATCCACAGTCTCGGGGAGGAGTCCGTCTCCAACCCGGGGCGGGAGGCCGGCCCTTCGGAGGGAGTCGGCCGACGTGACGGTTCGCCGGGACTCTGGGCGGGGCGTTCGATCTCTCGGCCAGCCACGAGGTCCCGGCCGAGGAGGTCGCCGCACGGCTGGGGATGTCGGTGGACAGCGTGCATCAGGCGAAGAGCCGCGTGGCTCGGAAACCCAGAGAGATCATCGCCCGACTCCGGGAAGAAGAAGGCTGAAGCCGATGTCCTGGTCTTCGGCGCGCCCGACTTCATCTATCGGGTGCCCGGGCGAGACGCGGCTTTGGCGGCGTCGATCGCGGAGGTCATGGCGGTGTTCAGGTCTTCGTCGGGCGGGGCGTTTCTGAGGAGTTCAGCGGTTTGGCTGAGCGTGTCGGCCAGGCCTGTCAGCAGCGGCTGGCGCTCGGCGGCGGGGATGGCGTCGGCGGCGGCCGGGTTGGCGGCGAGGAGGGTGAAGTCGGTGCAGGCGCGTTTCAGGCCGTCGCGGTCGCCGGGGTTGGTGGGGTCGGCCCGCACGAGGGTGGTGTAGTTAGTCACGGCCTTGGTGATGAGCGTGAGCGCTCGCCGGTGGTCGTTCTCGTTCGCGGCGGCGCGGGCCACCCGGATGCCGAGGGCGGCGGCGGAGCGGCGGAGGGTGAGCGAGCGCGGGTCGGCCTGCGCGAGGCGTTCGGCGCGGGCGAGGGCGTCGCGGTGGGTGTCGGCGGCGGACTTGGGGTCGGTGGTGCGCAGGGCGTCGCCGAGGGCCTCGAGCACGCGGACGAGGTCGCGTTCGGCGCGGGCGTCGTTGGGTTCGAAGGTGAGGAGTTTCTCGAGGTGGTCCTGCGCTTGGCGGAGGGTGGCGACGGCGCTCGGGCGGTCGCCCGACTTGGTGAGCGTCAAGCCCGTGGCCAGGAGGGTGCCGGCGAGGTCGCGGCGGATGAGGCCGTTGCCGGGGTCGGCCGCGAGAAGATCGCGGCGGATGGCCTCGGCCTCTCGGAAGGCGGCCAGTGCTTCGTCGGGACGGCCGGCGTCGCGGTGGAGATCGGCCAGGTTGAACCGGGCCCGCGCGTAGGCGTTGCGGTTCTCGGGGGTGGGCTCGGTGCGGGCGAGCGGGGCGAGGATGTCGGCGGCCTCCTGCATCGCCCGCTGCGCGGCGTCGGGGTTGGCGCCCTTGATGCGCAGCTGCGCGTTGGCCCGGGCCACCAGGGCGAGGCCGCGGAGCCGGATGGCCGCGGCGTCGCGGGCGTCGGCGGCCGAGAGGCGGTCGAGCTCGGCCAGAGAGTGGGTGTAGGCGTCGGCGGCCGCGGCGGCGTTGCCGGTCTCGCGCAGCACATCGCCGATCTTGAGGTGCGAGGAGGCCAGGGCCAGGCGCAGGGACGCGGCGGGCGCGGGGCCGCGGGCCAGGTCGGTGCGGATCTCGAGGCTGCGGCGGTAGGAGGCCTCGGCGGCGACGAGGTCGCCCCGGTGCGGCGTGCGCAGGCCGCCCTGCACGTCGCCCAGGCGCTCGAAGGCGTCGGCGAGCAGCGGGCGGAGCGAGGCGTCCTGCTCCGACCGCTTGCCAAGGTCTTCGGCGGCGGCGGCGGCGGTGCGCACGATCAGTTCGCGCGCCACCACCGAGCCGGGTAGTTGAAGGACCCGGTCGTGGAAGCGGCCGACGAGGGTCTCGGCGAGGGCCCGGGCCTGGGCGAAGTTGGACTCGGCGGTCTGCCGCTGGGCCTCGGCCTCGGCGCGGCGGGCCTCGGCGACGCGCCACTGCCACACCGCCAGCGAGAGCCCGGCCACCAGGGCCAGGGCCGCGGCGGCCGCGGCGGCGACCGCCGCTCGGTGCCGCACCACGAACCGCGTCGCGGTGTACCAGCCCCAAGGCACCGAGCGGCGCAGCCGGCGGGCCTGCACGGCGTCGCCCTCGAGGTGGCGGCGGAGGTCGTCGGCGAGCTGGGCCACCGAGCCGTAGCGCAGCCGGGGGGTCTTGGCCAGGGCCACCATGACGATGTCGTCGAGGTCGCCGGCGAGCTGGCGGCGGAGCGAGCCGGGGTTGGTTTCGAGGGCCTCGGCGATCTTCTCGGCGGGCACGGTGGTGGTGCCCGAGGCGGTGGTGGTCTCCAGCGGGCGGGTGACGGCGGTGGAGGGCAGCGAGGGGTTCTCCTCGCAGATCACGCGGATGGCCTCGCGGTAGGCGGTCTCGTCGAGGTGGTAGGGGCGGCGGCCGGTGAGCAGTTCGTAGAGGATCACGCCCAGCGCGTAGACATCGGAGGCGGGGGTGATCATCTGGCCCTGCGCCTGCTCGGGCGAGGCGTAGGCGAGGGTCATGAGCCGCAGGCCGATGTCGGTGGCGTCGGCCACCTGGAAGAGTTGCGGGTTGATGAGCTTGGCGATGCCGAAGTCGAGGAGTTTCGGCTCGCCCTCGGCGTTCACGAGGATGTTGCCGGGCTTGAGGTCGCGGTGCACGATGAGGTGGTCGTGCGAGTAGGCCACCGCGGCGCAGACCTTCAGGAACAGGTCGACGCGCTGGCGGACCGAGAGGCGGTTCTCGTTGCAGTACTGGTCGAGGGGGCGGCCCTCGATGTACTCCATCACGAAGTAGGGGCGGCCGTCGTCGGTGGTGCCGCCGTCGAGCACGCGGGCGATGTTGGGGTGGTTGAGGGCCAGCAGCACCTGCCGCTCGCGGACGAAGCGGCGGACGTCGTCGGGGCTGGTCATGCCGGTGCGCATGACCTTGATCGCGGCGAGCTGGGTGAACTGCGAGTCGTCACGCCGGGCGAGGTACACCGCGCCCATGCCGCCGTGGCCGAGCGCGCGGAGCACGGCGTAGGGGCCGATGCGCTCGGGCACCACGCCGGGGCTCGGGGGGGCGCGCGAGGCGTCGTGGGCCGAGGTGGCCTTGGTGGGGTCGCGGTGCGGCTGGCCGGGAGGTGGGCTCGGGGGTTGGGGCATGACGCGTCTGGGGGGGTGTGGCTCGGGCGGGAGGCCGCGGGGCCCCTGGGTGTTATCTCCGATTCGGGGCGGGGGGGGGCAACCGTCCGGGGGGGGGGCAGGGCGATGATTGGGTTGGGTTAGGAGGTCGGGCGGCAGGGTCTACCGAAAGCCGGGGAGAGGACTGGGGTTTGGGTCTATACGGCAGTAGCATCCTTCTCTTTTACACATCT
>JACVCL010000018.1 GCA_016742075.1 Phycisphaerales bacterium
TGGGTGTGGTGTGGGGGTGGGGGGGGTGTGGGGGGGGGGGGGGGGTGGGGGGGTTGGGGGGGGGTGGGACGGGGGGGGGGGGGTGCTCATGGGGGGTGTGAGGGTGGAAGTGTTGGGGTTGGGGGGGTGTGTGTGGGGGGGCGCGTGGGGGGGCGTCGCCGGGGATCTCGGATAGCGCGGTGGCGAAGGGCACGGGGCACGGATGGGCGCACTGGTTCGGCGTGCTCGACCGGTTCGGCGTGGGGGCGAAGGGGCACTCGGCCGCGGCGTCGTTCCTGCACGAGCGGCACCGGCTGGGCGCGTGGTGGGCGCAGATGGTGGTGGTGGGCTACGAGCGGGCGCGGGGAATGAGGAAGGTTCGGGAGACCAGGACGGGTTTCGCGGCGACCGTGACGCGGACGTTCGCGGCGGCGCCGGAGGCGATCCTGCGGTGCTTCGCCGACGTGTCGCTGGCGCGGCGGTGGCTGCCGGAGGGGGTGGCGGTTCACAAGGTGAGCGTGCCGAAGTCGGCCCGGCTGACGTTCAGCGACGGGAAGAAGACGGTGTCGGCGTCGCTGACGGCCAGGGCGGCGGGGGGCGGAGCGCGGACGGCGGTGCAGATGCAGCACGAGAGGCTGGCGAGCGACGCGGCGTGCTCGAAGATGAAGAGGGTGTGGTCGGCGGCGCTGAGGCGGCTGGAGACGCTACTGGCCGGTGGCTAGGCGGGGAGCGGGACGCCGAGCATCTGGCGCTTCTGGCGGATGAACTTGAAGTGGTGGTCGACGTGCTCGACGTAGAGGGCGACGAGACGGCCCAGGGTGACCAGGCCGCGCTGATTGTGCACGAGAGCTCGGTCGAAGGCCGCGGCGGGTAGGGGTCGGAGCAACTCGGCGATGTGCTCGCGGTGGATGCGGAAGAGCTCGGCGACTCGGTGCACATCCAGCCGCTCGTAGCCCAGCTTCTGCGCGAAGGCGGTTTCGTCGTAGGCGATGACGAGGGGCTTGTCCTCGGCGATGGTCCGCTTCATGCGGTGGCCGGCGGCCAGGTCGCTGTCGAGAAGGTGGACGACGATCTGCCGGACCGACCACGTGCCGGGGACGGGGAAGGCGTCGAGCTGGGCGGGGGTGAGCCCGGCGACGGCGTGGTGCAGGGACGAGGCTTGGGCGACGAACCGCTCGACGGTCTGGTGATGCTCGCACATGGGGGCTGGTTCCGGGCGGGCGGGGCTACTCCTCGAGGTAGGTGTAGCCGTCGAGGCCGTTCTCGTAGAACTTGAGGAGCGAGGCGGACTCGGAGGCGGTGATGCGCTTGGAGCGGACGGCGCGTTCGGCCTCGCGGCGCATGTCGCGGCGGAGGTCCTCGTGGTCGATCTGGACGTAGGAGAGGGCCTTGGCGACGGTGTCGCCCTCGATGACGTCGTCGATGCGGACCTCGCCGTCCTCGTCGAGGCTGACGTGGACGGCGTGGCAGTCGCCCAGGAGGTTGTGGTAGTCGCCGAGGATCTCCTGGTAGGCGCCGACGAGGAAGGCGGCGAGGTAGTACTTCTCGCCGTCTTTGTAGGGGTGGAGCTCGAGGGTCTTCTTGATGTCGCGCTTGTCGACGAAGCGGTCGACCTTGCCGTCGGAGTCGCAGGTGATGTCGGCGAGGATGCCGCGGCGGGTGGGCTCTTCGCTGAGGCGGTGGATGGGGCAGATGGGGAAGAGCTGGTCGATGGCCCAGACATCGGGCATGGAGTGGAAGACGGAGAAGTTGCAGAAGTACTGGTCGCTGAGGAGCTGGGGGAGGCTCTCGAACTCTTCGGGGAGTTCCTTGAGCTTGGCGGCCTTCTCGATGATCCGGTTGCCGATGGACCAGAACAGGCGCTCGGCGAGGGCGCGCATGGGGAGGCTGAGGTAGCCGAGGCTGAAGAGGCTCATGACCTCGTCGCGGGCCTGCATGGCGTCGTGGTACGTCTCGACGAGATTGCGCTCGGTGACGTTCTCGTTGCAGGTGAAGAGGTCGGCGATGGGCTGGGGGATCTCCTTCTCGGCGGCCATGACGGCCTCGAGCTCGTCGGGGGGCCCGGGCTCCTTGAAGCTGGCGGTGCCGAGGACGTCGAAGACCAGGACCGAGGAGTAGGCGACCATGGCGCGCCCGGACTCGGAGATGATGGTGGGGTGGGGCATGCCGGCGTCGTCGCAGACGCTCTTGATGCGGTAGACGACGTCGGCGGCGTACTCGTTGACGGTGTAGTTCATGGACGACTCGAAGGCCGACTGCGAGCCGTCGTAGTCGACGGCGAGGCCGCCGCCGATGTCGATCATGGTCATGTCGGCGCCGAGGCGGCGGAGCTCGGTGTAGATGTGGGCGAGCTCGTTGATGGCGTTCTTGACGTTGCGGATATCGCAGATCTGGCTGCCGATGTGGAAGTGCAGGAGCTTGAGGCAGTCGGCCATGTCGTGCTTCTTGAGGTAATCGAGGGCCGAGAGGATCTCGGACATGAAGAGGCCGAACTTCGAGCGGATACCGCCGGAAGACTGCCAGCGGCCGGCGCCGGGGGAGGTGAGCTTGGCGCGGACGCCGATCTGCGGGCGGACGCCGTAGGCCTTGGCGTGCTTGACGATGAGCTCGAGCTCGCTGAACTTCTCGACGACGGGCACGATGTTCCGGCCGAGCTTCGTGGCCAGGACGACCATCTCGATGAACTCGCTGTCCTTGAAGCCGTTGCAGATGATCGGCATGTCGGGGTGGTCGACGGTCATGCCGAGGACGGCGAGGAGCTCGGGCTTGCTGCCGGCCTCGAGGCCGAAGCCCAGCGGGCCGCCGATGTTGCGGATTTCCTCAACGACCAGGCGCTGCTGGTTGACCTTGATGGGGTAGACGCACTGGTACTTGCCCTTGTACCCCTCGGTCTCGATGGCCGAGCGGAAGGCGTTGTGGATCTCGGTGAGGCGGTGCCGGACGATGTCGGAGAAGCGGATGATGAGCGGGGTGGTGAGCTCGCGCTCGCGCAGGCCCTCGACCAGATCGAAGAGATCGATCGATCGCTCGGGCTTCTTGTCCGGGGTGACCGTGAGGTGGCCGGCGGGGTTCACGCCGAAGAAGCCCTTCCCCCAGTCGGGGATGCCGTAGAGCCGCGCCGAGTCGTCGACGGTCCAGGGGCCGGAGAGGAATGCGTTCTTGGATCGGGGCGCGGAGATGGTGGTCATCGTCAGTGGTCGGGGCAAACGGAGTTGGACGGGAACCAGCTCATGGCGGCGTGGGGCCGTTGCGAGACAACGCGGGAACCGACGTGCGAGAACTCGGAGCGAATCGGTTTCGGACAGCCCTGTCGACGCCTGCGCTGGGAAGTGCCCCAGCCGGGGATCGGCGGACCCGCTTCACGAACGGTGCGCCCGGCTCGGGCCGGGGGCGAAGGTTGGTCGGGCGGAACCGTCCGTGGTTCCGCGGCGTTGCGGGTTCGCGGTCAAACAATACCCGGCCGCGGGGACCGGACAAGACCCGGCTCTCGGAAGGCGGTGAGAAGTCGGGCGCCGGTGCGAGGCCGGCGGCGCCGGACCGGCGGACGGCTCTGGGGGGACCGCGTGGGTTGGGCGGCGGGCTGAGGGGGGCCGGTTGACGGACGGGCCCCGGGGGCGGAGGCTGCGGGGATGACTGCCCAAACGCCCGTCGTCCGTGTGGTGAAACTGCGAGAAGGGGCCGCGGTGCCGGCGTATCAGTCGGCCGGGGCGGCGGGGCTCGATCTCTCGGCGTGCCCGCACCCCCATGAGATGGAGGAGTTCGTCTCGGCCAGCGGAGAGACCAAGCGAGGGGTGGTGCTGCGGCCGGGGGACATCAGGCTGATCCCCTGCGGGGTGATCATCGCGGTGCCGGAGGGGTTCGAGGGGCAGGTGAGGCCCCGCAGCGGGCTGGCGACGCGGCACGGGATCGGGATGCCCAACGCGCCCGGCACGGTGGACAGCGACTACCGGGGCGAGGCGATGGTGCCGCTGATCAACCTGGGGCGTCAGCCGTTCTGCGTCGAGCCGGGGATGCGGATCGCGCAGATGGTGATCGCGCCGGTGGCCCGGGCCCAGGTGCGGGTGGTGGAGAGCCTGGAGGCGACCGCGCGGGGCGAGGGGGGGTTCGGGAGCACGGGGTTGCACGCCTCGGCGGGGCCGGGCCGCTGAAGGGCGGGCGGGGCGGTCAGGCCGAGAGCAGGCGCGGTGTGGCCAGAGAGGGCTGGTCGGCCGTGGTGTGGCCGTCGGGCGGGGCGGGCTGGGGGGGTGCGCCGCCGTTGGCGTCTGGGGTGGTTTTGAGGATGTCGTAGGCGACGCCGGCCAGCATGTGGTTGATGTTCTTGAGCTGGGCGAGGATCTCCAGGTGGAGCTCGCTGGTGTCGATGGCGCCGGCCTCGCGGGCCTGCAGGCGGTCGAAGTGCTGGCGCTCGAGGGCCAGGGTGAGATCGCGGATGACGGTCTTGTGGCGGAGAAGCTTGCGGGCGAGGGCCTCGGAGTCGGTGATGAAGGCGGCGGTGGCGATCTCGAGGTTCTCGCTGGTCTTGTCGAAGAGGTCCTTGAGCTCCTCGAAGCCCTTGGGCGAGAAGCTGACGCGTTTCTCGTGCTTCTTCTTGGCGACGTCGAGCAGGGAGCGGTCGACGATGTCGCCGATGGCTTCAAGGTCGGCGGCGAAGCGGAGCTGGAGGAGGCGCTGGCGGCCGAGCTCGGGGGTGAGGTCGGCGGAGACGGCCTGGGTGAGGAAGGTCTTGACCTCGCGGTCGAGGCGGTCGACGCGGTCGTCGCGTGCGCGGATGTCCTTGCGGAGGGCCTCGTCGCCGGTCATGAGGGCGGACCAGAAGTCCCGCAGCATGTGCTGGACGATCTGGGCCATGTAGCCGATCTCGCGGCGGGCCTGGGCGAGGGCGACGGTGGGCTCATCGGCCCAGCGGGGGTCGAGGAAGAAGCGATAGAAGTCGGAGCCGGCGGAGGCCTGGTCGGGGAAGACGGCGCGGGCCAGCCGCACGAGCAGGCCGGCGAAGGGGAAGGCCAGCAGCAGCACCAGCACGTTGAAGCCGGTGTGGACGTTGGCGATGTTGCGCGCCAGGCCCCAGGGCAGCCGCTCGATCTGCCCCACGAGCCACGGGAGCGCCGCCATGAGGCCCATGGCGGTGAGCAGGCGGGCGATGAGGATGGCCAGGCCCAGGCGGCGCGAGTCGGTCTGGGCCCAGCCGCTGCCCAGCGTGGTGATGGCGATGCCGACGTTGGCCCCGAGAACGGCGGGCAAAGCGGCGTCGAGCGAGAGCAGCGGAACCTCGCCCAGCGCCAGAGAGAGCACCACCGCGATCGACGCGGTCGAGGACTGAAGCAGGGCCGTGGAGAGCGCCGCGAAGGCGAACATGAACCACGGGGCCTTGGCGGCCAGAGCCATGACCTCGCGGAAGTCGGGGGACGCGGCGAGGGGGCGGGTGGCGTCCTGAATGACCCAGACGCCCAGGAACATGAGGCCCAGGGCGATGAGCATCTGCCCGATGCCCCGGGGCGTTTCCCGGCGCCCCCCCTGGAACAGGATGACCCCGAGCAGGAGCAGGATGGAGGCCTCGCGGAAGATGTTCAGCGAGACCATCTGCACCATCAGCGTGATCGAGACAAACGCGCCGAGCAGCATGAGCAGCGCGCGGGTGAGCGTGACCTGCCCGTCGCGGACGAGCGAGACGGACAGGAGTGAGAGCGTGGTGGACGACGGGGCGACGATGCCCGCGAGCACGCCGGCGCCGGCGGCCCGGATGGGGCCGCGGGTCAGCCGGGCGATCCGCCTATACAGGGTGTCCCCGAAGAGGCGGTCGAGCCCCTTGCGGAGGAAGCGGATCGCAAAGACCAGCAGGGCCACGCCACCGGCGGCGTGAAGCAGTTCGAGCATCGCAGAGGACTCCTCCTGGAGTCATCGGAAAGGGCAGCATCGATTTTACACGTTCTTCGCACAAGTGCCAGAGAAACCATTACAAATCGTTCGGAAAGAGGAAGGTTCTTTGTTCGCAGAATGTACGGATACCGTGCCCCGGTACCGGCGATCGACGGGTGCGTGGGTTCGGAGAGGCGAGGGGGGGGGGGGCGGTGGGCGGGTCAGCGGTAACTGGCCCACTTGAGCAGGCCGAGGATGCTCGGCGGCTTGCCGTACATGAGGACACCGACGCGGAAGATCTTCGCGGCGAGCCACACGGCGGCGATGACGGCGGCGATGCCGACCAGGGTCGCGGCGAAGAGCTCCCACAGCGGCACGGGGTGGGCGGGCTGGCCCAGCCGCATGATCGCCACGTAGGGCGAGATGACCGGGGTGAGCGTGAGAACCTTGGGGAGCAGGCCGCCGGGGTTCTCCATCACCGGCACCATGACGAGGAAGGGCAGGATGTTGATCATGGTGACGGGCGCGTAGAGGGCCTGGGCGTCGGTGATCTGGGCGCAGGCGGAGCCGACGGCGGCGGTGAGGGCGGCCTGGAAGGCGTAGGCGATCAGGAAGAAGACCAGCATCCAGGGCAGGGCCCCGAGGGGGATCTGGTGCAGCACGCCGAAGTGGCGGGCGGCGAGCAGGCCGAGACCGGCGTACATGATGAGCACGGTGAGGCCGACGGCGCCCTGGCCGAGGATCTTGCCGGCCAGCAGCTGCGTGGGGCTCATGGCCGAGAGCAGGACCTCCATGATGCGGTTGCTCTTCTCTTCGAGAGTGCTGTAGAGGAGGTACGAGCCGCCGATGACGGCGGAGAGGTAGAGCAGGAACATAAAGGCAAAGGGGAGGATGCGGGCGAGAGCCTCGCCGCCCTTCTGGACGCCCTCGGCGGTGAGCGTGGCGGTGGCGGCCTGCGGGGGCGCGGCCATGATGTCGCGGACGCGGACGGGGTCGAGGCTTGCGCGGCGGAGGCGCTCGTCGACGATCGAGCGGGTGGCGGCCTCGCGGATGGCGGAGAGGTCGTCGGGATCCATCTTCCGGGTGTTGAAGAGTTGGAAGGCCCCGGGCGGCACGGCGACGGAGGCCTCGGAGATCTCGACGAGAGCGAGGGCGGCGCCGGTTTTGACTTTCTCTCGCCAGGCATCGGCCTCGGCGGGGGTGGCGGTCTGGACGTCGACCTGCCAGGCCTTGGCGAGGCCGAAGAAGGCCAGGGCCTGGCTCTTGGCGATCTCGCGCTGCTGGGGGGAGAGTGGGACGGGCGACTTGTCGAGCGCGGCGTCGATTTCCTTGATGCGGCGCTGGCGTTCGGCCTCGAGTTTCTGGGGGTCGAATCGCGCGCGGATGCCCTCGGCGATGGCTCCGGCGGGCGTGGGGTCGACGACGGCCATCGAGCCGGTGAGGGGCGGACGCTCGCCCTTGGTGAAGGCGGCGACGGCGATCATGATGCCCCAGATCGCGATCGGGAAGACGACGGCCCCGAAGAAGAAGGACCGAGTGAGGGCGGTGGTGCGGTACTCCCGCAGGGCGGCGACGAAGACCTTACGCATCGGCGTTCACCTCCGCGGCGGTGCCGCGTTCGCTGAGCATTTCGCGGAGCACATCCTCCGAGTCGCCGGGGGCGACAAGATGGACGAAGATGTCTTCGAGGGTGGCGCGGCGCACTTCGACGCGGCGCGACGGGACGGCGGTGATGATGGCGGCCATCGTGGGGGCGGGATCGGCGCCGTCGATGAGGCGGACCTCGTAGACGCCCTTGGCGCCCGAGTGCATGACGCCGGCGACGCCGGGGACCGAGGCCAGGCGGGCCTGGGCCTGTCGCGGGTCGCCGTTCTCGAGGGGTTCGACGACGATGGTCTTGGGGTCGTACTGGGCGCGGATCTGATCGATGTCGCCGTCGAGGACCTTGCGGCCCTTGTTGATCATGAAGATGCGGGTGCACAGCTGCTCGGCGGAGTGGAGGACGTGGGTGGAGAAGATGATGGTCTTGCCGCGGCGGTGCAGGTCTTCCATGAGCGATCGCATGAGGCGGGCGTTGACCGGGTCGAGGCCGCTGAAGGGCTCGTCGAGGATGATGAGCTCGGGGTCGTGCATGATCGCGGCGACGAACTGCACCTTCTGCTGCATGCCCTTGGAGAGCTCTTCGCACTTTTTCTTTCGGACCTCGGGGAGGCCGACGCGGGCGAGCCAGTCGTCGACGCGCTTGGCCATGCCGTGCGCATCGAGGCCCTTGAGCTGGCCCATGTAGGCCAGGAAGTCGCCGACTTTCATCTTGCGGTAGACGCCGCGCTCTTCGGGGAGGTAGCCGATTCGGTCCTTGCTCTCGATGGCGCTGGGCCGGCCGAGGACCGAGACCCGCCCCTCGTCGGGGTAGAAGATGGACATGACCATCCGGATGGTGGTGGTCTTGCCGGCGCCGTTGGGGCCCAGGAAGCCGCAGAGCGAGCCGGTGGGCACCTCGAGGTCGAGGCGGTCGACGGCGGTCTTGTCGCGGAATCGCTTGGTGACGCCCTCGATGAGGATGGCGGGTTCGGGCAAGCGGGGGCCTTTCAGGGGGTTCCGGGCGGGGATGATAATCGGGTGGTACCCGTACAGATTTCGACTCTTTGGGCGATCCACCGGCATTTCATCCGTTCATCCGCATAAACGGATATACTGAATGGAGAGTGGATGGTGGGCGCCGGTCAGCCGGCGCGTTGGTTCGCCCGATCCTTGGAGTTCTCCCGCGCGCGGTTTCGGTCCGGAGCGGGGAGATGCGCCGCCGACAGGAACCCTTCGATGCCCAGCCTCTTTGCGCAGCACGCCGCCCGCCGAGTTCTCGTGTTCGACGGGGCGATGGGGACGAGCATCCACAAGTGCGACTGCGACCTGCACCGGGACTACCTGGACAAGGAGAACTGCACAGAGATCCTGGTGCAGACGCGTCCGGACGTGATCGGGGGGATCCACGAGTCGTTCCTGGCGGTGGGTGCGGACGTTGTGGAGACCGACACCTTCGGGGCCAACAAGCTGGTGTTCGCGGAGTTCGACCTGGTGCCGGAGACCTACCGGCTGAACAAGCTGGCGGCGGAGGTGGCGCGGGCGGCGTGCGACAAGTTCTCGACGAAGGACAAGCCGCGGTTCGTGGCGGGGTCGATCGGGCCGGGGACGAAGCTGCTGACGCTGGGGCACACGACGTGGGAGGAGATGCTGGACTCGTACCTGGAGCAGGCGCGGGGCCTGCTGGACGGGGGCGTGGACGTGCTGCTGACGGAGACGTCGCAGGACATCCAGCAGGTGAAGTGCGCCATCAACGCGTGCCTGATCGCCCTGAAGGAGCGGGGGAAGACGGTGGATGACGTGCCGATCATGTCGTCGGTCACGATCGAGACGACGGGCACGATGCTGCTGGGAACGGAGATCGCGGCGGCCGCGGAGGCGCTGCGGGGTTTCCCGATCTTCTCGCTGGGGCTGAACTGCGCGACCGGGCCGGTAGAGATGACCGAGCACATCGGCTGGCTGGGGAAGAACTGGGGGCGTGGGATCTCGGTGCTGCCCAACGCGGGGCTGCCGGTGCTGCTGGACGGGAAGCCCGACTACCCGCTGAAGCCGCAGCCGTTCGCCGAGCACATGGTCAGGTTCATGGAGCACGACGGGGTGGGGCTGGTGGGCGGGTGCTGCGGGACGACGCCGGAGCACATCCGGCTGCTGGCGGAGGCGGCGGCGGGGCGGGCGCCGAAGAAAGTGGGCAAGGCGCCGGTGCGGCCGGGGTGCACGTCGCTGTACTCGGTGGCCGAGTTCCGGCAGGACAACTCGTTCCTGATCGTGGGCGAGCGGACGAACACGAACGGGTCGCGGCAGTTCAAGAACCTGTTGAACGCGGAGGACTGGGACGGCCTGGTGTCGATGGGCAAGGAGCTGGTGCGGGAGGGGTCGCACGTGCTGGACGTGTGCGTGGACTACGTCGGCCGCGACGGCGTGCGGGACATGACCGAGGTGGTCAAGCGGTTTGCCCGTCAGATCTCGGTGCCGCTGATGATCGACTCGACGCAGGTGGATGTGCTGGAGGCGGGGCTGAAACACGCGCCGGGGAAGTGCATCATCAACTCGATGAACCTGGAGGAGGGCGAGGAGAAGCTGGCGCACATCTGCGAGCTGGCGCGCACCTACGGGGCGGCGGTGATCGCGGGGACGATCGACGAGGACCCGCTGGAGGCGATGGGCAAGACCGCCGAGCGGAAGATCGCGATCGCCAAGCGGATCTACGACCTGGCGGTGAACCGGCACGGGCTGTCGCCGGCGGACATCCACTTCGACCCGCTGGTGCTGCCGATCACCACGGGGGTGGAGGCCGACCGTCGGCTGGCGCTGGAGACGGTGGAGGGCATCCGGCGGATCGCGACGGAGCTCCCGGAGTGCAACACGTGCATCGGGCTGTCGAACGTGTCGTTCGGTCTCAAGCCGTACGCGCGGGTGGTGCTGAACAGCGTGTTCCTGCACGAGTGCGTGCGGGCCGGGCTGACGGGCGCGATCGTGCACTTCTCGAAGATCCTGCCGCGGAAGGACATCGAGCAGTCGCAGTGGGACGCGGCGCTCGACCTGATCTACGACCGCCGGCGCGAGGGATTCGACCCGCTGACGGCGTATATCTCGCTGTTCCCCGAGGACGAGGGCGGTGGCGGGGCGGGGGCCGGCAAGGCGAAGAAGCAGCAGCTGTCGGACCTCCCGCTGGAGGAGCGTCTGCGGCGGCACATCATCGACGGCGAGAAGCGGGACCTGAACAAGTCGCTGGACGAGGCGCTGACCCGGTACCCGGCGCTGGCGATCGTGAACGATCACCTGCTGGACGGGATGAAGACGGTGGGCGACCTGTTCGGCTCGGGCCAGATGCAGCTGCCGTTCGTGCTGCAATCGGCCGAGGTGATGAAGACCGCGGTGGCGCACCTGCAGCCGCACATGCCCAAGGTGGAGGGGCGGAGCAAGGGCAAGATGGTGCTGGCGACCGTGCAGGGCGACGTGCACGACATCGGCAAGAACCTGGTGGACATCATCCTGTCGAACAACGGCTACACGGTGCTGAACATCGGCATCAAGCAGACGCTGGGCAACATCCTGCGGGCGTGCGAGGAGCACCAGGCCGACGCGATCGGGCTGTCGGGGCTGCTGGTGAAATCGGTGGGGGTGATGCGCGACAACCTCGAGGAGATGGCGACGCTGGGGCTGAAGGTGCCGGTGATCCTGGGCGGGGCGGCGCTGACGCGGCATTACGCCGAGAACGACCTTCGGCAGGTGTACGGCCGGACGTACTACGGCAAGGACGCCTTCGAGGGCCTGCGGTTCATGGACCACCTGGCGGCGGGGAACCTGGCGGCGATCGACGGCGAGATCACGGCGCGGCTGAAGAAGCGGGCCGACGCCGACGAGGTGGTGGCCCGGAGCCGGGCGGCCCGGCCCGAGCCGGCCGCGGACGCTGGCGGCGGCGGGACGGCCGTCGCGACGCGGCGGCGGTCGGACGTGCGGACCGACATCGAGCCGCCGACGCCGCCCTTCTGGGGCTCGCGCGTGCTGGAGCCGGGGTCGATCGACCTCGACCAGATCTATCCGTTCGTGAACCGCGTGGCGCTGTTCCGCGGCCAGTGGCAGTACAAGAAGGGGAAGATGTCCGACGAGGACTTCGAGAACCAGATCGACACCGAGGTCGAGGAGATCTTCCGGCGTTTGCAGGCGCAGTGCAAGGCGGAGAAGATCCTGCGGCCGGCGGTGGTGTACGGCTACTTCCCGGTGCAGTCGGAGGGTGATGATCTGATCGTCTTCGACCCGCATGACCACGGGCGCGAGATCGAGCGCTTCACCTTCCCGCGGCAGGAGGGGCGGCAGCGGCTGTGCATCTCGGACTTCTTCCGGGGCGTCGACTCGGGCAAGAAAGACGTGCTCGGCCTGCACTGCGTGACGATGGGGCGCGAGGCCTCGGCGCGGGCGCGGCAGCTCTTTGAGCGCAACGAGTACACCGAGTACCTGTACCTGCACGGCATGGGCGTGGAGTGCGCCGAGGCGCTGGCCGAGCTGTGGCACAAGCGGATGCGCATGGAGCTGGGCATCGCCAACGACGACTCGCCGAAGGTGCGCGATCTGTTCGTGCAGCGCTACCGCGGGTCGCGGTACAGCTTCGGGTACCCCGCGTGCCCGGACATGCGCGACCAGGAGAAGCTGTTCCGGCTCATCCGGCCCGAGCGCATCGGCTGCGAGCTCACGGAGAACTGGCAGATCGACCCGGAGCAGAGCACCAGCGCCATCATCGTGCACCACCCCGAGGCCAAGTACTTCAACGTCTAGCGCCGCGGGAGCCTCTCGCGGCGCCGCGGCGTAAACTGAGGCAGACCCCCGCGGAGACCCCGGCATGACCGCCCGAACCTTCGCCGACAAAGTGCAGATGCAGCACCGCCTGTTCGCCGAGCTCTCGGCGATGTTCGGCAAAGAGGTGCCGCTGTACGACAAGTCGCTGCTCGTGAACCGGGTGTGCAACCGGGCGGTGTGCGACCTGCTGGGCAAGATGTATCCAAGCTTCCGGATCAGCGATGCGCAGCTGGAGAAGACCAGCGGCGAGCGGCACGGGGCGATCCGCATCGGCCGGGCCGACGAGTACCGGTGGATCGCGCGGTTCTTCGCGGCCTTCGCGATGGAGCCGCACAACTTCTACGACATGACGAGCGTGGGGGCCAAGAGCCAGCCGATCATCGCCAGCGCCTTCCGCTCGACGCACAACCCCGAGCACCGGGTGTTCACCTCGCTGCTGCAGACCGACTGGTTCGACGCGGCGACGCGGGGGCGGATCGAAGCGCTGCTGGCCGGGCGCCGGGTGTTCGGCGAGACCGCCCGCGCCCTGATCGAGAAGGGCGAGCGGCAGGGCGGGCTCGACTGGGCCGACGCCGAGGCGCTGATCCGCGAGGGCACCACGCGGATCTTCAAGTGGACCGGCCGCGCCCGCGACCACGCGCTGTACAAGGAGCTGTGCGACGCCGGCTTCAAGATCGCCGCCGACATCGCCTGCTTCGAGTCGCACCACCTGAACCATCTCACGCCGAACACCCTGTGCATGGACCTGTACACGTCGGCGATGAAGTTCTGCATGGGCGAGATCGACGAAGCGTCGTTCCGCCCCCGGGCCGAGCGGGCCCTGGCCCACCTGGAGCGCACCGCCGACGGCGACTGGATGCGTCTGCACTTCAAGCACCTCGACGCCGAGACGATCGAGGGCTGGCCCCGGCAGGGGGCGGGCGCGGCCGTGGCCCCCGCCGCGGCGGCGCTCACCGAGCGGCTCAAGCGGCCCGACCTGCGGCTGGGCGAGCTCCGGCACTCGGGCTTCAAGGACACCACCGAGGGCCCCAGCGAGGACACGCCGGTGCTGCTGCGGCAGGACTCGTACAAGGCCCTCACCGAGCCGGTCGAGTTCGTGAACGCCGACGGCTCTGTCGTGAAGACCACGCACACGGCGCGGTTCGGCGAGATCGAGCAGCGGTTCTACGCCACGACGCCGGCGGGGCGGTCGCTGTACGACCGCTGCCTGGCCGAGGCCGAGGCGGCGGGTGAAAACGACCCCGGGCTGGCCGCCCGGGACTTCGCCGCGTACAAGGCTCGCTACGCGCAGGCCTTTGCGCCCTTCCCCAAGACGCTGCCCGGCCTGCTCGACGCCGGGCTGGTGTACGCGCACTACTCGCCGACGGCCAAGGGCCTGGCGGCCCGGGGCCGCATCGCCACCACCGACGCGCGGCAACTGGTGCGGCTGGGCTACGCCCGGGCCGAGGGGCTGCGGTACGAGGACTTCCTGCCCGTGAGCGCGGCGGGGATCTTCGCGTCGAACCTCAACCAGTACGGCACCAAGTCGACGGCTGTGCAGCGCCCGGTGTACACGCAGGCGATGCTCGAGAACGTCATGGGCAAGCGGATCATCGACACGGACGCGGCGTATCGCGGGGCCGAGGCCCGCTCGCTGCTCGACACCTACGAGCGGCTCGGCCTGCTCGAGTCGCTGGCGTCGGCGGACCGAGCGGCCCTTGAAGCCTCGGCCGCGAACGCCGCCGGAGCCCCGGCGGCCGCGATGGCCGCGGTGTGATCGGCGTGAGCGATGCGGGGGGTGTGGGTGGGGTGGGCGGTGTGGAGTGCGTCGGAAACGGCGCCGCTACACTGCGGCCCGCATGTCACCGCTGCAAGCCGTCGTCCTCGGCCTGGTCGAGGGCATCACCGAGTACCTGCCGGTCAGCTCGACCGGGCACCTGATCATTACCGCCGACCTGATGGGTCTCACCGACGCCAGGCAGAAGCAGGCGGTCGACGCGTTCAACGTGATCATCCAGGGCGGGGCGATCCTGGCGGTGCTGGGGCTGTATTGGCCCCGGTTCATCACGATGCTCCGCGGCGTGCTCGGGCGCGATTCGGCAGGTCTGAAGTTGGCGATCAACCTGGTGGTGGCCTTCATCCCGGCGGCGGCGGTGGGCGTGGTGGCGCACGACGCCATCGAGCACTACCTGTTCAGCACCTGGCCCGTGGTGGCGGCGCTGGTCGTCGGCGGGGTGTACATGATCGCGGTCGACCGGCTGGTCATCCGCCAGCGCGAGCGGGTGCTGAAGCTGGCCGCGGAGGCCGGCCCACCGGCCCCGGCTTCGCCCCGGCCGGGCGAGCGTGACCTGGGCGACATGTCAGTGCGCGATGCGCTGGTGGTGGGGGTGCTGCAGATTCTGGCGATGTGGCCGGGCACCAGCCGGTCGATGATGACGATCACGGGCGGCGCCATGGTGGGCCTGAAGCGCACGGCCGCGGCGGAGTTCTCGTTCCTGCTCGGGGTGATCACGCTGACGGCCGCCACAGGTTTTACGCTCTTCAAGGACTTTCGGAAGGCGGCCCACGGGGGTCACGAGTCGTTTCTGCAGAAGTTGGGCGCGGCGCCGGTGCTCATCGGCGTGATCGTGGCGGCGGTGGCCGCGGCGGCGGCCGTGAAGTGGCTGGTGGGCTTCCTCAACCGGCACGGGCTGGCGCCGTTCGGCTATTACCGCATCGTGGCAGGGGTCGCCCTGGCCGTGCTGGCGCTCGCGGGCCTCGTGAACGTCGACTGATCCCTCGCCCGCTACGCGGCTCGGATCGCGCGGATCATCCGCTCGCTGCGGCGGTCTTCGTAGTAGTCGTGCGCCACGAGCAGGGCGTGCACCATGCCGGGCACCCACAGCAGCAGCGTGAGCACCAGGTTCAGCACCGCCTGCACAGGCTTGCCGCAGATGAGCACGGCGACGGGCGGCAGCACAATGGCCAGCAGATAGCGCATCCCCGGCCTCCTTTCCTGCCGGGTTCTTCGCCGACGGCGCGCCGCGATTTCACCCCCCCCACCACCCCACCACCCCGCGCATCCCATCGATTCCCGGACACCCCCGTGAGAAGCCGGGTGAGCGGCGGCCTCTGGCGGTTCAGAGTTCCATCAGCACGCCGATCTGAGCGGGCTGCGCGGCGGCGCGAAGGGCTTCGGGGGCGTCGTCGAGCTTGGCGCGCCGGGTGATCAGGCTGACGACATCGACCTCGTTGCGATCGAGCATGGCCACCGCATCGGCGATCGACCCGCCGCGGGAGCCGATGAGCTCGACCTCGTTGGTGACGATCGGGGACAGGTCGGCCGCGGCGCCGGCGGCGTGGAGGGTCTTGAGGAGGATCTTGCCGCGCGGCCGGACCATCTGCATCGCGACGGTGAGTCCGTCGGCGTGGCCGGTGGCCTCCACCACGATGTCCTGGTCGGCGCGGCGGCCGGCCTCGTCAAGAAGGCGGTGCTTGACGCCCCAGCGCTCGCACAAGGCGAGCTTGCTCTCGTGCCGTCCGACCACACGCACCGAGGCGTTCAGCCGGTTCATCACCTGGGCGCAGAGCAGCCCGAGGCGGCCGTCGCCCAGCACCGTGATATAGGGCTTGCCCTCGATGCGGATCTGATGGGCGGCGTGCACCGCGGCGCCGAGCAGCCAGGCGAAGGCCCCGCGGTCGTCGTCGATGGTGTCGGGCAGCGCCAGCAGGTTGCGGATGGGCAGGCAGAAGGCGTCGGCGAAGCAGCCGTCGCGCCCGCGAAGACCGAGGATGGTCCGCTCGCGGCAGTGGGCCGACAGCCCGCGGTGGCACAGGTCGCAGCGTCCGCAGGCCACCTCGGGGGAGCCAACCACCCGCTTGCCCCGCAGGGCTTCGGCGCGGGCTTTCTCGGCGGGCAGCGGGTTGACCTCCTCGACGGTGGCCACGAACTGGTGGCCCAGGGTCACCGCGTGTCCGCGTGCACCGGCGGCGGCGATGTCGGCGGAGCCGACGAGCACGCGCCGCGGACGCAGGAGCGCCTCGCCGGGGCCGGGTCTGGGGGCGGAGGCTTTGCGCTCGACCCGAACACTTCCGGCTTCGGCGCGGACACTTCGCATCACTCAGATATCGGCGGGTTCGCCGCGCGGCGGGACGGCGACCCGGCGGATCGCCGGCAGACGGGCGGCCCCGGTCTTTCCCGGCGCAGGGAGCTCCGTGGCGGGCGCCTGTTATCGGGCGGGCGCGGGGGCGGGCGCGGCGGGGGCGGGCGACGGTGCGGCGGTGCTCGCGACGGCCGGGGCCCCGATGACGGCGCCGGGCTTCTCGTTGGGTGGTTGCCAGAAGGGCTGGATCCACTCCCACCAATAGCGGTCACGCTCGAAGATGGGGTAGGTGTACTGGCCGCGGCGGGCGAAGGGCTCCTGGGTCTCGCGCTGCCAGCGGACCCAGCGGGGCAGATCGTCGCCGTAGTCTTCACCGGTGAGCGTGCGCAGCGACCACCGGGCCTCGCGGTTGACGGCCAGATCGCGGTCCTCGAGGCGGGCGATGAGGGCGGTGAGCACCCGCGGCTCGGGGTACTGACCCAGGGCGCGGACGGTGGCGGCGCGGATCTCGGCGTCGCTCTCGTTCTTCGGGTCGGCCGAGCGGAGCAGGGCGGGGACGACCTCGGGGTTGTGCATGCGCTGGAGGGCCCGGGCCGACTCCCAGCGAAGGAAGCGGTCGGCGTTCTTGAGCTGCTCGGCGATCATCGGCGCCTGCTCGGCGCGGCCGTGCATGGCGATGGCGCGGACCGCCATCGCGCGCACGAGCGGGTCGCCGTCCTGCATCGAGACGTTGTAGAGGTCCTGGTACACGCGCTCGCCGCCCCACGGGGCATTGGCGAGCAGCAGCAGGCCGCGGGCGCGGGCGCTGGCGTCGAAGGGGTTCACGGCGTCGCGGGCGGCCTCGCCGGGCGTGGGCGGGGCGAAGACGTCGAGCACCGACGTGGGCTCGCGCTGGGCGCGGCGGCCGACGTTGTCGCCGCCCCGGCAGCCGGAAGAGGCGGCGATCGCCGCCGCCGACACGCTCACGATCCATCGACGGGCGTTCATCGGGGGGCGAGTATACGCTCCGGCCGCATGAATACTCGCGCCGGTCTTGTGCTGGGTCTGGTGTGCGCGGCGGCTCTGGGTGCTCTCACCGGCGGCTGCGCGGTCCGTGGCGTGCCCCCGCCTCCGCCCCCGGCGGCCGAGGCCGCCAGCGGAAGATCGGCCGCCGAGGCCCCCGCCCACGCGGCGGCGCTGACCGCCCGCGAGGCCTACCCGGCCCTCTTCGACGGGGTGCCGCTCCCTCGCACCGACCGCTACACGGTGGCCGACGGCGTGGACGCCGGGAAGCAGGCCGAGATGACCTTCGAGCCGTCGGCGGACGGGGACATCGCGGTCTCGTGGACGATCGCGGGGGAGTCCCGGCCGCGGAACGTGCGGGTGCTGCGTGTACGAGCCGACGGGGCCGTGGTAATGCCGCGGATGATCAACCAGGAGCGTGCGGTGGTGTCGGTGTTCGACCCGCCTCTGCTGGTCTTCCCGGGCGAGGCCCGGTTGGGCTCGCCCGTGTCGGAGTCGTGCGCCATGAAGGTGCACCCGATCGACGACCTGAAGAAGCTCCGCGAGCGCGGCAAGGCGACGTCGGAGGTGGTGTTCGAGGCGGTGGGCAGCCCGCCGATCGGCCTCGGCGGGGCGGGCGCGCGGGTGGTGCGGACGATCTTCAAGAGCACGCTGGAAAAGGCTTCGGCCGTGCGGACCACCGTGCGGTGGCACGCCGCTCCGGGCGGCGCCGGGGGCCTCCTCGCCGAGAGCTGGGAAGAGAAGATCAAGATCCTCGGGCTGTTCGGCGAGACGTCCCGCCAGCGGTTCTTCGCCGCGCCGTAGCGGCCGGGCATTCAGGGCGCTCAGGGCGCTCCGGGCTCACCTTTCTTCACCCAGCGCTTGCCGCCGGGCCCCGCGGGTTCCTCACGCCCGGCGCCGCCGGCGTCGATGATGCGCCGGACGGTCTCTTCCTTCAGGCCGAGCGGGTTGCCCTGCCAGCGGACGACGCCGTCGGGGCTCATGATGAACGCATGCGGGATGCCCCGCGGGCCGGGGGCGCTGAACAGGCGGCGCTGGGTGTCGACGGCGACGGAGTACTCAAAGCGGGTCTTCTCCATGAACGGCCGCACCTTCGACACCGGCTCGTCGCTGACACCGATGATCACGAGGTCGTCGCCGAACTGCTTCTGGAGCTTGCCGAGGTGCGGGATCGACTCGCGGCACGGCCCGCACCAGGTGGCCCAGAACTCGACCATGACCACTTTGCCGTCGGTCTTGGGCTTCTCGGTGAGCCACTCTTCGACGACGATCTCGGGCCCCTTTTGCCCGCGGATGTCCTTGGCGAACTGCACCGGCTCGGTCGTGGGCGGGAACTCGCCGTCGCCCGCCGTACGTCGGCCTCCCGGGGCGGCCGTGGGGCTGGGGTCGCGCTCGTCGCGGGGCCGCACGGCCTGGGGCTTCTTCGCCGACGCGTCGAACGGCTGGGCGACGAGCTGCTCGACAGCGCGGGCGAGTCCCGGGGTGCTCAGCCCGACAAACCGAACGGCGCCCTGGCGGTCAACCACGATGTTCACGGGCCGCTTGTAGGCCCCCAGCTCGTCGAGGTACGCGCCGGTCGGGTCGATCCCGACGGGGATGGGCAGCTTGATGCGGTCGATGAAGGCCTTGGCGCCGTCGGCCGCCTCGGGGGTGTGCAGCGCGACGACGCGGACGTCGTCGCCGTGCTTCTTGAGCAGTTCGAGCGTGCGACGCGGGGCGTTGCGCCCCTGCTCGGTAGCGCGCGTCCAGGTCTGCAGCACCACCACCTTGCCCCGCAGCGACTCCCACGACGGCGATTCGCCCGACCAGGCGATCTCGCCCCGGAACGCCGGCGGCGCGAAGCCCAGGAGCTGCGAGAGGGCGGCGCGCTCGTCGTCGGGCAGCGCACGGTCGTTCCACTGGGCCGCCGGGGCAGGGGCCGGTGCCGTGCCCGGGCCCTGCCCCGCGGCGACACCGCCCAGAAGCCCGCCGCAGAGCATGAACACCCTTACCGCCGTGCGCACCGTCATGGCTATCGACCTCGCTGCCCGCCCGGTCCCGCTGGAACGTTACCGGGGAGGCCCGCGTGGGGCGGCCCTATCAAAGGCCGAATCCGACGATCGGCGCAGGTGGGCGCACGATCGGGACCGTAGGGCACGCGATGGGAACAAATCCGAAGATTATTCGGATTTTGAGAAGAAGACCACCCACGAAAGGTGCCGAATGGCCGCGCCGCCGATGATCCTTCGCAACGGCTCGGGGAATCCCCGGTAGACTTCGGCGCCGGATCGCGTGTCGCATCCGGCGGGAGAACGTCCCCGAAGCGTTACGCAATGTCCAAGGCGGCCCCAGCGCGGCCTCCGCCTCGTGCGAGGCGGGCCCGAGATCACTGCCCGCCCTTGGCCTGTCGCAGGAGCCTGTTGATGAACCGCATCGCTGCCGCCACGTTTGCCGTCCTGTTCGCCGCCGGCGCCGTCATCGCCGCCGAGCCCGCCAAGCCCGCCACCCCGGCGACCCCCGCCAAACCCGCGACCCCCGCGGTGAAGGCTCCCGAGGCCAAGGCTGAGGCCAAGTCGATCATCGAGACCGCCAAGAGCACCGGCAAGCACAACACGCTGGTCGCCGCGATCGAGGCCGCCGGCCTGGCCGATGCCCTCTCGGGCAAGGGCCCCTTCACGGTGTTCGCCCCGACCGACGAGGCCTTCGCCAAGCTGCCCAAGGGCACCCTCGAGGAGCTGCTCAAGCCTGAGAACAAGGCGAAGCTGGCCGACATCCTCAAGTTCCACGTCATCGGCGACAAGGTCATGGCCGAGCAGGTCCTGAAGATGAAGGAGTCGTCCAAGACCCTCCAGGGCTCGACCTTCAAGATCGAGGTCAAGGAGGGCAAGGTCCACATCGGCACCGACCCCAAGGCCATGGCCCTGGTGACCGCCACCGACGTCAAGTGCTCCAACGGCGTCATCCACGTGATCGACAGCGTGATCCTGCCCGCGGCCAAGGCCGAGAAGCACGAGAAGCACGAGAAGGACCACGGCGGCAAGCCCTCGACGCCGTCGGCCCCGAAGAAGCCCAACTAATTCAGTAGGTATTCCGGCCCGCGCGGGGCACTTGCGCGGCGGTTCCTCCGGCACTATGATGCGGCCCTGTTCATGGCCGACTCTCTGCTGAGACGAATCGCGTCAGGTGACGCCGCGGCGACCCGGGACACCATCGAACGCTACGGCGGGCTGGTGTGGTCACTGGCCCGTCGTTTTTCATCGTCTGAGTCCGACGCCGAGGACGCCGTCCAGGAGATCTTCCTGGACGTGTGGAAATCGGCCGGTCGGTTCGACCCGTCGGTGGCCAGCGAGCTCACCTTCGTGGCGATGATCGCGCGCCGGCGTCTGATCGACCGCCGCCGCAGGGCCGCCCGCCGGCCCGAGTCGGAACTCCCCCAAGATAGGGAAATCGCCCAAGAAACCGATTCGCGTCCCGCCGGCGAAATCTCCGAGGAAGCGGCCCGGGCCCAGAAGGCCCTGGCCATGCTGAGCCCGGAGCAGCAGCGCGTGCTGCGGCTGTCGATCATGCACGGCTACTCGCATGAGGGGATCGCCCGCATCACCGGGCTGCCGCTGGGGACCGTCAAGACGCACGCCCGACGTGGGCTCATCCGGATCCGCGAGATCCTCGAAAGCTGGAAGGTCTCTTCGCCCGCCGCCGCACCACGATGAACGCCGACTTCTCCAACCCCTCCGCCCATCCGGGCGACCCCGGCGCCGAGCGCCTGCTCGACCTGCTGGCCGACCGCGCCGCGACGGGCCTGAACGGCCCGGACGAGGCCGAGATGTGGGCCCTGCTCGAGCAGCACCCCGACCTGAGCGTCGAGAGCTTCGATCGCGCCGCGGCGGCCGCGGCCGAGGCGCTGCGTCCGGTGAACGATCCCCCCCTGCCGGCGGCCCTTCGGGCCCGGCTGGAGCGGGGCGCCGCGGCGTGGGGGGCGATGACGCTTCCCGAGCCCAAGCCGGCCGTGGTGGGCCGTATCGGGCCGGGCTCGGGGGCCGCCAGTGCGCTGGCCCCGTCGCGCCGGCCGGCGATACTGCCATGGACGATCGCGGCGTGCGCGGCCCTGGCTGCCGGCATCCTGCTCATCCGGCCGCCGCAGCCGGCGACACCGGGCGGCCTGTCGGTTCAGCCGGTATCGCTCGTTGAGCAGCGCCGGAAGATGATGGACCGGCCGGATGCGATCGTGGTGCCGTGGTCCATCGGCAAGCCCGACGCCCTCTGCGAAACCGCCGCGACCGGCGACGTGGTGTGGTGCTCCAAAGAGCAACGCGGCTTCATGCGGTTCAAGGGTCTCAAGGTCAACGACCCCCGCGAGGTGCAGTATCAGCTCTGGATTTTCTGCACCAACCAGGAAGAGCGCTTCCCGGTGAACGGGGGCATCTTCGACATCGACGCCGCCACCGGCGAGGTGCTCGTCGAGATCCGCCCGTCGATCCACGTGGTGAACCCCACGCTGTTCGCGATCACCGTCGAGAAGCCGGGCGGGGTGTGGGTGTCGAGCCGGGAACGGCTGCCGCTGGTGGCCCCTGTGAAGAAGGGCTGATCGCCCTCAGGGCGGCGCCGCGCCCCAGAACCGGGCCCAATTTCCCCAGCAGAAGGCGGCGATGTCCTCGTCGGGCCAGTTCTTGGCGGCCAGCATCTCGGCCAAGCGGGTGAAATCTCGCGCCCGGCGGATGCCCGAGGGCAGCAGGTCGGCGGAGAAGCCGCCGTCGGCGTCGGAGCCCAGGCCGACCGACCGAGTGCCGCCGGCGAGGTGGCAGATGTGATCGATGTGAGCCCAGACGTGCTCGGTCGTGGCCGGGCCGGCCTCGCCGGGAGCGAGCAGGAACTTGGCGTACAGGTTGACGCCGATGACCCCGCCGCGGCGGGCGATCTCGCGGATGGTCGCGTCGGCCAGGTGACGCGGGGCGCCGGCGGCCGGCTCGCCGCCCAGCAGCTGCCGGCAGTTGCTGTGCGACGCGATGACCGGACGGTCGGTCGCGGCCAGCGCTTCCTCGGTGGCACGGCGGGAGAGGTGGGAGAGATCCAGGACCACGCCCAGACGGTCCATCTCGACCATGAGCCGGCGTCCGGCGTCGGTCAGGCCGGCGCGGTCGCCGTCGTCAGCGCCGTTTCCCGCGGCGTACCGCGAGCTGCGGGCCCAGGCCAGACCCACGGCCACCACGCCCCGTTCCTTCCACCAGGCAAGATCTTCGGGCCCGCGGATGGGGTCGGCGTTCTCGATCAGGATGCCCAGGTGGATCCGGCCTGACCGCTCGCGGGCCAGCCGCTCGGGCACGGGCTCGGGGACGGCTTCGGCCACGCCCATCCCGCCGCGGATCTGGCCGACGTGCGGATCGCCCCGGAGAAACGCCCGCAGGTCGAGCGCGACGAGCCCCTGATCGCGCCAGGTGAGGTACGCCTCGAGCTGGGCGCGGCCGCGCCGGTGGGCGGCTTCGGCGTCGCCGGCGGGGTACTGCTCGGGGGCCGGCTCGGCGCGGCCGTCGGCGACCGGCTCGGTGAAGATCGTCCCCAGAGCCAGCCGGACGCCGGCGGCGCTGAGCTCGGGCAGCGTGACGGATGCCGGAGGGTGGGGCCCGCAGGCCGGGCCTTGGAGCCCGGCGAGGGGGCGCAGCATGTCGCGGCCCGAGACCGCGAGGTACGCCAAGTCGAGATGGGCGTCGAAGAACAGCGTCACGGCGGGAAGCGTAGCCGGCGCGGCTCAGCCGCCGACCACGCCCACCTTCGCGGCGACCTCGAAACGCGCCGAAGTCTTGGCCCGCACCTCATCCACGCTCACGCCGGGGGCGACCTCGATGAGCCGAAACAGGCCCTTGCCGCCGTCGGCCTTGTGGTCGAACTCAAACACCGCCAGATCGGTGATGAGCATGTTCACGCACTGGCGGCCGGTGAGCGGCAGTGTGCAGGCGGGGACGAACTTCGGCCCGCCCTTCTTATCGTTGTGCTCCATGGTCACCACGATGCGGTTGACGCCGGCGACGAGGTCCATGGCGCCGCCCATGCCCTTGACCATCTTCCCGGGGACCATCCAGTTGGCGATGTCGCCGCGTTCCGAGACTTCCATGGCGCCGAGGATGCACAGGTCGATGTGCCCGCCGCGGATCATGGCGAAGGACTCGGCCGAGGAGAAGAACGCCGCGCCCGGCCGGGCGGTGATGGTCTGCTTGCCGGCGTTGATGAGGTCGGCGTCGACATGGGCCTCATCGGGGAACGGGCCGATGCCCAGCAGCCCGTTCTCCGACTGCAGCCAGACGTCGATACCGGGCGGCACACAGTTGGCCACCAGGGTGGGCATGCCGATGCCGAGGTTGACGATGTACCCGTCGCGAAGCTCCTGGGCGGCACGCTGGGTGATCTGTTCGCGGGTGAGGGGCATCGGCGAAGGATACCACCGGCGCCCCGCCGGCCGACGCCTCCGCGGCCCGCGACTTGCCCGTGCACGCCCCGGTTGGCCCGCCGGCGCTAGGCGCCCGCGCGGGCGATGAGGGCCTGCTCCGCGGCGGAGAGCGGGCGGCCCGGGGCGGCTTCGGCCCGGGTGCGGCCGGCGAGGTTCCGCAGGGCGTTCTCACGCTCCCAGGCGATCTTGGACGCGGTCTCGGCCGCGAGTGCGGCCACGCCGGGCTCGGCGCGGTTCAGAGCTTCGGCCGCGCGGGGCCAGTGCCCGGCGTACGCGAAGTGGTGGGCCCGCTGCAGGCGCAGGGTGACGAGGCCGAACTCCCCGAGCGACGGCCCGAAGATGCCCTCGGCCGCGTCCCACACCGCGTCGATGTCGTCGGCCGCGAAGTCCTCGGTCCGGGGAAGGTCGGCCAGGCGTTCGGGCGTGAGGCCGCCCTCGTACCGGAAACTGACCGACGCCGACGCCGGCACGCTGTGCAGCAGCGAGAAGCAGTCGGTGAGCATGGCGTGGAACACCGGGATCCACGGCGTGCTGAAGTGCTTGAAATCCTGCTGCACCACTACGGCGCCCGGCTCCAGGTGCGGGCCGAAGACCCGCAGGATCGTCGACATCACGGGCCAGTCCTTGGCGCAGTCGATCATGAGCAGCTCGATCGGCTCCTGCTCGGGGTAGATGCGTTCGGCGTCGCCGGAGGCGAGTGCGCCGGGGATCCAGCCCTTGCGGAGATCGGTGAGGCCGCCGAGCGGTGCCAGCGACGCGCGGACGCGGTCCATGAAGCACTCGCCTGCGCGCAGGCCGCAGTTCATCGCCCGCTCGCCCCAGGAGCAGAGCACGAACGAGTCGTACGCCAGGACGGGCCCGGCGGGCCAGCCCATGGGGAAGCGCGCGTTGTCGCGGAGCCCCACCGCGAGCGCCTCCGTCGAGCCGCCGAAGAAGCAGCCCAGGTCGATGATGCGGCCGCGGGCCGTGCAGTTCCGCGCCAGATGATGCAGGTAATCGATCTCGAAGCGCGTGAGCAGCGTGGGGCACACCGGCGTGCCGGGGAACGGCGTGGCCTCCCACGGAACCCTCGGGGCCTCGGGGATGCGGAGCCGGGAGCGGGCGGGCGCGGGGGCGGCGGTGCTCATGGCGGAACTATCGGACGTTCCCGAGCACCGCCTGAGACCAAGTCAGGATTTCACGCGGCCCGGCGGGCCGATCCGGCGATGGCCGTGATCTCGGCGCCGGGGTCGGTCTCCCATCGCTCGGACGCCAGAACATCGGACGCCACGGCCGAAAGCCCGGCCGGATCCTCGACCCGGATCGCCCCGATGTTGCCGGCCCAGCCGAGCCCCACGGCCTTGGTCCCCGGCCAGCGGTCGAAGAGCACCTCGGCGCCGTACTCCATCCGCACGCCGGGGCGTCCGGCGCGTTCCTCCCGGTGGGCGATGATCCGGGCCAGCGACACGTCGTGCAGCACCACCCACGCCCCCGGCGCCAGGGCGCGGGAGAGCCAGAGCAGGTCGAACGTGGCCCAGGGGTGGGCGTGGCTGGCGTCGATGAGCGCGAACTTGAGCCCGGCCCCTTCGAGCTCCGCCGCCGCGAGGCGGACATCACCCGTGGCCAGCCGGTGACCCGACGCCAGCTCGGGCACGAGCTCGCGCACGGCAAAGCCTACGGGGGTGGCGCCGTCGAAGAAGCACGTGCGCGCGATGTCGTACCCCCAGATGCGAGGCTGGCCGGTGGCGTCGGCCGGGGCGATGCCGGCCTCGGCCAGCGCCCTGAGCATCACAGCGCTCGAGTGCCCGCCGGCCACGCCCAGCTCGGCGATGCGCGCCGGCCGCAGGGTACGGACGAACAGCCCAAGGGTGAGCGCATCCCAGAGGTTCAGGCCGCCGCGCACCGGGCGGACCCACGAGGCGAAGGCGGCCAGCCAGGTCTCGTCGAGCGACACCCCCAGGGCCTCGGCGAACGGCCGGAGCATCCGCGCTCCGCGCCGGGCGACCGCGGCGCGCTCGTCGGCGGTGGCGCCCCACTCGGGGCCCCACTCTGCAGCGGCCTTCGCCGCCGGCTCGGTCCACGCGCTCCATCGCTCGGCCATGTCACGGTCCTCCCGCCGGAATCGGGCGATTGGCCCGCGCCGGCGGCAGTCTTATCGGGTGTTTCCGGGAACGGCCGCAGCGGAAGTCGGCCCGCGGACGGGGGTCACGAGCGGTCGTCGGAACCGGACGCCGCGCCGGATGGGGACGCAGCGGGGCCGGGCCGCTGGGCCGACCGGCACTCGGCGTGGAATCTTGCAGCGCCGGCGAGCAGGTAGGCCGCCGCGATCGCCAGGAACACCATGGAAACCAGGCGGAGGCCGACGGCCACCACCCCGGCGGAGGTGCCCCCGCCCGCGGAAGCCCCGGCGATGAGCACGGCGGAGCGCCCGGCCTCGATCAGGGCCGCCAGCACCGCGCACTTGACGCCGCTGAACATCGTCGACGGGCCCGACCGGCCCTCGAGTCGCTCGGCGAACGACAGCCGGAAGCCGATCAGAGGCCCTGAGTCGTCGAAGGTTCGGGTGGGACGGGGCATCGCCATGCTCCTCTCGGGTCGGGTCGATGCCGCGGCTACTTCTTCACCGTCCGCTGCTCGATGCGCTTCTCGGGCTTGGTGACGACGATCGCGTCGACGTAGTTGCCGGGCGTATGGATATGGTCGGGGTCGAGGTGGCCAACGTCGACCAGGCGCTCAACCTCGGCGATCACGAACTTCGCGGCGGTAGCCATCATGGGGTTGAAGTTGCGGGAGGTCTTGCGGTAGGTGAGGTTGCCGGCGCGGTCGGCCTGGAAGGCCTTGACCAGCGCCACGTCGGCGAAGAGGCCGGTCTCAGCGACGTAGGTGCGGGTGCGGCCCTTGAAGGCGATCTCGCGCTGCTCCTTGCCCTCGGCAACGATGGTGCCCACCCCGGTGGCGGTGAAGAACACCGGGATGCCCGCGCCCCCCGCCCGGATGCGCTCGGCCAGCGTGCCCTGGGGGTTGAACTCGATCTCGAGCTCCTTGGCGAGGAACTGCCGCTCGAATTCGGCGTTCTCGCCCACGTACGACGAGATCATCTTGCGGATCTGGCGCGTCTTGAGGAGCAGGCCGAGGCCGAAGTCGTCGACGCCGGCGTTGTTGCTGACGCAGGTGAGCCCGGTGACGCCCGAGTCGCGCAGCGCAAGGATGAGGTGCTCGGGGATGCCGCAGAGCCCGAACCCGCCGACCATGACCATCGCCCCGTCGCGGACGCAGCCCGCCGCGCGGGCCGCCGCGATCGCCTCCGACGCCGTGCCGAGAACCTTGTTCTTCATGGTCGGCAGGGTAGCAGACGGGGCCGACAGGACGCCCGGCCCCATGACCCGCCACGCCCCCGGGCTCACCCGAACGGCGGCACCCCCGGGGACGGCGTGCCGGGCACGCGCAGGAGCATGAAGACATTAATATTACACTAGCGTCGATGGCAACGCTGAGCCCGACTTCCGCCGTGTCGTGCCCGCGCTGCGGCTATCAGCTGCTGGGGCTGGCCGAGGCCGCGACATGCCCCGAGTGCGGGCTGCCTCACGCCGCGCTGCGCAGGCTGGCCTTGCACCTTCCTGAGAACGGCCGCGCCCTTCGGCTGCTTCGGATCGGACTGGGGATGGCCATAGTTCGGCTGGTGCTCGGCCCGCTGGTGATGCACCCCCTCGTCATGATCGTCGTGGCGTTCACGCTCGCCAACAGCGCCAGCGGCCGCTGGTTTATCACGTCGTTGGTGTCGTTCCCCGCGGTGCTCATCGGGGTGGCTCAGGCGGGGCACCTGATCACATCCCTGGCGAATCCGGTCGGGATAGCGCCCGATCCGTCGTCGCGCCTTCTGCATCGTCTGGCTCTCGCCGTCAACGTCGTGCTGTTCGCGGTCATTGCCGTCTATCTCACCCTCGCCATCGGGTTCGTCTTCTGGAGCGGCTCGATGAGATTTTTCTTCATCGGCGTCGGGCTGTTCGTGCTGCTCACGCCCGTGTCGGTGGTGGCCACGGCGCTCTGGCACGCCGGGGCCGCGAAGATGCTGCTCCACCCGGTGCCCCCCCACTCATCGCTCATAATCGCGGCGATCCTGAGCGGGCTTTCGTACGCAATGGCCGGGCTTCTCCTGCTGGGGAGTCAGGACCGTGTCCATGTCTTCTGTTCGATCAACGGACCCTTCGTGGCGCTGGCCCTTGGCGACTGGCTCGCCGCGTACGTCGCCTGGCGCGTCGACCGATCGTTACGCCGTCCACCCACCGACCTTGCCGCGTATCCGCCGGTGCGGCCCACAGCCAGATAACCCCGGCACGTCCTCATCACCTTCCGGAGTGATCCTTGACCTCTCCATCGCCGCCGAGCCCCTCACCGCCGCCCGCCTCTGACGGGTCCGGCTCCGGGGCCCCAGAGTTGTCCGGTGTGCCCGCCCCGCGCACCGACCACCCACCCCTCGGCAGCCGCTGCCCCCGCTGCCGCTACGACCTTTCAGGCCTCACCGAAGAGTCCACCTGCCCCGAGTGCGGCCTCGCCGAGGCGGCGCGGCGCTGCCAAGCCATGCACCGCCCCGACAACGCCCGAGCACTCCGGCGGCTTCGCACGGGGCTGCTTGTGGTACTACTGAGGCAGACCCTCGGCCCCCTGATTCTCGGGCTCTGGTTGCTGTGGATTCTGACGGGGGGTCTGCGCAGCTCGGGCTTCTGGGCCGAGGCCTTCACTCTCGCCGCGCCGGTCATCTGCGGCCTCGCCCACATCGGACACCTGATCGCCGCGCTCGCCCAGCCGACCGGACTCGACCACCACCGCTGGGCCCACTTCACGCGGCGTGCGTCCCTCGTCACCACCGGTCTGCTGCTCGCGATCGTGGGGTTCTTTCTGGCGGTCTGCGTTCCGCTTCTCTTCTCACGGCACCCGCCCGTGCTGGTGCCACTGTGCTTCTTCATGTTGGTCCCGCTGATCCCGCTCTCCTCGGCGACCAGCGCCCTGTGGCACGCCTCGGCCGCGAAACTCATGCTCTATCCGAAGCCGACGGACGTCGCGCTCCCGACGGCCGCATGGCTCTGCGGGCCGGCGTATTTCGTCATGCTGGTCGTGGCCGTGCTGAGCCCCGGAGGGTCGATCTGCGCACTTGTCGCCATCGCGGCGGCCGAGTGGCTCGCGGCGGGCGTCGCGGCGATGGCCCGTGAGGACCTCACACACCCGGCCGAAGCCGCGGCCGAGGCTCGGTCAGACGCGGGCGGGACGTCGTCGGTAGCGTGAACCCGTTCGTGTCGGAGTACTCCCGGAGGGACCGATGCCGACCGAGCTTCCACGACCTTCTGTGAGCGCTCCGGAGGCCGAAGGCTCCGATCCCGCCGGCACGCCGGCGTCGGCGCCGGCCCACGCATCGAGCCCCGCAATCCTGTGCCCCCGGTGCGGCTACGACCTGTCGGGTCTGACGGAAGAATCCGCCTGCCCCGAGTGCGGCCTTACCAGGCCAACGGAGCGACGCCTGATGATGCACCGGCCCGAGAACGCCCGGGCGCTCCGCCGACTCCGCTCGGGCCTGCTCGTGGTGCAACTCAGGCAGACCTTCGGCCCCGTCTTCGCGGTGAGCCTGCTGTGGATTTTGCTGGAGCTGTGGCGGAGCGGCGCCCGCAGCGCGAGCATCGTCACCTTCGCGTTCATGCTCGCTGCGCCCGTCCTCTGCGGCCTCGCCCACATCGGGCACCTGCTCGCCGCGCTCGCCGAGCCGGCGGGCTTGGAACACGATCGGTGGGCCGGCTTCACGCGGTGGGCGGCCCTGGCGACGACCGTCCTTCTGCTCGCGACGGCCGCTATCTACCTGGCGATCGGGCTCCCGCTCTGGTGGGCCAACAATCGACCCGCCCTGGCGAATGTGTGCGTGTTCGGGCTCGTGCTGCTGATCCCGATGTCCTCGGCGACCGGCGCCCTCTGGCACGCCTCGGCCGCCAGACTGATGCTCCTGCCGAAGAGCGCAGATCCTTCTCTCCCCATGATGGCCTTGTTCTGCGGGCCGGCGTATCTCATGATCCCGTTGCTCGCCGCTGTGGGTGCGGAGGCGGAGTGCTGCGTGATCGTCGGCTTCATGATCAGCGTGACTGTCGCCGAGTGGCTCGCCGCGAGCATCGCGGTGACGGCCCGAACGGACCTCACACGCCTCGCCGATGTCGAGGCCGCGGCTGAAGCTCGGTCGGAGATGGGCGGGACATCGTCGGTATCGTGGTCGGCCGACCCGGCCGCCGCTTCCGGACCCAACCATGCCCGCTGAGGCCCCGCCCAACCCTGCGAGCGCACCGCCGGCCGAGATCGCCCCGGCTCACGATCAGCGGTGCGTGAGATGCCGGTACGACCTGACCGGGATCCCCGAGGGCTCGGTGTGCCCCGAGTGCGGGCTCGCGCTGGCGGCGGCGAGCCGCGGGGCGTGGCTCCTCCCCGAGAACGCGGCGGCCGTGCGGAGGATGCGCCTCGGGCTCTCGCTGGTCACGCTCCGACAAGTCGCCGGGCCGATGCTGCTCGTGCTGTGGGGCCTGTGGATGTCGGTGGGCATCTCCTCCGGGTGGTACGGGTGGTTCGCGATCCTGGCGCTCGCCACGCCGCTCCTCGCGGGCCTGGGCCACGTCGGGCACCTGATCGCCGCCCTTCCGACTCCTGTGGGCTTCGAGAACGACCGATCGGCCCGCCTGGCGCGGTCGGCGGCCCAGGTGTGCGTCGTCGCGCTCCTCACGACCACCGGGTGCTACGCCGCGCTGGCGTTGCCGCTCTACCTCTGGGGCGGCCTGTCGCCCCTGCCGAGCATCCTCGCCCTGGTGATCGCCATTCTCATCCCCGTATCGACGGCCTCGAGCGCCCTCTGGCACACGGCCGCGGCGAGGCTGCTGCTGTCTCCCGGACGGCCCGAAGGCTCGGTCCGCACCACGGCTCTCCTGTGCTGCCTCGCGTACGCGTCGGCGCCGGTGATGGTCGTGCTCGGCCTCTTCGGCGGGCCGTGCTACGCGATCGCGATGCCCATCACGGCCATCGCCGCCGGCGAGTGGCTGGCGGCCTGTGTGTCCTCGAGTGTCCGGAGCGGCATGTCCGCGAGGGCCCATGACCCAACGTCTTGATCGCCCCGGCCCCGCCCGCACGTCGCCCACACTGACCCACCCCTCACCGCTCCGCCCGATCCGCAAACTTCTTCCAGTGCTCTTCCAGCCGCTTGGCCGAGACGCTCCCGGCCGTGCCCAGTTCCTGCGCAAACAGCGACACGCGCAGCTCCTCGAGCATCCAGCGGTACTCCTCCACCTCCGGCGGCAGCGCACCCGGCGACGCCGCCCACGCCGCCGCGTCGGTCGGGATCACCGTCTTCACCCGGCGAGAGTTCGGCAGAAGCCCCGTCCGCCC
>JACVCL010000152.1 GCA_016742075.1 Phycisphaerales bacterium
CGCATCCCCCACAACCCCCCCCCACCCCCCCCCCCACCCCAACCCCCCACATCAGACCTTCACTGCGACCCGCGACCCTGCCGCTCAACGCCCTGCTGACCGCCGCCGGTCAACCGCGGCCCGGCGCCGATTCCGGCCCCGGCCCCGGGCGGGGGGCTCAGGCGCTGACCGCGTGGGCGGCGGTCTCGAGGCTGAGCAGCTCGTGGCGGGTGGTCCATCGCTTCTCGGCGAGGACGAACTGCTCGCCGACCTTGGCGAGGGTGTTCACCACGAGCGGGCCCTGGAGATTGGCGGTGAGCTTGCCGCCGACCTTGTTGACGATGACGAAGACCTGGGAGTCCTCGGCCTTGGCGAGGCGGAGGTCCTCCATCTGCTCGGTGCGGATGGGGACGGTGTAGTCGGGGACGAAGAGGGAGGGGTCGGTGACGACGAAGGCCAGGGTGGGGTCGTCCACACACTGGAGCCAGAAGAAGCAGGCGTCGTCGCTGGGCTGCAGCAGGCAGTAGCGCTTGTGCTGCTGGAAGCCCAGAAGCCCCTTGGGGAAGGTGATGACGCGGTCGTCGGCGACCTCCACCGTTCCGAACCGGCTGGTGCGCACTTCCATGCAAGTGCTCCGATGAACCTCGGCCTGGACTTCCTGACCAGCCCGCCTCCGTGACGGGCCGACATCCTGTCTTCCGCCGGCCCGGCCGGGGGGCTGCGGCGGCGAATCCACGACCCGGGCGTTAGCCCAGGAAGTTGAGGAGGCTCAGCGGCCGCGTCTGGGCGGCGACGGTGAGGGTGGCCTGGAGCTGGGTCTGCAGGAGGCTGAGCCGAGTGGCCGCGGCGGCGACGTCGGTGTCCTGCAGGTTGCTCTTGATGCTCTGGTCCACGAGTTTCTCGTCCTGAAGCTGCTTGGTGGCGCCGTCGATGCGCTGGGCGCGGGCGCCGACGGTGGCGCGCGCGGTGGCGAGGCGGTCGAGGTCGGCCTCGAGGCGACTACCCGCAAACGTGATGCCACGTTCGTCGTTGGTGGCGAGCGCCTGCCGGAGCTCGATGAGCGTGGAAATGGCCGAGTCGACGCGCACCTTTGAGCGGTCGGAGCCGACGAGGGTGGCCCCGCCGCCGCCGGAGGTGGAGGCGGCGTCGAGCAGGCCCAGGTCGTCGGCGGCGTAGCCGTTGAGGCGGGAGACCCGCAGGGGCTGCGCGCCGCCGGCGGTGTCGCGGAAGCGGATGCCGTTGGTGGCGGGGTCGATATCGGCGACGAAGCCGCCGGCGCCGCCCGACGCCGCGTTGATGCGGGCCAGAAGGGTCTGGACGTTCTGCATGTCCTGCGGGCGGAGGTCGACGTCGAAGGCGGTGGTGCCGTCGGAGAGGGTGACGCGGAAGTCGGTGTTGCGGTTGGGGTCGGGCAGGCCGGTGACGGGGTTGATCTGCCCGTCGGCGATCTGGACGCCTCGGCCGTCGTTGAAGGCCGAGAGGAGGGTGGAAGCCTTGAGCGAGCGGACACCGAGGGTGGTGGCGGCGGTGCCCCCGGCCTCCTCGATCGACATCCGGGCGCCGGCGACTTCGTTGATGAAGTCGAGGGTGTCGCCGCCGGCGCCGATCTCGGCGCGGACGCCGACGTTGAGGCGTCGGACGGCCTCGATGAGCTCGCCGACGGTCATGGTGGGGCTGGTGTTGACGGTGCCCGAGCGGCCGCCGTTGGTGATGCGGATGCCGCCGAAGGTGAGGGGGGGCGTGGGCAGCAGCGAGGCGAGGGCGGTGCCGGCGGTGACCCTGGGGTTGAGGTCGCGGGAGGGGTCGGTGTTGGTGGCGGCCGTGGAGGAGTAGGTGAAGCCGTCGAGGCCGAGGGCGCGGGCGGTTTCGGTGCCGGGCCCGTCCTGGAAGGTGATGGAGACGGCGGGGTTGGCGATGTTGACCTGGAACTGGGTGTCGGTGGTGGTGATGCCGCCGGGGAAGGTTCCGGCGAGGGCGGCGGGGTCGGCCTGGCGGATGGCGGACTCGAGGCGGGCGGTGACGTCGCCGACGGTTTCGGCGCCGGTGAGGTCGACGGAGACGACGACGGGGGGTCCGCCGCTGTTGATGGTGACCTGGAGGGCGCCGAGGGCGCGGTTGGTGCGGGGGCCGCGGAGATCGTCGATGCGGGTGCCGCCGGTGACGGCGGCGTTGAGGTCGACATCGCCGCTGACACGAGCGGAGAGTGAGCCGACGACGTCGTTGGCGGAGATGGTGATGGGGAAGTCGATGCCGGGGCCGAGATCGGTGCGGAGGCCGGAGCGGTCGCCGAGGTAGCGGTAGCCATCGCCGAAGGCCTCGAGGGCGGGGCCGCCGGTGCGTCCGCCGGCGAAGAGGGAGAGGTCGGCGTACTTGCCGTTCATGGCGGCGTAGAGGCGGTCGATGATGGAGCCGATGACGGCGGCCTGCTGGGCGCGGGTGGCGCCGTCTGAGCCGACGCCGATCTGGCTGGAGGCGACGGTCTTGGCCTCGCGGAGGAGGTCGGAGAGGTCGCCCAGCGAGCCGTCGATGGTGCCGAGGACGGAGGAGGCGTGGGAGAGGTTGCGCTCGCGCTGGCCGGTGAGCTCGAGCTTGCGGTCGAGGGAGGTGATGAGGGCGGCGGCGACGGGGTCTTCGCTGGCCTTCTGGAAGCGGCGGTTGGAGGAGATCTGGGTCTGGACGTCGAGGAGGGAGAGCTGGGTGCCGCTGATGTGGCGGAGGGCGATCATGGAGCCCATGAGGGTGGGCGCGCGTCCGTAGGTGGTGGAGATGCCGCTCATCGCACGAGCCCCAGGAGGACCTGCGTCAGATCGTTGACGACGCCGATGAACCTCGCGGCGCCCTGGTACTGCTGCTGGTAGAGCAGGAGGTTGATGGACTCTTCGTCGAGCGAGACGCCGGAGACGGCCTGCTGCTGGGCCTCGAGCGACTGGCGGACGGAGGCCAGCGAGTCCTGGCGCGCCTTGGCGCTGCTGGCGGAGGCGGCGGTGGCATCGACCGACGACGCCCAAGCCTCGGCGATGGTGCTGCCGCCGAGGTCGTCGAGCTTGCGGGTGCGGAGGCCGGCGATGGCGAGGGCGGTCTCGTTGGTGCCGGCGCCCAGGCCGATGGAGAGCTGCGAGGGGTCGCTGCGGAGCTGGGCGCGGACGTCGATGTCGGAGGCGTCCTTGCCCTGGAAGAAGGTGTTGACGCCGAAGGCGGCGAGGGCGCCGGAGGTGTCGGAGTCGAAGGAGACGTCGTAGCCGTTGTCGGTGCGGAGGCGGAGCTGCCCGCCGGCGGTGATCTGGGCCTGGAGGTTGGGCGAGACGGCGCTGAGCTGGGAGGCCAGCGACTGCATCGTGGTGTCGTCGGTGAAGCCGGGGGTGCCGTCGTTGCGGATGCCGTCGAGGTCGACGCGGATGGTGCGTGTGACCTTGTTGCCCGAGCTGTCGGTGACGGTGACGTTGAACGAGCCGCTGGTGACCTTGAAGGGCAGGGCGGAGAAGGTGGTGTTGGCGGGGTCGTTGAGCGCGCGGGCCTGGTCCTGGGCGCCGACGATGAGGGTGCCGGTGGTGTCGGTGATGCGGCCGGGCGGGCGGCCGGAGGAGTGCAGCTTGTTGACGTTGAAGATCAGCGCCGAGGAGACGCGGTCGAGGTCGTTGATGGTGCGCTGCACGGCGCCGGAGCGGCCGGCGAAGAGGGCGCCGATGACGCCGCCGGTGGCGGTGATGTCCTCGTTGCCGTCGCGGATGACCAGGCGGGGCTCGGGGCCGGTGGCCTCCTGGCGGACCTGCACCTCGAGGCCGCGGCTGGTGCCGCCGAGCACGAGGGGGGTGGAGTTCAGGAGGATGTCGGCGGCGCCGCTCTCGCGCTCGACGACGGTGACGTCGAGCAGGCCGGAGAGCTCGTCGATCAGGCGGTCGCGCTGGTCGCGGAGGTTGCCGTTCTGGCCGCCGCCGGACGGGGTGGCCTTGCCGCCCTCGGCGGCGACGACCTGCTGGTTGAGCTGGGCGATCTGGGTGAGAAGCTGGTCGGCGCGGGAGACGTTGTCGCCGATCTGCCGCTGGGCGGTGGCGCGGGCCTCGACGAGGTTCGACCGCAGGCCGCGGAGCTTGGCGGCCAGGCCGGCGCCGGTCTCGACCACGGTGGAGCGGAGCGCCGGCGAGCCGGGGTTGTTGGCCAGCTCGCTGAAGGCGTTGAAGAACTTGGACAGTTCGCTCGAGACGTCGGTGCCCGAGAGCTCGTTGGTGAGGGTCTCGATCTGGTCGAGGAGCTGGCGGTCGATGCCGGCGCCCTGTTCCTGCGAGATGGTGGAGCGGAGACGGGCCTGGAGCGCGGGGTCGACGAGGCGGCGGACGTCGCCGATGTTCACGCCGCGGCCGTAGAAGGCGTTGCCGAACTGCTGGCCCCGCTGGGGGTCGAACTCGGCCCGCTGGCGGTGGTAGCCGGCGGTGCCGACGTTGGCGATGTTGTTGCCGGTGACCTGCAGCGCGTACTGGCTGGCCTGCAGCGCCGAGCGGCCGATCAGCAGTGAACTCGTCAGGCCCATGGTCGGATCCGGTTACCGCGAATGGCGTGCCAAACGGGCGGGTGGGTGAGCGGGGTGAGGGGGGTCAGCTGCGAAGGTCGACGGCGCTGACCACCTGCACGCCGGCCTCGACCAGGCCACGGCGGCCGTAGGTTCCCGAGTGGTTCAGCCGGGCCGTCACCGCCCGCAGGAGGCCCTCCATGTGGGACGAGAGCATCTCGGCGGCCTGGCGGCAGCGGGTGTTGATGGCCAGAACGCCGTCCATGAGGTCGCGCAGGCGCTGCGCGAGCGCGGCGATCCGCGACCGCACCGGCTCGGCCATGCGGGCCTCGAGCCACGAGACGGGGGTGCCCACGCGGTCGGGCGAGCCGAGCCGCTCGGCGAGCGAGCCCACCACGGCCACGCGACGCTTCTCGATCTCGGCGATGCGCTGCACCGCCGCGTTCTCGGTTTCGACGATGCCCGCCAGGGAGCGCACGTCGGCGCGGCGGATGGCGGCGTCGCGGCCGCGGGCGAGTTCGAGGAGTTGCTCGTACTCGCTCACCAGATCGCGTAGGACGCCCTCGAGGGCGGCGGCGGGGCCTGAAAGATCGGGCACCTGGGTTGGGGGGGCGGCGTTCACGGCGGGTGGACTCCTGGGCGTCAGGCTTTCACGCGGCGGCTGGTCAGCCGGTCCTCGATGGCGTCGACGATGCCCCAGCTGCGCGAGCGGACCATGCGGCGGGCGATCTCGGCGTCGGCCATGCCGGCGAACTGGCGCTCGTAGGGGCCGGGGCCGAAGGGCGGGGCGGCCCGGCTCGACTCGCGCAGGCGCTGGAGCAGGGGCTGCACGAGGGTGCTGGCGACGAAGTCTTCCGCGGCCTGGCGGGGGGTCTTGGGGCCGTTGCCGGCGGCTCGGCCGCCGCGCTCGGGGGGGACGTAGAGCTTGCCCTCGAGCACCTTCACGAACCGGCCGGCGAGGGTTTCGTGGGTGCGTTCGGCGGCCTCGGGGCGGCCCGCGGGCGTCGGGCGCGCGAGCGGGGCCGCGGGGGCCCGGCAGGCGCACGCGGAGAGGTGCGGAGCGAGAGTGGCGGGTTCGTAGGCCTGTCGCTCGCAATCGGAG
>JACVCL010000019.1 GCA_016742075.1 Phycisphaerales bacterium
GTCCGGTGCGTCACATGCTGGGTTTGCCCTATCCCGGCGAAGTCTTCCACGACCAGTTCCTGATTGCCGATATCCGGCTGCTGAGCGAGCTGCCGAAGGAACGGCGTTTCTGGTTCTACCCGCCGTTCCATCCGACCAACTCCGTGCTGCTGCACCGCCAGGCCGACAATGTCCTGCGCGTCGACTTCCAGCTAGGCCGCGACGCCGACGCCGAGGAAGAGAAGAAGCCGCCGAACGTCGACCGGCGCCTGCGCCAGATGTTCGGGCCGGACGCGCGCTGGGAGCACGAATGGACCAGCGTCTATACTTTCACCTGCCGCATGATGGAGCGCTTCGTGCATGGCCGCGTGATCTTCGCTGGCGATGCCGCGCACGTCGTGTCGCCGTTCGGTGCTCGCGGCGGCAATAGCGCCATCGCCGATGTCGACAACCTGGCCTGGAAACTCGCGCGGGTCATCGAGGGCCAGGCGACGGCTCGCCTGCTCGACAGCTATTGCAGCGAGCGCCGTGCGGCTGCGCGAGAGAACATCCTGAACTCTACGCGCGCCACCGACTTCATAACGCCCAAGTTCGCCGCATCGCGTGTCCTTCGCGACGCCACGTTGGCGCTCGCGCGAGACTTCCCGTTTGCACGGGCGCTGATCAACAGCGGCCGGCTGTCGGTCCCGACCGTGCAAGCCGCCTCGCCCCTCGACACGCCCGACGCCGATGGGGACTGGGCAGGCGGGCCGGGACCTGGCCGGGCCGTACTCGACCTACCGCTGGGCGACGGATGGCTGATCGACAGTCTCGGAACGGACTTCACGCTTCTGGCTTTCGGGCCTGCGCCGGAGGTCCCCCCAGAGGTGACGGTGATCGACATCGGCGGGGAAAGGGCCGCCCGCGAAAGCCACGACGCCCCGCCCGGGACCCCCCACTCCTCTCGGCCCGGCCCCCAAGCCGCCGCCGCGCTCATCCCGCGCGCCGAGCGCCCCGGCTACCGCATCGGCCCGTTCATCTTCGTGCCCGAGTGGGGCCTGCGCACCGCCGCCGGCTCGCCCGACCCCTGGGCCCACCGCAAGGGTGAGCCCCGCATCTTCACGCTCTTCTGGGCCATGTACCTCATGGCCTCGTCGCTGGTCACGCTCTTCGCCGTGCGGTCGCTGGGCCTGCCCTCGGCCCACCAGTACGCCTACGGCTGCTCGGGCATGCTCGTGCTCACCGCCTTCGGCCTCACGGTGCTCTGGCCCATGACCCGCCTCTGCCAGGCTCCGCCGCCCGAGTCGCGCCGGGCCGTGCTCATCGACCTCGTCGTCGTCCTCATGCCCGTTCAGGCCGTGGTGTGGCCGATGGCCGTGATCACCCGCTGGCCGCCGCACGCCGTGGGCGCTTCGGTGCTGGTGCTCGCCTCGTGGGCGGCGCTCGTCGGCCTGCCGACCGCCGTGGCGATGGCCTCCCGCAGCCCGGCCGCCCGCCTCGCGGCCATGGGGTGCGTGCTGGCGATGGTCTTCGCCGCGCCGCTCGCCGGCGCGATGGCCTCGGGCGCCGGACTGCTTGCTTCCGAGTGGTGGCCCATGCTCTCGCCCATCACCGCGGTGCTGGCCGTGCTCGACGCCCCAAGCGGCCTCGCCCCCCGGGTGGCCCCGTGGCAGTGGGCCCTGGCCGCCGGCCCCTTCCTGCCCGCGGCCATCGGCTACGCCCTGGCCGGGCCGGGCACCGATCGTGCCAGCCAAACCGCCGCGCAAGCCGATGCACTGCCCGGCCATGTCTGACGCATCACCCCTGCCCGCCCTTCCACCGGCCGCCGGCGGCCTCCGCCTCGGCTCGGCCGTGCTCCGCGCCCTGTTCCTCGCCTCATCGTGGACGTGGGTCATCGGCATGCTGCTGCCGGTCTACCTCGTCGAGGACTTCGGCTGGCCCGGCTGGGTCGCCTTCGCGGTGCCCAACTGCCTGGGCGCCATGCTCGTGGGGCTCGTCTTCGCGCGCCCGGGCTCCAGCGAGCGGTTCCTTCGGGCCCACGCCGGCGCGGCACGGTGGTTCAGCCTCATCACGATCCTCTTCCACGCGTCGGTGCTCGCGTGGTTCATCGGGGCCTTCGCGGCCAACCTGTCGGGCCGGCCGGCGTTCGGTGCCGCGGCGGGAGTCTTCGTCTCGGGGTTCGCCGTCGGCGCGGCAGCGCTCGCCGGCCGCTGGGGCATGCCACGGGCCGACGGGACTGCGCATCGGCCCCTGCTCTGGGCCGGCGCGGCGGTGTACGCCTTCTCCCTCGCCTGCGCCGGCGTGCTTCTGGCCCGCGGGCTGGGCGACGACCAGCCGCTCGCCCGCCCCAACAAACTCGGCTTCGCCACCCTGTCGGACTTCCGCGCCCTCATCTGGGTGGCGCCCGCGCTGGCCATCGGCTTCCTCGCCTGCCCGCACCTCGACCTCACCTTCCACCGCACCCGTCGCGAGGTCCCCGGCCCCACCGGCACCGCGGCGTTCATCATCGCCTTTCTGATCCTCTTCCCGGCGTTGATCCTCTTCAGCCTGCTCTACGCCAAGAACCTGCGGTCGGGGGTGTCGGTGTTCATCGTCGCCCACATCCTGGCCCAGTCGTGGTTCACGATGAGCGCCCACTTCCGAGAGCTGCACGAGGCCGGGTGGACCGGCCCCCGCCCCGGCCTCGACTCCGGCCGCCTCACGCGGCTGCTGCTCAAGGGGGCCATGGTGGCGACGATCGCGGCCTCGGCCCTGCTGGTCTTCGCCCCCGCCCGCCACGACGGCCTGAGCGCCAGCCGCTTCGCCTACGACACCTTCCTGGGCTTCTACGCCTTCGTCTTCCCGCTCTACCTCTGGACCGTGGCGGTCGACCGCGCGGTGCCCCGCCGGCGCGCTCTGGCCGCCTGGGCGGTGCTGTGCGTGCTGGTGGCGCCGATGTTCATCGTCGGCCAAATGGTGCAGGTGTACCCCTGGCTGCTGGCCGCCGCGGGCGTCATGCTCGTGATGCCGCCGCTGCTGGCGCTGGTCCTGATGGACCTGGGCGACGAAGCCGACGGCGCCCCGGGCGACACCCCCGGCGCCCCCGCCGGGGGCGGTTGAGGGGCCCCTTCCGGGGCCACCTCCGCGTGTCCTTCTGATGGGGGTTGCCGCGCCTGACCGGGGCCGGCGGCCCGCGGCGGTTTCACGCTGGAATTTCAGGGCTTCCCGGCGCGCCTCCGCACGGCCCGGCGAGGTGATTTTCGCGACGTTTTCGCCTACTATTCCCGTCTGAAAACGCCCCCGGCCGGATCCCGGAATCGACCCCGATTCAAGGCCACCCCCGGCCCTCCTCCAGCACGAACGCCCCATGCCCGACGAGACCCCGCCCAACCCGCCGCCCGCTGACGCCGCGCACCCCGGCTCCCCCGCCCCCGGCGGCCAGGTGCTCGACCTGCAGATCGAGGACGAGCTCAAAGACAGCTACCTCACCTACGCGATGTCCACGATCATGGACCGCGCGCTCCCCGACGTGCGCGACGGCCTCAAGCCCTCGCAGCGGCGCATCCTCGTCGCCATGAACGACCTGGGCCTGCGGCCCAACCGCAAGCACATCAAGTGCGCCAAGATCTGCGGCGACACCTCCGGCAACTACCACCCGCACGGCGAGTCGGTCATCTACCCCACCCTCGTCGGTCTCGCCCAGCCTTGGAAGATGCGCACCGCCCTCGTCGACCCGCAGGGCAACTTCGGCTCCATCGACCCCGACCCCCCCGCGGCGATGCGCTACACCGAAGCGCGCCTCGCCCACGCCGCCATCGACATGCTCGCCGACCTCAACCTCGGCACGGTCGACTTCCAGCCCAACTACGACGACCGCCTCAAGGAGCCCACCGTCCTCCCGGGCAAGTTCCCGCACCTGCTGATCAACGGCGGCGTCGGCATCGCCGTCGGCATGGCCACCAGCCTTCTGCCGCACAACCCCGGCGAGATCTTCCGCGCCATCACCGCCCTCATCGACAACCCCGACATCACCCTCAACGAACTGCTGGCCATCGTCCCGGGCCCCGATTTCCCCACCGGCGGCGTCATCTGCGGCCGCGCGGGCATCATCGAGGGCTACTCCAGCGGGCGCGGCAAGCTCGTCGTCCGCGGCGCCGTGCACATCGAGCCCATCCCCGGCAGCAAAGACCGCCAGCAGCTGGTCATCGACACCATCCCCTACCAGCTGGGCCAGCGCACGCTCGTCGAGCGCATCGCCGACGCCGTGAACGATGACAAGATCAAGGACATCTCCGACGTCCGCAACGAGTCCGGCCGCGACGCCCAGACGCGCATCGTCTGCGAGCTCAAGCGCGGCGCCGACCCCGCCGTCGTCGAGAACCAGCTCTACCAGTTCACGCCGCTGCAGGACACGCTCTCGATCATGAACATCGCGCTGGTCAACCGCCAGCCGCGGACCCTCTCGCTCAAGGAGCTGCTCCGCTGCTACGTCGACCACCGCATCGACGTCATCGAGCGGCGCACCCGATTCCTGCTGCACGAGGCCCAGAAGCGTGCCCACGTGCTCGAGGGCCTCATCTACGCCGTCTGCGACATCGACGAGGTTATCCGCATCATCCGCGCCTGCAAGACCCGCGAGGAGGCCATCTCGCGCCTGGCCGCGCGCCGGTTCACCATCGCCCCGTCGCACCCGCAGGCCCCCAAGATCCCCGCCCGCCTCATGGCCGCCGTCCGCGCCGGCGACCCCGCCGGCGGCGTGCTGCTCACCCGCGTGCAGGCCGAGGCCATCGGCGCCATGCGCCTCATCCAGCTCGTCGGCCTCGAGATCGACAAGCTCGTCTCCGACTACCGCAAGCTCGTCGACGAGATCGAGGGCTACGAGGCCATCCTCGCCGACCGCAAGCTCGTGCTGGGCATCATCAAGGCCGACTGCGCCGAGATGGCCGCCCGCTACGACTCGCCCCGCCGCACCCGCATCGAAGAGGCGGAGACCGACATCAACATCGAGGCCCTCATCCAGGAGCACGACTGCGCCGTCACCATCAGCCACGCCGGCTGGGTCAAGCGCACGCCCCTGAGCACCTACCGCGAGCAGAACCGCGGCGGCCGCGGCATCATCGCCGCCGACGCCAACGAGAACGACTTCATCGAGCACATCCTTGTCGCCTCCACCCACGACGACCTGCTCGTCTTCACCGACCAGGGCCGCATCTACAAGATCAAGGTCTACGAGATCCCCGAGATGGGCCGCACCAGCAAGGGCCGCTCGATCGTCAACCTCGTCGACCTCCGCCCCGGCGAGGCCGAGGCCGAGGGCCGCCCCGCCGTCCGCGGCGAGCGCGCCGTGAGCTTCCTCCCCATCGCCGACTTCGAGCGCGGCGAGGACTACCTGGTCTTCGCCACCGCCCAGGGCAAGGTCAAGCGCTCGAGCCTCAAGCTCTACCAGAACGTCAACAAGGCCGGCATCATCGCCATCGACCTCAACGACGGCGACTCGCTCATCGGCGTCGTCAGCACCTCGGGCAACGACCACGTGCTGCTGGCCACCGCCGGCGGCATGTCGATCCGTTTCAAAGAGTCCGACGCCCGCGCCATGGGCCGCAACGCCGCGGGCGTCAAGGGCATCGAGCTCGAGGAGACCGACCGTGTCGTCGGCGTCGTCCGCGTCGAGATGCGCGACGAGAGCGACGCGGCCTCCAGCGTCCACCCCGAGGTCGATCTGCTCACCGTCACCGAGAACGGCTACGGCAAGCGCACCGATATGGCCGAGTACCTCGTGCACGGCGAGGGCGAGGGCGGCCGGGAGGAGCTCCGCATCCAGTCGCGCGGCGGCAAGGGCCGCATCGACATCCGCACCACCGAGCGCAACGGGCGCGTCGTCACCGTCAAGGCCGTCAAGCCCGACGAGGGCGTGGTCTTCGTCACCCAGTCGGGCATGCTCGTGCGCACCGCCGTGGCGGGCATCAGCCGCATCGGGCGCAACACGCAGGGCGTGCGCGTGGTGAATCTCAAAGACGGCGACAAGCTCATCGCCGCGGCGGTCACCCCGCCCGGCGGCGATGAGGAGCCGGCCCCCCAACCCGACCCCCAACCCGATCACCACACGGCCTCCCCGCCGCCCCAGGCCTGACCGGGCCGGCGTTCGTCACCGCGGCGTGAGCCCGGCGCCCCGACCGGCCGCGGCGTAGCCGTGCGCATGGGTTTCGGGCGCGGCGTCGAGCCCGGCGCTGGCACGGCAGACCCCGCACCACTGCAGCGGGTTGTTCCAGTCGATCTCCGCCGAGGCCTGCTTGGGCCGCGGCGCCGGCGGCAGCCGCCGGGCCACGTCGAGGAAGCGCGCGCGGTAGGTGTCTTCGCCCGTGGCGAAGCGGTCGGCGTTGAGCTGCGTGTCGCGGAACTCGGGGCCGGCCAGGCGCTTGCGGATGATGTCGACGCGCGACGCGGGGTCGGGGTGCGTGGCGAACATCTCGGGCTGGCGCGGGCCCTGCGACTCGCGGGCGAGGATCTCCATCACCTGCTGCTGCCCCAGCGGGTTCCAGCCGGCGCGGCTCATGTAGCGCATGCCCAGGTAGTCGGCCTCGATCTCCTGGCCGCGGCTGTACTTCAGAAGCACCAGCTGCCCGCCGACGTTGACGACCAGCCCCGCGGCCTCGGTGACGGCCTGGCTGCCCGCGGCGCCCGCGGCGGCGCCGATGAGCCCGCCGGCCACCTGGGCCACCGTGGCCTGGCTGAAGCGCTCGTTGGTGTGCTCGGCCGTCACGTGGCCGATCTCATGCCCCAGCACGCCGGCGAGCTGCGCCTCGTTGGTGAGCTTCTCGGCCAGGCCCCGGCTCATGAACACCTTTCCGCCCGGCAGCGCGAAGGCGTTGATCACCGGCGAGTTGAGCAGGGTGAATGTCCAGGGCAGGTCGCGGTACTCGCCCTCGATGTGCGGCAGCATCCGGCGGCCGACGTCCTCGACGTAGGCCCGCAGCTCGGGGCTGGGCACCTCGCCGCCGAACTCCTGCAGCATCTGGGGCCGGGCCTGCTCGCCGAGCGAGACCTGCTCCTGAAGGCTCATGGTCGAGAGGATCGAGCGGCCGGTGGCGGCGTTGGTCTTGCAGCCCGACAGGGCGCCGCCGGCCCCGGCCATCGCGGCGGCAAGGGCGAGCGACGAGACGCGGCGGGCGAGCGGGCGGGCGGGGCGCGCGGGCATGGCGGTGTCCTCCGAATGGGCGGGGCGTGGCACGCCCCCGCAAGATCGTACCGGCGGGGGCGGCGTCGGCGGCATCGGATGCCCGCCGGGCCGCGAACTACAGTTGCCCCCTTCATGACGCCTGCCGATGCCTCCAACCCGCCCCCCGCCTGGACCGAGCCCGAACTGGCCGGGAACCCCCATGCCGACGCGGGCAAGCCCGAGAAGGTGCGGAGAATGTTCGCGGCGATCGCGCACCGCTACGACCTCAACAACCGGCTGCACTCGTTCTGGCGCGACCAGGCGTGGAGGCGGGCGGCGGTGCGGATGGCGGGGGTCCGTCCGGCCGACCGGGTGCTGGACGTCGCCTGCGGCACGGGCGACCTGACCCGCGCCTTCGCCGACGCCGGGCCGGCCGAGGTGATCGGGGCCGATTTCACGCCCCAGATGCTCGACATCGCGCGGGCCAAGCGCGGACGGGTGATCGAGTACCTCGAGGCCGACGCGCAGAACCTGCCATTCCCCGACGGCCGGTTCGACGTGGTGTCGATCGCGTTCGGGATCCGCAATGTGCAGAGGCCCGAGCGGGCGCTGGCGGAGTTTTTCCGGGTGCTGGCGCCCGGCGGGCGGCTGATCGTGCTCGAGTTCGCCGAGCCCCGCCTGGCCCCGGTGCGGTGGATCAACGGGCTGTACACCAAGCGGGTGATGCCGCTGACGGCGACGCTGATCAGCGGCGATCGGAGCGGGGCCTACCGCTACCTCCCGCGGTCGGTCGAGACATTCCTGACGCGCGAGGAGATGGAGCGGGCGCTGCGGGCGGCGGGGTTCGCGTCGGTGCGGCAGAGGGCGATGACCTTCGGCGTCTGCGTGGCGTACCGCGCCGACAAGCCGGGGGCCTGACGGCGGCGGGCTGTTGCCGGCGGCGGTGGCGGGGCCTACCTTGCTCGGCGCGCTGTGCAAGGAGATGCCGATGATGAACGTGCTGCTCGCCGCGGCCGACCCCGGGGCCGCCGGCGCGACGGGGGCCCCCGCCGTGCCCGACGTGAAGAAGGCCGCCGAGGAACTGGCCACGAGGCCCGTGGAGACGGTCTCGAAGTGGGCGGAGGCGACGGGGAACTTCGCGATCAACCACGGACCGTCGGTGGTCGGGGCGCTGGTGCTGTTCTTTGTCGCGTGGGTGCTGGCCCGGTGGGTGCGGCGGATGGTGATCAAGGGGTTCACGCGGGCCCACGTCGACCTGACGCTGGCGAAGTTCTTCGGGAATCTGGCCAAGTGGTCCATCCTGATCTTCGCGGTCATCACGTGCGCGGGGACGATCGGCCTGCCCATCACGGGCTTCGCGGCCCTGATCGGCGCGGCCGGGCTGGCGATCGGCCTGGCTTTGCAGGGGAACCTGGGGAACCTGGCGTCGGGCGTGCTGCTGATGATCTTCCGGCCGTTCAAGATCGGCGACTCGGTGATCGTGGCGGGGCAGGCGGGCGTGGTGGACGGGATCGATCTGTTTTCCACCAACCTGGACACGGGCGACAACCGGCGGATCATCGTGCCCAACGGCGCGATCTTCAGCGGGGTGATCGAGAACCAGACGCACCACCCGTACCGGCGCGTGTCGGTGAACGTGCCGGTGTCGGGCGCGGCCGATCCCGAGACGGCGCGGTCGGCGTTCGCCGCGGCGGCGAACCGGGTGATCGCCTCCACGGCGGGCGCGCTCCCCGAGCCCGCGCCGGGCGTGGCGATGACGGAACTGGCGCCCACGCAGACGTGGGCCGTGGCGGTGTCGGCGCAGACGCCGCGGTTCGGAGCCGTGCGCGAGGCGCTGCTGCTGGAGATCCGGCGGACCGTGCTCGAGCACAAGCTGAACCCGCCGGGCCCGACGATGGACGTGCGGATCACGGCGATGCCGGAGGGTCGTTGAGCCGTCGCGGGCGGCGCGACCGGTGCAGACGGGCCCGGTGGTGGTCCGAGAACCGGTAGGCCGGCGGAACGACGTCCGAGAATATCGGCTTTGGCATACGGCAGATGCGGATCTGGGCGGGATCGGGGCCTGTCGCGGAGGCTTCGGGCTTGCTTCACGCATCGGGCGGCGTGATCCCGATTCATGCGGGGCACGCATCGATGTCCCGGCCCCGGCGGACGCCGCGGGCCAGACCACCACCCCCGCACGGGCGACTCGGCCGGAGGCCTGAACGTCCCGCTCAATGCACGGAGCCCACGCTCATGGCCGCAGATCAGTTCGTCGAGCCGCTCTTCGAGGCGCTCATCAACGGCGACCGGACCGCCAGCCGTCGGATCATCGATCAGGCGCAGTCGAAGGGTCTGAGCCCTGAGACGGTCGTCGCCGAGGTGTTCTGGCCCACCTACGAGATGGTGGACCGGCTGTACCGGCAGGACCAGTTGACCACGCTGGCGCACCACCTGGCGACGCGTCTGCTTCGGACGCTGACCGACCAGGCGGCGTCGCGCTTCACTCGTCAGTCGGCCAACGGGAAGACGGTGTTCGCGTTCTGCGGCCCGACCGACGCCGACGAGCTGGGCGGGCAGATGGCCACCGACCTGCTGGAGGCTTCGGGGTACACGATCAGCTACGCGGGCGGGGGCATCGCGACCGACGAGATCCTGGCGACGGTTCAGGAGAACCGGCCCGACGTGCTGCTGATGTTCGCCTCGGCGCCGTCGGACCTTCCGGGGATCCGGTCGCTGATCGACCAGCTGCGGGAGATCGGGGCGTGCGACCGTATCCAGATCGTGGTGGGCGGCGGCGTGTTCAACCGGGCCGAGGGCCTGGCCGAGGAGATCGGCGCCGACCTGTGGGCCGGCAGCCCCTTCGAGCTTGTTGAGACGATGAGCGAGAACCCCGCCCGTCGTGCCGCGGCCGACCAGCGGACCGTGGGCCGCAAGCGGGTGAAGCCGGCGGCCTCGACGGGTGCTGTCCCGCAGGCCAAGGCCGCGTGACCGATCCGGGGCATGCCGCCCCGGCCTCTCTCTGACCTCGATATCCGCCACGCAAGGCCCGCGGGAGTTCCCGCGGGCCTTGTCTTTGGCGGCGGGCCGGGGGAGCTGGATCTTGAGTATGGCCTCGGCGAGCCGGCGGATCTGACGCCGGTCGGTGGCGGCCTGGAGGCGCGCGACCAGATCGCGGAGGTGTTCGCGCGCGTCGGCGAGAGTTTGGTCCCGGATCGTCCCCACGGGTGAAGCGTACGGACGCGGCGGGGGGAAGCAAGAGAAAAGCGGCGCATGTCGTCACTTGGGCGCTCAGGGAGCAGCGATACCGCGCGAATGTGGGGATGACGAGAGTCGCGGGGCGGGTCTGATGCGATGGAGCGGGGGCGGTGGTGCGGGCTGAGGGTTGGCCGTGCGAGGCTCGGCGGGCCGGGGGGAAGCGGGTTGGAGGGGAGGCGGTTGGGGAGATGTCAGGTCGGGTGAAATGCGAGGGGTCGGGGGCCCAAGGATGGAGCCGTCGGCTTCCGGTCGGGTTCGTGCCTGCGCCGGAGCGGCGACGATGGGCCCGCGATGGGGCCCGAGAGCATGCCGGCGGAGCCGGAAGGAGCATGGTGATGAAGTGGTGCCTGACGGCGGTTGTGGCGGCGCGGCTGGGCGGGGCTGCGGCGCTGATGGCGCAGCCCCAGGCGAGTTTCGACGCGGCGCGGCCTTCGGCGCTGGAGGTGAAACGCTCGAAGACGGGGCAGCTGCTGGTGAAGGTGGAGGTGAACGGGCGGGATGCGGGATGGTTTATCTTCGACACGGGCGCGGGGGTGTGCGTGGTGTCGAAGAGCCTGACGGGGCGGGCCGAGGAGCTCGGGATGTCGTCGGCGGGGGAGGTTGACGCGGTGGGCGTGGGCGGCTCGAAGCGGAGTTCGAAGCTGTTCCGTGCCGCGGCGCTGCGGGTGGGACCGCTGACGCTGAAGGATCACGTGGTGATGGAGACCGACCTGTCGTTCCTGACGCCGCACCTGGGGGAGGAGGTGTCGGGGGTGATCGGTTACGGCGTGCTGGCGCGGTGCGTGGCGGAGATCGACGTTGGCGCGGCGTTGGGGGAGGCCGGAGGGGGGATTGGTGAGCCGCGTGTGTCGCTGTTTGCGCCGGCGGGCTACGCGCTGGCGGAGGGGGCGTGGACCGAGCTGTCGGTCGAGGGGCGGGTGCCTGCGGTGAAGGCGCGGTTCGAGGGGAACGGGGGCGGGCGGGAGGGGATGTTCCGGCTCGACACCGGGGCCAACGGGCATGTGACGTTCCACGAGCCGGCGGTGCGGACGATGAAGCTGCTGGAGGGTCGCGAGGTGCGGGATGCGAAGCTCGGTGGGGTCGGCGGCTTCGTGAGCGCGAAGGCGGGGACGATCGGCTGGTTCGAGCTCGGGGGGGTGAGGCACGAGAACATGCCGGCGAGTTTCGCGATCGAGAAGAAGGGGGTGTTCGCCGACGCCGACCGGGCGGGGAACATCGGGGCGGAACTGCTGCGGCCGTTCGTGGTGGTGATCGATTACACGAACAAGCGTGCGGCGTTCGTGCGGCGGGGCGGGGCTGCGCCGGCGGGAGGGTGACGGGCCGGGGCGGGCGGCCTACCGCTCGAGAGACGCGGCCTGCCTGATCAGGAGGCCGACCTCTGGCGAGAGATCGGATGCGGCGTGGACCATGACGAACATCATCCGCTTGCCGGTCTTCTGGAGGAGGCGGGCGGGGTCGTGGAATTCGTCGCCGCGCTCGAAGGCGATTTTCACGCCGCCGCGGAACGGGTAGACGACGCAGCACAGATGATCGGTGCGGAAGCCGAGGGCGTTCCAGCCCGGGTACACGGTTTCGGTGGCCCCGGGGGCGTGCCGGCGGACGAGCGCGCGGGCCTTGCGGAGCAGGGGCCGCAGCGGGGCGTCCTGCTCGGCGATCCAATCGCGGACGGTGACGGTCATGGCGGGCATTCGGCCGCGGCGTTCAGCGGCGGCGGCGGGCGGCCAGCAGGCCCGCGAGGGCGAGGAGGCCCATCGACGGGGGCGAAGGGATCTGGACCACGCGGAAGCCAAAGAACGGCCCTTCGCTGGTGGGCAGGAGCTGCACAGGCGGGGAGCCGGCGCTGAGCTCGGTGCTGCTGGTGGGGTATCCGCCGCCGCGGGTGAGCCTGAAGGATGAGCCGGGGATGGGGGTGAAGATGGTGTCGGTGATCTCGCCGACGTTGCCGGCCATGTCGAAGGTGCCGAAGAAGTTGGAGGAGTAGGACTTGACGGGGCGCGGCACGCCGAAGCCGCTGTCGCGGTAGTTGGCGTCGGTGGGGGCGATGGAGTTGCTGGCGGTGGGGTAGGCCCAGTAGTTGTCGGAGTCTCCGCCCTGTCCGGCGGGCTGGTAGTAGGCGGCCTTGTACCACTCGTTCTCGCTGGCGACGGCCCAGCGCCAGCCGGCGTTGCGGGTGACGGAGTTGGCGACGATGTCGTTGGGGGTGAGGGTGTAGGCGCCGTCCTCGGTGGTGCTGTTGTTCTGCGGGCCGGTGGGCTGGCCATTGTGGAGCCAGTTGGCGAAGCGGGCACAATCCCAGAAGTTCACGAAGTTGACCGGGAAGTTCTCTCGCCCGGTGGCGACGGCGTAGACGTACGACCCCGGCGATCCGGAGCGGGTGATGCCGCCGATCGAGACGGCCATGTTGGTGTTGTAGAGACCGTTAGGGTCGGACGCCGCGACGGCGTTCAGGAACGCGGCGTACTGGCTGTTGGTGACCTCGGTGGTTCCGATTCGGTACGGGGCGCTCACCGAGCCAAGGCCGGTGAGGGGGTCGGCGGGGTTGTTGGGGAGGTTGATGGGGACGGTCGGGACGTCGACGGCGTGCGCGGCGGAGACGCACGACCAGAGGAGCGCGATGGCGGCCAACCCACGTGATGAGCGACGGGAGGTCATGTGACACTCTCCAAGTGCACCGCGGCCTGGCCTGGTGGCCGTGGGGGCGGGGCGGAACTCTGGCTGACGGACTGACTCCCTGATTCCGAGCCACTGGAATGTACACCGGCGTTGGGGCACTGTCCAGAATTGGTGCGCCCAAGGCGCGGGAGAATCGGCGGGTCGGTGGCAACCTTGGCAAGATAGCCACCGCGGCGAGGGCTTTACCTCGAGGTGCGGATCGGGCTGCGCAGGTTTGGCTGAGCCGACGCCGGGTCGCGGGGTCGTCGGGGTGGGTGGGGGAGGGGGGCGCTCGTGGCGGTGATCACCTGACGCCGAGGATCCAGCCCTCGATGGCGGCCAGCGCGCGATCGGATTCGGAGAGGGCCGGCGCGAAGTACTCGGCGATGCGGCCTTCGAGGTCGGTTTGCCGGAGCCAGTGCGCGACGCTTCGGGCGTCGTGCTGGTCGGGGGTGCGGCGGGCCCGGGGGAGGCCGCGGCTCCAGAGCGAGGGGTAGACCTCGGCGATGACCGACCGTCGGGCGGGCGGGGTCCAGCCGTCGAAGGGCCAGATGTGCACGCGGTCGGAGCGTCGGCGGCGGATGTGCAAGAGCCACGGGAGTCCGGCGTGTGTGGACTTGGCGACCGATCCCTGGACGTCGAAGTGAAAGACCGACTTGGCGCCGCCGGCGCGGCGTTCGGTCAGGCGTTTCCAGGCGCGGTCGCCGAGGCGCTCGGGGCCGCGGCCGAGGGTGCCGGAGCGCACGAGGTCGACGGTCGTGCGGTCGCCGTCGGTGGGCCAGTGGAGGTGAAAGTCATCGAGGAAGGCGGGCCAGTTCCGCGGCAGGCGGTGGTGCTCGAAGTACTGGAGGGGGAAGGAGAAGCCGTGGTCGATGCCGACGAGGGCGGGGGCACCTTCGGCGAGGCGGGCGGCGAGCCACTCGGCGACGCCGCGGCGGGTCCAGTGCCTGGTCCGGCCCGGGGGCGGCCGCACCTCGGCCGGCGGGGTGTCGGGTGCGGCCTTGTAGACGCGGAGCCCGGGGAGGCCCGAGGTGGGGGTCTTGGCGCCGGAGTAATCGATGCCGATGTAGCGGCCGAACGCGGGCGCGCCAGCGCGGTTCATCGGTGAACCGTCGGGGTGACGGGACGAGGCGGCGCGGGCGGAAGTACGGGAGGTCAGCGCCGACGGCGCCACGAGAGAAGGCCGCCGATGGCGAGCATCGCGGCCGCGCTGGGGCTGGGGATGACGCTGATGCCGGACCACGACGACTGCGAGCCGGTCCGGAACGCGTACTGAGCAGCGATCGGCGAGCCGTTGGGGTTCGTGAACGGCTGGTTCGGGTTGAAACTGATGACGTAGTCGCCGAGGAGGATGTCATCACCACTGCCACCGGTGGGCGTCGGCGGGGGCGGGGGCGGCGGCGGTGGCTTCTTGTCGCCCTTGCCCTTGGCCGCGAGAACCGCGAGCGGGGTGGCCGAGGGGTTGGCGGCGTCGCTCAGGAGGAATGTCACGGTGAAGTCGAGGTCCACGGGCTGGCCGGTGGGCCAGGTGAACACCGAGGAGAGGCCGCCGAAGCTGAGGCGCAGCGATGCGGCGTTGAAGAACGGGTTTTCGGTGGGGTTGCCGATCTGAAAGAGCGGGTTGGTGAACGTGCCGGCTGTTGGGGGGGCGAGGGACGAGGCGCCCGCGCTCCAGGGGAGCGTGGTGCCGTCGGGCCCTTGCGAAACCGGGCCGACCTGAGGTCCGGCGAGGTAGTCGCCGAGAATGATGTCGTTGCCGTCGCTGCCGGTGATCGAGTTGGTAACGATCTGGCGGACGACGCTGGCATTGGCACTGCCCGAGCCGCAGAGACCTGCGAGCGCGGCGACCAATACGACGGATTTGGGTGACATGGCGCTCCCTCCGGCCGCCCTTCGACGGCCCGAACAATCGCGGGCTGCAGGACGCCGGGGCGTCTGCGGACGTGTTCCGACGGGTAACTGTGCCTCGCGGGCGACCGGATGTCAAGCGTTCTGCGGGCGCTGGGGTGCGAATTGGACGATTGAGGGAGTGGGCGGTTGGGAATCTGGGCGAAGACGGGTTGGGTGGGGCTGCGATGAGAAGTTGGGGTGGCGTCCCGGCGACGCGACTTATCGGCCCCGAGCGTGGGGCGGCGGCGCGGTGGTTGCCGGCGCGGATGGGTTGGGATGGTGGGCCGGAGGGACCTGGGAACTAGAGTGGACCGATGGCCCAGCGGAGCACGCTGCGAGAGATTCCCGGCATCGGGGCGACGTTCGTGCGCGACTTTGCGCGCATGGGTGTGAAGGGCCTGTCGGACCTGCGGCATGCCGATCCGGAGCGGCTGTTCCGGAAGCTTGAGCGGGCCAACGCGGCGGAACAGCACGCGACGAGCAGGAACTATCTCTATGTGATCCGGATGGCGGTGTACTACGCCAACGGCGGGCGCCCCGGCGCGGCTCCGGTGGTACGCCTGGAAGGACTGAACGGGTGCCCGGGCGTGCGGCTCGCCGGAGCCGGCCGATTCGATAGGCCCGAAGGCGAGGTCGGCCGGCGAGAAGCCGCTTGGGTCATCGTGCGATGTCGGCGGATCCTGGCACGTCGGGCGACGATTGTCGGCGGGGTGCTCGAGGCTTCCGGCGAGAGGGGTGGCGGGGTTTAGTTCCGGGCGCGGCGGGCCATGATCAACCACGCGAGATACGCGGCGGCGGCGACGTCGTACCCGAGGCAGAACTGGGGCCACCACTCGGGCACGCCCGGATTGGCGATGAAGTGGCCGTGGAGGAGGTCGAAGACGCCGTGGCCTGCCAATCCGGCGACGATCAGCCACTGACTTGTCCTGAACCCGAGGGCGGAGAGCGACAGGAACACGGCGATGACCGAAGACTCGATCAGTATCGCGCGTGTGGAGCCGCCCATCACCGCGAACAGGCCGTAGTAGGTTGCCAGAACGGCGAGCACAGTGGCGTAGAAGGCGCGGTCGCGTTCGAACCCGACGAGCCGGCCGAAGGCGGCGGTGGCCATCGCGATCGCGACACCGATGATGAGTGCCATGCGGGCATCGTACACCGGTGAATCTCGCCGGCTCAGGGTGCCTGCGGAACCCCGGGCGAGAGTGATCGGCGCCCGGCGAGGTCGGAAGTCGTCGGCCCGCGTTCTTGCCGGTGCGTGAGGGCCGCTCGCTGGCACCTACACTCGGGCATGCTCGCCGCGGTGTGCACGAAGTATGGTCCGCCGGAGGTGGTGCGTATCGCCGAGGTGCCGGATCCGAGCCCCGGTCCGTCGGAGGTGCTGATCCGGGTGCACGCCACCACGGTGACGACCGCGGACTGGCGGGTGCGTGCCCGGGCCATGCCCGCGCCGATATTCAGGCTGCTCGCGCCGCTGGTGCTGGGCGTGCGCGGGCCGCGCACCCGGGTGCTGGGGACCGAGTGTGCCGGGGTTGTCGAGCGGGTGGGCGCGAGGGTCACGGCGTTTGGCCCCGGTGATCGGGTGGTCGCGGTGACGGGCATCGGGATGGGGACTCACGCGGAACTGGTGTGTGTGCGCGAGGACTCGGCGCTGACGCGTGTGCCGGAGAGTCTGCCCTTCGATCAGGCGGTGGCGATACCGTTCGGGGCGATGGTGGCGCTGCGGTACCTGCGCGATATGGCCGGCGTCAAGCCCGGCCAGCGCGTGCTGGTGATCGGAGCTTCGGGGGCGATCGGCGTTGCCGCCGTGCAACTGGCGGGGTATCTGGGCGCGCACGTGACGGGCGTGTGCGGCGGCGCGAACGTGGGCGTTGTGCGTTCGCTTGGTGCCGCGGCGGTCCTCGACAGGTCGAAGGAGGATTTCCGCGCGGGCGGGCCCGTTTATGACGTGGTGCTGGACACGGTCGGCGCCACATCGTTCAGGGAGTGCAAGGCCGTGCTGAAGCCGCACGGGCAGTTTCTTGCGGTGCTCATGGGGTTGACCGAGCTGTGCCAGATTGTGTGGACCGGCTTGGTCGGGGGCCGGCGCGTGCGGGGGGCCGTCGTGTCTGCGAACAAGGCCGATCTTGTGCTCCTCATGCGGCTCGCGGAGGCCGGCCACCTCAGGCCGGTCATCGACAGTTCATTCCCGCTGCGGAGGATCGTCGAAGCGCACCGGCGGGTGGACAGCGGCCGCAAGGTCGGGAGCGTGGTGGTGACCGTGTTGTGATCGCACGCCCGCTGGTCGGGGAATCGGACGTGGTGGCGTCAGGCGGGCCGCGCGCACGGGCGCACACCATCGGGTGGTCGAGCGAGCGTCGGCCGGGGGCGGCGCCCGCCCTTGGTGTGGCTGTCGGCTCCGGATCGGGATTGACATCCGAACCGGAACGTTCTCGGCCTGACCGGGGCGGTGGCGGGCGGCGAGGGCCGGACCGGTCAGCGGCGGCGACGGGCGGCGAACACGCCCGCCGCGGCGAGAACCAGCGCCCCGGTCGGGGCGGGCACCGGGTCGCCGAGCTCGGCGTAGATGAATGATCGGTCGGAGGAGTAGCTCTGCGCGACCAGTTCCAGCTGGTAGACGCGGCCGGCGTAGATCTGGACGGAGCCGCTCGTGAGACTGAACGAAGCGACCGAGAGCAGCGTGCTCCCGGCCTCGGTCAGGGTGCCGTAGGCGTTGTTCACATTCGGCCCGCGACTCGTCGCGAGCATCGTCAGCGTCGCGTCGCTGGTGGGCTGCGGGCCCCTGGCCTTGTGAGGATCGTGAGTTGGGTCAGCACCTTGAACGAAGGCCTGCCGGCACACGCCAGAAGCGTGAACTCCGTGGGCGCGAGACAGACCGGGCGATGCTGCCCCGGGCCCGGGCCGATCGGCCGCATCTCGCCGGACTTCAACGACGTGCGGCACGGTGAACGATCTTCTCTCTTGGGAACTCGCCCGCACCGGCCGACACGCCCCGGCGCATGGCGCATGCCGGCAAGCGGCCCAACGATCCGAGCCTGACGGCCAACGTTGTGACCGACCGCACGCTCGATGTGGCAAGGAGAAGCGGGGACGGTGGCCAGCCTGCCGGATCTGCCGCTTGCGGCGGTTGGCGGGCCAATGGCGGCGGTGATGGTGAACTGATCCAGCACGACGTGCATGAACAGTCACGGCCCGAGCGTGCGCCCGGGCCGTGGCGTTTGAAGCGAATCTCCGAGGCGAATGGGGAACGACTCAGCGACGCCGGCGGGCGGCCAACACGCCGCCAAAGGCCAGCATGGCCGCCGCGCCCGGAGCCGGAATCGTGATGAACTGATACGTCAACGACTGATCGCCGGGCAGGGTCGCGACATACGCACCGGGAACGATGCCGAGCGTGGCGAACGTCCCGCCGTAGACCGCCGCCGCGTTGAACATCGATCCGGAGGCGTAGTCCGCCGCAAGGACGACCCGGGCGGGATCACCGGGGGATGTGCTCTGGAAAGCCGCGATCCCGAACACGTCCGGCCCCAGGAATGAACCGGACGCGAACGACCCGGACGCGCCGAGCGTCGGAATCGTGCCAGCCGGGAAGAAGTACTGAATCCGCGGACGGAACATCGGACCGATGTTGACCCAGCCCCACGACGCTCTCACGAACGCCCCGCTTCCAAGGCCCTCGAAGTACTGCGAGCTGGTAAAGGGGCTGGTGTCCAGGCTTCCCACGGCGCGGATGGTCGTGGTGCTGAGGCTGACGTCTTCGGTGAACGTGATGACCACGTCCGCCTGGGCGACGGCGCCGACCGCGACGGCCGCGATGCACGCGATACCAGCAGAGATGCACCGAGTCTTCACGAGACACTCTCCATTTCGATGCGGGCTTACGAGGCCCGTTGGGATGGGACAGACAGAAACACCTCAGGCCGAGAAGCCCGCGGCCGGAGCGTGCGCCGGGGCCGTGATGAACTGATGTCGATCGAGGCTCCGTGCTGCGGCGCCTCACCGACGACGCCGCGCGGCGAGCAGGCCCGCCATCCCCAGCAGCGCGGCCGCGCCGGGAGAAGGAATCACGTACGTCCACAGCAGCGCGTGCTGCTCGCCGCTGATCGGATCGACGCCCCATCCGGTGATGGAGGTCGTCATGCCATCGGACCAGATACCAGTGGCGACGGACTCGCCCCATCCCGAGGGGAGCAGACCCGCAAGGTCGAAGTAAGACCCGGCAGTGCCGCTCCAGAGCGCGGCACGCCGGCCGAGCGAGAAGTTGGCATAGCCCACTTGCTGGCCAGCGAAGGCGCCGAGCACCTCGCTGCGTTCGGCCCCGGCGGGGTTGAGGTCGACCCAAGACACCGCCGTCCCGGTCCACAGGCTGGCGCGCGGCAGGCCGTCGAAGACCGCAAAGCCGGCCTGCTGCGCTCCGTCAATGGCCCTCGCGCCCGATTGGAGTGCCCCCGAGGGGTGAAGATCGACCCACGACGCGGCCGTCCCGCTCCAGAGACCCGCGCGGCTCACGCCGCCGATGCTCGCACTCCCGGCCTGCTGCGATCCGGAGATGGCCAGCGCGTTCGAGACCGTGGCCCCGGCGGGGCTGAGGTCTACCCACGACGCCGCTGTCCCGCTCCACAGCGATGCCCGGGTGACGCCATCAATTCTCGCGTTGCCCACCTGCTGCGAACCGGAGATCGCCAGCGCTTCGGAGCGAGTGGACCCCGCCGGATTGAGGTCCACCCACGAAGCGGCCGTCCCACTCCACAGAGCTGCGCGGAGCACGCCGTCGAACCCCACCTGCCCGACCTGCTGCACGCCGTTGGTCGCGTTCGCCCGCGCCTGGGACGCGTCGGCCGGGGTCAGGTCCGCCCACGAGGCCGCCGTCCCGGACCAGATCGCCGCGCGACTCGTCGAAGTGCCGAAACGGGCCGACCCGACTTGCTGCGTGCCCCACACACCCGACGCAACCGAACTGGATGCACCATCCGGATTCAGGAAGGTGACGCTCCACTGCGCGTGGGCGACGGATGCTGACAACACCCCGGCCGCGAGCGCGGCGACGAGACGATGAATCGACATGTCTCTCTCCTCGGAAGACCGAACGGCGTGGCCACCACGTCTGCGGCCGCCACGCGGCTCGAAGAGTACCCCAGAATTGCCCGCGTGCAAGCCCTCACGTGATGATCAATTGCCCATATGTAAATGGGAAATAGGGTGAGTTCGCACTCCGCATCGTGCCACATTCGCGTGCCATCACCACCCAACCCCCGCCGGCTCGCGGGTTTCGCCGCGGGAGGGCTGCCCGGTGAACTACCCCGCCGAGCCTTGGTTGCTCGGCGCGGATGGGGCGTTGCCGGGCCCGTCGGAGAGGCCGCTCGGGGCGGTGATGCGGGCCGCGGAGGCGATGTGCGTTGGCTGCGGGTCCCCCATCTTCACACCAAACCGTCTTGACCGCACCAATTCTTCATGGAGCTTGCTTTGACAAAGCAGTGGGGCGGAGTACCTTGTATTGGGTCCACCCCGCGGCTGTGCGGCCGTGGTCGTTGCTACGTGGGCGGAAGCCTGCGCGAGACCTCCGGAGAAGAACCATGTCTATGAAGTCGTCCATCGGCGTGGCCGCGTTCGTGGCCGTCACCAGCGCTCTGGCCCTGGCGAGCACCGCGCGGGCATCGTGGACGGTCACCAACCTGAACCCCGCGGGATCGACGGAGTCGGTCGCCTACGCCACCAGCGGCACGCAGCAGGCGGGGTATCACATCGTCGGGGACGGCGCGCAGCGCGCGACCGTGTGGAACAGTACGGCTGCGTCATGGAATAGTCTCCACCCCGCCGCAGCCTCTCAGTCCGAGGCGTTCGGTACGAGCGGCACGCAGCAGGCGGGGTATGCCATCATCGGAAGTCAGCGACGCGCAAGCCTGTGGAGCGGAACAGCAGCCTCGTGGGTCGACTTGCACGCCTCAGGCACGCAGTCGACCGCGTTGGCTGTGAGCGGCACGCAGCAGGTTGGTTTTGCCCGTATCAACGGCGCGTTTCGCGCCGCCTTGTGGACCGGCACAGCGGCCTCGTTTGTCAATCTCGATCCCATCCAAGCCCTCTCACAGGAGTCTATCGCTTACGCCACGACCGGCACGCAGCAGGCGGGGTATGCCTTCATCCCGAGCAGCGGGCGCCGCGCGAGCCTGTGGAGCGGCACTGCCGCTTCGTGGGTCGATCTCAATCCCAGCGGATCGACGGCGTCAGAGGCTTTCGGCGCGAGCGGCTCGCAGCAGGTGGGATATGCCTTTTTCCAGGGTAGCGGTTCCCGCGCCAGTCTCTGGACCGGCACCGCCGCCTCCTGGGTTGATCTCCACCCGGCCGGATCAACGGGGTCTGTAGCTTTCGCCATCAGCGGCACGCAGCAGGCGGGGTATGCCTTGTTCGGCGGCCAGCGTCGCGCCAGCGTGTGGAGCGGCAGCAGTGCGTCTTGGGTTGACCTCCATACGTTCCTGCCCGCCGGATTCTCGTCGAGCGAGGCGCGGGGAATCGCCAGAGACGGATCCTTCACTTACGTCACGGGCTTCGGCTTCAACACGACGACCAACCGCAACGAAGCCCTGCTCTGGACCATCCCCTCGCCCGGTGCCGCGGCCGTGCTGGGCTTGGGCGGCGTGATGGCGATGCGCCGGCGGCGCTGATCGCACCCCTTGAGCTAACTGCTCCCGCACAGAACCGACTTATTCAATGTCGTCTTGCGATGACAGCGGGCGAAAGCCCGAGGAGAGAGATATGTCCGCGAAGTCCTCCGTCAGTGTGGCCGCGCTCGCCGTCGTGACTGGACTGGTCGCGCCCATCGCGTCGGCCTCCATCACCATCCCCACCGTGCCGATCGGAAACCCCGGTAACGCGGCGGACCCGCTTACGGGCAGTGTGTACGGCTCGGTAGGCTACACGTACAACATCGGCACCACGGAAGTAACGAACGCGCAGTACACCGCCTTCTTGAACGCGGTGGCCGCGTCAGATCCCAACAGCCTCTACAACCCGAGCATGGCCGGAACCTTCGGTGGGATCACTCGGTCCGGCTCCGCCGGGGCGTACACCTACACGACGATCAGCGGGCGGGCCAACAACCCCGTCAACTTCGTCTCCTTCGGCGACGCCGTGCGTTTCGCGAACTGGCTGCACAACGGACAACCCACCGGCGGGGCGACGGCATCGACCACCGAGGACGGCGCGTACACGCTGGCGTCCGGCATCAACGCCGCTGTGCGCAACGCGGGCTGGCGCTGGGCCGTCACGAGCGAAAACGAGTGGTATAAGGCCGCGTACTTCCAGCCCGCGAGCCAGGGTGGCGACGCCGACAGTTACTGGCTTTATCCCACGTCTGGAAACTCGATCACGACCGCGCAGGCCAACTATGACAACGTCGTCGGCAACACGGTCGCCGCGGGGAGCTACGCGCCCGCATTCTCCGGAGCATTTGACCTTGCAGGGAACGTGTTTGAATGGAACGAAACGTCTCCCGCTGCCGGGTTCCGCGGGATTCGCGGCGGCGCGTTCGGTTTCAACAACGTCTTCACGCGGTCTGATGCCGGCATCGACGCCGGCGCGGGATTCGAGGCCGACTATATCGGTTTCCGAGTGTCAGCGATCCCCGGTCCATCGAGTGCCGCACTGCTGGCCGTCGGCGGCATGATGGCCGCGCGGCGGCGCCGCTGATCGTGCCCCGGAGCCCCAGTACCCTCGCCCCCCGGCCCTAGACTGAGTTCATTCAACGTCGGGGACGGAGTCTTACGAAAGAAGCGGGCGAAAGCCCGAGGAGAGAGACATGTCCGTGAAGTCGTTCATCAGCGTGGCCGCGATTGCGGCCGTCACCGGCGCTCTGGCCCTGGCGAGCACCGCGCGGGCATCGTGGACGACCACCAGCCTGCACCCCGCGGGCGGGGCGCAGTCGGGCGCCTATGCCGCGAGCGGGTCGATGCAGGCCGGGGACGCCCGTGTGGGAGGCGTGAGCCGCGCCAGCCTTTGGAACGCCACCGCCGGTTCGTGGACCGACCTGCACCCGGCGGTCGCGACGAGTTCCTATGTCGCCGCGATCTCCGCCACCCAGCAGGGGGGCCACGTGTTCGTCGGCGCGGTCCAGCGCGCGGCCCTGTGGAGCGGCACGGCGGCCTCGTTCACCGACCTGCACCCCGCCGGGGCCAACCTGTCTCTCGTCACCGTGGTCTCCGGCTCCAGCCAGGCCGGAGTGGCCCGAATTGGCGGCGTGCTGCGGGCGAGCATCTGGAGCGGCACGGCGGGCTCCTGGGCCGACCTGAGCCCCGGGGGCGCGGCCAACTCATCCGTGCTGGGCGGCGACTCCACGCAGCAGGTGGGCTACGCCGAGGTGGGCGGGGTCGGTCGCGCCAGCCTGTGGACGGGCACCGCTGCCTCCTGGGTCGACCTGCACCACCCCTCGGCGTCCTTTTCGTACGCTTATGGTGCCGGCGGCGGGCGGCAGGTTGGCTATCTGAGCACGGCGAGCGGGTTCCGGGCGTCGCTGTGGAGCGGCTCGGCGGCTTCGATGGTCGATCTGCACCCCGCGGCCGCGTTCAGTTCCGCGGCGTTTGCGACCGACGGCGTTGAGCAGGTCGGCTGGATTTCGACGTCCGGCGGCCAGCGGGCGGCGTTGTGGAGCGGCTCAGCGGCTTCGCTGGTCAACCTGCACGCGTTCCTTCCCTCGCACTACACCGAGAGCGAGGCCTACGCCATGTCGAGCGATGGCATGAACACCTATGTCGCTGGTTTGGCCTTCAACGGCACGACCGGCGCGATCGAGGCGATGCTCTGGACCCGCCCGATCCCGACGCCCGGCGCCGTTGGGCTGCTGGCGGTCGGCGGGGTGATGGCGGCGCGGCGTCGGCGGCGGTGAGACTGCGCCGCCCCCGGGGGGGGGGGCGGACCGGTCTCGAAACGCCTACGGGAACAGCCGCCTGTGGAGACAGAGCTTGTTTCGCGGAGGCATGTCGCACATCTGCAGCAGGGCCAAAGGCCTTGGCACGAGTGACGCAGAGTGGCGGGCGCTTGAGGCCCTACCTATTCGCTTCAGCCAGTCTGTAGCCCACTCCCGGCTCGGTGACGATGAATCGAGGCTGGGCTGGATCGACCTCGAGCTTCTTGCGAAGCTCTCCTGCGTACACCCGGAGGTACTGCACGTCGCTGGCGTGCTGCGGACCCCAGACCTCCTTGAGGATCATCTGGTGGGTGAGCACCTTGCCCGCGTGCCGCACCAAGAACGCGAGGAGCTTGAACTCCATCGGGGTGAGGCGGGCCTCGCGGCGTTCGGCTCCCGCTTGACCCGGCGCGGCGTCGGTGACGTGGACGAGGCGTGCCGACAGGTCGATCCGGAGCGTCCGGCCGCCGAGGGTGGTCTGGTAGGGCGCGAGCTCGGTGCCTCGCCCAGCATCGGGCCCCGGGGCGGTGGAGGAGTGCCGGAGCGCGACGCGGAGACGGGCGAGCAGCTCGCCCACGCCGAAGGGCTTGGTGAGGTAGTCGTCGGCCCCGGCATCAAGCGCGGCGACCTTGTCGCTCTCTTGGCCACGGGCCGAGAGGACCACGATCGGTGTTCGCGACTCCTTGCGGATCGAGCGGGTGACGTTGAGCCCGTCGTTGTCGGGAAGACCTAAGTCCAGCAAGATGACGTCGGGATAGGTGGTCACCGCCAGCAACGTACCTTCGCGTGCGGTGCCCGCTTCTTTCACTCGGTAGTGGTTCGCCTCGAGGGTGGCACGCAGGAAGCGGCGGATCGGCTCCTCGTCTTCGATGACCAGGACGAGCGGCATGTGGGCAGGCTGAGCCGCCTGGAGCGACTGCGCTCGCGCCGGGCGCGGCTGATGCGCAGGGTCGTTCATGGTGCATCCTCCGGCGATGTGTCGGTCGGGGATTCTCGCGGCGGTGCTTCTTGCGGCTCGTCGATCAGACGCTCCCCGACTGGCAGCGATGGCTGCGGGAGGTCGATGGGAAGCGAAAAGAGGAACGCCACGCCCCGTGGGGTGTTCGGTTCGGCCCAGATGCGTCCGCCGTGGGCTCGGATGATGCCTTCGCAGATCGTCAGTCCAAGTCCCATGCCGGAGGAGGTGCTCGTGTTCATGTGCCCGTTGCCCAACTTGCTGGCACGGCCGCGGTAGAAACGCTCGAAGACCTTTGACGCCTCGTCCTCCGCGAGACCTGCCCCCTCATCCCACACTTTGACGACCACGCTCGTCTCGCTCGTCCACGCGGACAGGCCGAGCGCTGTGCCAGGTGGTGTGTAGCGGAGCGCGTTCTCGACGAGGTTGTGGACCACCTGCGGGAGCATGGCGTTGTCCACCCGAAGCATGGGTAGGTCGCCAGGAACGTGCGCGCGGAACGGCCGACTGGCGAGGCTGTCGCGGTGGCGGGCAAGCCCGGCCCCGACAACTTCCTCGACCGTGGTCCACTCTCGCCGAAGATCGACCGCGCCGGACTCCAAGCGAGTGGCGAAGACCAGATTCGCGATGATGTCGTTCAGGCGAGCGGACTCGTCAACGATCGTACGAAGCAGGTCCGCGCGCGTACTCGCGTCGATGCCGACCCGATCTTGAGCCTCTCGCCCCCCCACATCGGCGTGGAGGTCCGACTGCTGGAGCGTGCTCGCGGCGCCCGTGATGCTGGCCAGCGGCGTGCGGAGGTCGTGCGAGACGGAGCTCAGCAGCGCGCTGCGGAGCCGCTCGCGCTCGGCGTTGATCCGAGCGGCCTGCTCAGATTCCGAGAGCGTCACACGCTCAAGGGCGGAAGCGGCCTGCGATGCCAGCGCATCCAGCGTCGCGAGTTGCTGGGCGTCGAGCGTCTCGGCCCCACCGACTCGCAGACCGAGCACGCCCGCCGTGCCACGACTGCCCACAAGCGGCACGTAGCGGCCGCAAGCCGAAGGCAAGGTCGATGTCCCCCGACCGGCCGCGCTGGCGTGATCGAATGCCCACTGGGCGACGCTGCGTTCACGGACCTCCTGCTCGGCGTTGCCCCCGAACCAGTCAGGGCCGGAGGCGCCGGCAGCTCCGAGGACAACGAGCGATCGAGCAACGCTCTGCACGGTCGATCGTTGGGCCGGAACCGGGCCACATACCACGACATCCGATTGAAGAAGGTTGTGGGCGTGTCTCGCGACGACCGCGGCAACTTCGCGGGCGTCGCGTGCCGCGGCGAGTTCGCGCGAGAGCGCGTGCTGCGAAGCGGTGGACTTCTCTCGCGACCATGCTCGCAGCCGCTGCTCGCGTGCCGTCGCCGCCAACGTACCGACAAGCAGGCCGACCGCGAGCATTACCACGAAGGTGATCAGGTAGCCGGAGTCGTTCACGTTCAGCGTAAACCGCGGCTCGGTGAAGAAGTAATTGAAAGACAGCACGGCCAGCACGCTCGCGAGGACGGCGGCGATGCGGCCGAACCACAACGCCGCGACAACGACACCCGCCAGCAAGAGGAGAGCCTCTTCCGACAGATCCGGCGGTCGGTACAAGGCGAGCGCCAGGAGCGAGCATGCCGCGATCAGGAGCGTGGATGCCGCGAGATCGCCCGCGACGCGGCTCAGCGGTCCGGGCGAACCGAGCACCCGCTCTGCCGATCCGCGAGCAGGCGGCGACAGGTTGGCAGCGGCGTCGTCGCCTCGTACGACGTAGATGTCGAGTTCGGCGCTCTCGCGAATGAGGTTGTCGATAAACGAGCCGAAGAACACCTCCCGCCAGCGTGGACGCTCGGTCTTGCCTACGACGATCTTCCCGACGTTTCGAGAGCGAGCGAAGGCGATGAGCTCCCTCGCCGCGTTCTCGCCGGCGAGCGTCTGCGTGGTCGCTCCCAGCGACTCAGCAAGCCGAAGGTTCGCGTCCAGGCGTCCGCGGTCGTCCGCAGACAGGTTCGCCGTGCGGGGTGTCTCGATATACACCGCGATCAGCTCCGCGTGCAGGCCCGCCGCCATGCGCTTGGCCGCACGGATCAGCTTTCCCGACATCGGACTCGGGCTCACGGCGACGACGATTCGCTCACCCGCCGCCCAGACCGCGCGGATGCCGCGATCCTGCTTGTACCGCCTCAGGTCCGAGTCGACCCACGCGGCGGTCCGCCGGAGCGCGAGCTCGCGGAGGGCGAGCAGGTTCCCCTTCCTGAAGAACCCGTCGCTCGGATCGACGGCGCGGAGTGCGTGCTCCCCGAGGTAGACCTTGCCCGCCTTGAGCCGCTCGTGCAGAGCATTCGGCGGCAAGTCCACCAGTTCGATCTCGTCGGCCTCGTCGAAGACCCGATCGGGCACCGTTTCGTTCACCTTCACGCCGGTTATCTGAGCGACGACATCGTTGATCGACTCAAGGTGCTGGACGTTGAGCGTGGTGTAGACGTTTACGCCGGCAGCGAGACACGCCTCCACGTCTTGCCATCGCTTTGCTCGGCCCGATGGCGTCCCGGGTATGTTCGAGTGCGCCAGCTCGTCGACCAGCACGACGTCCGGCCTCCGCCGGATCGCAGCGTCGACATCGAACTCCTGCAGCGTGCGCCCCTGGTACTCGATCTTGACGCGAGGCAGAATGTCGAGCCCAAGCAGCATCTGCTCCGTCTCGGCCCGGCCGTGTGTCTCGACGACACCCGCGGCCACATCGACGCCTTGGGCCGCCATGCGTTGCGCTGCCGCGAGCATGGCGTAGGTCTTGCCGACGCCGGGAGCCATGCCGAAGAAGATCTTCAGGTGGCCGCGAGGCTGCTCGGAGTTCCCGCCCGATGCCGATTGACCCGCGGCCCGCTGGTCACGCTTGAACCGATCGAGAACCTCGTCGGGTGTCTGCGGCGTCGGGGTTGGCTCGTTCGGGGGCATGCGCGATGAATCGTATTGTGGTACGTCGTCTGCTATCTCCGAGCGTCTTCGAGGGCGCGGTTGAGGGCGAGCACGTTGACGACCGGCTCGCCAAGCACGCCGAGCGTGCGGTTCTCGGTGCACTGGCGCATGAGCGTCCGCACCTTGTCCTCGTCCATGCCGCGAGCTCTGGCGACACGAAGCACCTGGTACTCCGCCGCGGCGGGCGAGATGTGCGGGTCCAGACCGCTCGCGGAGGAGGTGACGAGGTCTACAGGTACCTGGGTGTTGCGGCTCAGAGTGCCCGAGTGGACTCGCACGACGCCGACGCTCGCATCCGCCGCGTCGAGTGCGGCGAGTCGGGCTTTCGCGTTCTCAAGGAGCGCGGGATTGGTTGGGGCGAGATTGCTGCCGCATGAGCCGGTGCCCCTGTCGAGGTTGAGCGCGGTGTACGGCACGGGGCTCGTGGCGCTGGGCCGGCCCCAGAACCACTTGGCCAAGGCGGGTGCGGCCCCGAGGTCGGAGGTACCGAACTCCTGGCCGATCAGGGCCGAGCCGATCGGCTTGCCCTCGGTGCTGTTGACGATCGAGCCATTCGCTTTGTCGGCGAAGGCGACCTGCGCGATACCGGTGATGCCGAGCGGGTAGATGACTCCGGTGATCATTGAGAGAATCGCGAAGAGCACGAGCGCGGGCCGGATGATGGACGAGTGAGCGGGCATGGTTCAACTCCACACGGGCAACAGGTTCACGAGCATGTCGACGAGCTTGATCCCGATGAACGGCACGATGAGCCCGCCCACCCCGTACACGAGCAGGTTGTGGGCGAGCAGGCGGCTGGCCTCGACAGGGCGGTACTTGACACCACGGAGGGCGAGAGGGATGAGCACGACGATGATGAGCGCGTTGAAGATGACGCTGGAGAGGATCGCCGTCGCCGGGTTGAGGCGCATGATGTTGAGCGCGTTGAGCTGCGGGTATGTGCTCGCGAAGGCCGCGGGGATGATGGCGAAGTACTTGGCGACGTCGTTGGCGATGCTGAAGGTCGTGAGCGAACCCCGCGTCATGAGCAACTGCTTGCCGATGCGGACGATCTCGATGAGCTTGGTGGGGTTGCTGTCGAGGTCAACCATGTTGCCCGCCTCTTTGGCGGCCTGGGTACCTGAGTTCATCGCGACGGCAACATCGGCCTGCGCGAGCGCGGGAGCGTCGTTGGTGCCGTCGCCGGTCATGGCGACCAGCCGGCCGCCTTGCTGGTACTCACGGATAAGCCGGAGCTTGGCCTCGGGCGTCGCCTGTGCCAGGAAGTCGTCGACACCGGCTTCAGCCGCGATCGCGGCGGCGGTGACGGGGTTGTCGCCCGTGATCATGACCGTTGTGATGCCCATGCGGCGGAGCTCGGCGAAGCGCTCGGCGATGCCGCCCTTGACGATGTCCTTGAGCTCAATGACGCCGAGCGTCTTGCCCTTACCATCGGCAACAACCAGCGGCGTGCTGCCGCGTGTGGAGACTTCGTTCACGATCTCGCGGGCCTGCGCGCTGGGCGTGCCGCCCATGCGCGAAACGTACGCCTCGATCGCGTCGGCGGAGCCCTTGCGAATCTGGCGTCCCTGCGGGTGCTGCGTGGAGACCGGCAAGTCGACGCCGCTCATCCTGGTGTTCGCGGTGAAGGGGACGAACGAAGCGGGCTTCCCCCCCGCACCGTCGAACCCCAGCGTGTGCATGTCGCGCTCGCGGATACCGTGCTTCTGCTTGGCGAGCACGACGATCGAGCGTCCCTCGGGAGTCTCGTCGGCCAGCGACGACAATTGCGCCGCGTCTGCGAGCTGCTCGGCGGTCGTGCCTTCGACGGGGTAGAACGCCGAGGCCATGCGGTTTCCGAAGGTGATCGTGCCGGTCTTGTCCAGCAGCAGCACATCGACGTCGCCGGCTGCCTCGACGGCCCGGCCGCTCGTCGCGATCACGTTGGCCTGCACCAGACGGTCCATCCCCGCGATGCGGATGGCGGAGAGCAGCCCGCCGATGGTCGTGGGGATCAGGCACACCAGCAGGGCGATCAGGACCGTGACCGTGATCGGTGCGGCGGTGGAGGCAGCGTTGCGCTCTCTTGCCAGCGCCACCGCGTAGATCGAGTACGGCAGCAGCGTCACGCACGCCAGCAGGAAGATGATCGTGAGCTTCGCCAGCAGGATGTCCAGCGCGATCTCGTTGGGCGTCTTCTGCCGCTTCGCCCCCTCGACCATCGCGATCATGCGGTCCAGGAACGACGAGCCCGGGTCACTCGCGATGCGGACGATCAACCAGTCGCTGAGCACCTGCGTGCCGCCGACGACGCTGGAGCGGTCGCCGCCGGCTTCGCGGATGACCGGGGCGGACTCGCCAGTGACCGCGGACTCATTTACGCTCGCGACACCTTCGACGACCTCGCCGTCGCCGGGGATCGTGTCACCGGCCTGCACGAGCACGATGTCGCCGGTGCGGAGCATCGCGCCGGAGACCGTCTCGGTCTTCAGCGCCGCGATGTCCGTCGCCCTCTGTCGTTCACCGGTGCCCGGTGCCCAATGCCCAATGCCTATCTTCCTCGCCTGCACATCCCGCTTGCTCTTGCGAAGCGATGCCGCCTGCGCCTTGCCGCGCCCCTCGGCCATCGCCTCGGCGAAGTTCGCGAAGAGCACGGTGAACCAAAGCCACAGCGCGATCACGAGCACGAGCGTCGGCGAGTACCCGCCCGCCTCACCGCTCCCCGCGTACCCCGCCACCGCGAGCGCCGTCGTCAGCACGCTCACGACCCAAACCACGAACATCACCGGGTTGCGGAGCTGCACCCGCGGGTCGAGCTTGGCGAAGGCCGAGCCGATCGCGGGACGGACGATCGCGGCATCAAAGATCCCGCTCCCCCGCCCCCCGCGCTCACCGCTTCCCCGTGGCGAGCCCGTCGGGCGTGGGGGGCGCGGGGATCCAGAGGCGGGCGACCCACCGGCCTCGCGGATCACGGAGGCCGACGATGACACGGGCACGTTGGAAGACGCGGCAAAGGCACTCATACGCCCCACAGCATCGCGGCACGGCCCGCCCGGGTCGATCAACGCGGCGTAAGCGACGGGCGGCGGGGCATAAGCGCGGTATTAAGACAGCGGCCCCGGAGTGCTCCGGGGCTCCGTACCTCCGCCCACCCTCCCGAGTTTCCCTCGAACAACCCATCCC